>NZ_CP095043.1:2712611-3025222 GCF_022919175.1 Leucobacter rhizosphaerae | reverse complement strand
TCCTGGGTGCCGTCGCACTCACGTCAGCCGCAGCCCTCGCGCTGAGCGGCTGCACCTCCGACAGCGGGTCCGCCGGAGGCGGCGGGGACGCGGGCGGCTCCAAGGGCGCCGTCGCGATGAGCTTCGCCGGGCTCGACATCCAGATCTGGAACGACATGCTCCCCTTCATGGAGACAATCGTCACCGACGCCGGCTACGAGTTCGTCACCGACGATCCGAAGTGGAACGCGCAGACGCAGGTGCAGGACTGGGAGTCCTGGATCGTGCGCGGCGACATCAAGGCCATCATGGGCTACCCGGTGCAGTCCGACGCCATGGTCGCCGTGACCACGCAGGCGACCGACGCCGGCATCCCCGTGCTCGGGTACGGCAGCACCTGGGACGGGGTCGAAGCCGCCGTCGTGCTCGACCACGAGGCCGACGGCAGGGAAGCGGGCGAGAAGGCCGCGGAGTGGATCAAGGAGACCTACGGCGACGAGCAGGTCGACGTCGCGTTCCTGGGGTGGCCCGACACGGACCTCGGCCGCCTCCGTGGGCAGGGCATGCTCGACGCGCTGGAAGCCGCGAACCTCAACCTCAACATCACCGAGCACAAGGTGCTGAGCCTCGACGACGGCTACGCCGCCGTGCAGAACCAGCTGAACGCCGTGCCCAACACCAAGGTGTGGCTCGCGATCGCGAACGATCCCGCACTCGGCGCCTACCAGGCCCTCACCGACTCCGGTGTCTCCCCGACCGACGAGACCATGCTGCTCGCCAACCTCGACGCGACCGACGCCGAGCTGGAGATCATCCAGGAGGAGGGCTCCTTCTGGCGCTTCGCCTACATCGCACCGGCCCGCCAGCTCGCCGAGGCGAACGCGCAGATGCTCGTCGACGCGGCCGAGGGCAAGCCGGTCGAGGATCAGACGGTGCCCGTCACGGAGGTCACGAGCGCAAACGCCGAGGACTTCCTCCTGGCGAACCAGTAGCAGCTCCGGGTGCCGGGCCGCGCGCCCGGCACCCGCCCCGGTGCTGCGGCACCCCTCACCGTCGAGAGGACTTCAGGAATGGCCACTGCGGAGCATCGCCTCGCATACACCGGCGTCACCGTCGATTTCGGCGCCACCCGCGCGCTCGAGGACATCGAGTTCGCCGTCGCCCCGGGTGAGATCGTCGGTCTCCTCGGGCACAACGGCGCCGGCAAGAGCACACTGTTCAACGTCACCACTGGCGTGATCGGGGCCTCCAGCGGCGGCTTCAGCATCGACGGGGTGCACATCGACCGCCGGCTCACCCCTCGCGAGGCCGCGCAGCTCGGGATCACGGTGATCCACCAGGAGCCGGCGCTCGCCCCGAACATGTCGGTGCTCGAGAACCTCTTCCTGGCGCGCAAGGCACCGGGTGCGGCCGAGCGGCGCGCCCGCGCCCAGGAGGCGCTCGCGACCGTCGGCGCCGAGCTCCCGCTCGACATGCCGGTCGAGGCGCTCAGCCTGGGCGAGCGGCAGCTCGTCGATCTCGCGCGCGGGCTGCTCTCCGGCGAGATGAAGGTGCTGCTGCTCGACGAACCGACGGCCGCCCTCGGTCGCGCCGAGACCGACGCCCTGCACGAACTCATCCGCGGCTTCGCGGCGCGCGGCGTGGCGGTCGTCTACGTCTCCCACCGCCTCCCCGACATCATGGAGGTCTGCACGCGCATCGTCGTGCTCCGCGGCGGCCGCCTGGTCGTCGACGGGCCCGCGAGCGGGTTCACCCCGGCGAAGCTGGCAGAAGCGCTCGTGCCGGACCTGCGCTCCCTCGACTTCACGCACGTCGAGCCGGGCCGCGAGGTCATGTCGGTGACCACTCCGGGAGGTCCGATCGCGGCCCGGGCGGGCGAGGTCGTCGGACTCTTCGGCATGGCGGGCGGCGAGCAATTCGGGATCGCAGCCCAGCTCGCCGGAGCCGCCGCCTCGCCGCACGCGTACGAGCTCGACGGCACCACGCACCGCTTCGCGTCGCCCGCCCAGGCGATCCGGCGCGGCGTCTTCTTCGTCCCGCCGGATCGCGACACCGAGGGCCTCATCGCGTCTGAGACTGCGCTCGACAACGTCATGCTGCCCTGGTACGCCGCGGGCCCCTCTCGGGGCTGGTGGGTCTCGGCCCGATCCGGCGCGGAGGTCTACGCGCACGCCCGGGAGGCCCTCGACATCCGCGGGCCCTCGGCTGACGCCGAGGTCTCGCAGTTCTCCGGCGGCAATCGCCAGAAGCACCTGCTCGCGCGCTGGCTCTACCCCGCCGAGCCCGTCCTGCTCATCCTCGCCCAGCCCACCCAGGGCGTCGATGTCGGAGCCAAGCTCGACATCGTCGAGGCCGCCCGCGCGGCCGCGGGTCGCGGCGCCGCCGTCATCGTCGCGTCGAGCGAATCCGATGAGATCGCCAGCATGTGCGACCGCGCCTACACCGTGCTCGGCGACCGCCTCGCCGAGGTGCCCCGATCCGAATCCTTCAACGCCGACCTCCTGACCTCGCTGCTCACGATCGCCGAGTCGCATGCCGCCGCCTCGCATGCGACCGAGCCCCACCCGGCCACCCCCGGCCGCGCCTGAACGGAAGCCCTCATGAACGCAGAACGCATCAAGATCTTCGCCGCCAAGAACGGCATCTTCCTCGCGCTGATCGTGCTGGTCGCGGTCTTCTCGATCCTCCGCCCCAACTTCTTCAGCTTCGCGAACGGGCAGAGCATCCTGCTGCAGGCCGCCGAGCTCGGGCTGATCGCGATCCCGGCCGCCTTCCTCATCATGTCGGGCACGATCGACCTCTCGGTGGGATCCGTCGCATCCGCGGCCGCGATCACCGGCGGCCTCACGATGAGCTCGACCGGCTCGACGCTTCTCGGCTTCCTCGTCGCGATCGGCACCGGCGTGCTCACCGGGGCGCTGAACGGGTTCCTCGTCTCCTATATGGGGCTGAACTCGTTCGTGGTCACGCTGGGCGCGCTCAGCGTGTGGGGCGGATTCGCTCTGCTCCTCTCGGACGGCCGCACGATCCCGCGCGCCGAGCTCCCGGAGACGTTCCGCGCCATCGGCACGATGAAGATCGGCCCCGTGCCGATCCAGATCGTCGCCCTCGTGGTGGTCATCGCGCTCGGCTGGTACGTGCTGAACCACACCAAGTTCGGCAAAGAGGTCAAGGCGATCGGCGGCAACGAGCGCGCGGCCCGGCTCATGGGCGTGAACGTCAAGCGCTCGCGCTTCCTGCTGTTCGTCGCGACCGGGGCATTCGCCGCCCTCGCCGGCATGTTCCTCTCCGCGAAGGTGCAGTCGGCGAACCCGAACATCGGCTCGGGGCTCGAGCTCGAGGCCCTCACGGTCGTGCTGCTCGGCGGCATCGCGTTCGAGGGCGGGGTCGGCCGCATCAGCGGGGTCGTGGCCGGTCTCCTCTTCTTCCGGGTGCTGCGCGCGGGCCTCGTGTTCATGCAGGCGTCGCCGTTCCTGCAGACCATCCTCATCGGCGCAACGCTGATCGTCGCGGTCGCCCTCGACAGTTCGATCCAGCGCATGATCCGGAGCTCCTGGGCGAAGCTCGGGAAAAAGGCGGTGCGGGAGGAAACCCCGGCCGCGACCACCTAGGCGGGGCCGGGATCCTGGATCTCGGCATCCCGGACGGCTCAGGCGGTGCTCGCACGTCAGGCGGTTGGAAGCCCCGGTTTCCATCCGCCTGAGCTGTGAGCACCGCCTGAGGCGCACTCGCCCATCCCTCCAGCCGGCGGCTGTAAGCTGGGAGCCATGTCTTCCCCTGCCCTCCAGGATCCCGCCGAGCTCAGTTACGAGCAGGCACGCGACGAGCTCGTGCAGGTGGTCGGCCGCCTCGAGCAGGGCGGCTCGACGCTCGAAGAGTCGATCCAACTGTGGGAGCGGGGCGAGGCCCTGGCCGCACGCTGCGAGGAGTGGCTGCTGGGAGCGCGCCAGCGCCTGGAGGCCGCGCGGCAGGGCGCCGGCACGGCGAACGGCGCCGGCACTGACAACGCCAACACCGACAGCACTGGCAACGACAACGCCGGCACCGAGGGCACCGAGTAGCCGTGGCGAAGCAGCAGAAGCCGCCCGTGGAGGTGGCCGGTCTCGGTCGCCCGGAGACCCCCGCGGAGACGGCGGCGCGCAAGGCCATCGACTCCCACAACTACCGGGCGCGCAAGACGGTCAACAACCTCGTGCTGTCGCTGCTCGTCAGCCTGGGGCTCGTGCTCGTCATCTTCCTCATGGTTCCCCGCGGAACGGGCGGCTTCGAGGATCGCTCGGTCGACGTCGTGACCCTCGCGGCCGAGGCCTCGCCGAGTGCCGGCCGCACACTGGCGGCACCCGATGTGCCCGAGGGGTGGAAGGCCAAGCAGGCCGTGCTCCGCCAGTCCGAGGGCATCACGTACTGGCAGATCAACTACACGACCGCGGATGACGCGTACGCGGCCGTCGTGCAGGCGTTCACCGCCGACGGCTCCCCCGTCGACGAGGCCTGGATCGCGACGCAGCTCGAGCAGCAGTCCCCCACCGGCACCGAACGCCTCGGCGGCCTGGACTGGATCGTGTACGACCACTCCGACCGCAGCCCCGACCAGGCGAACATGCTCTTCGGCCTCGCCGCCGACACCGGCGACGGCGCCCTGCTCGTCTACGGCACGGACACCGCCGGCACGCTGCGGGTGCTCGCCACCGAGGTCGCCGCCTCGGTCGACGGCCCGCAGACCACCGATTCCACCCCCACCGCAGAGGAGACCTCGTGACCGCACCCCGTGTCAGCCCGCAGACCGCCTGGGACGCCCTCGCGGCGGGCAACGCCCGCTTCATCGCGGGCGGGCCGCAGCACCCGCGGCAGGACGTCGAGCGACGCAACGAGCTCGCGAGTGTGCAGAACCCGGATGCCGCCCTCTTCGGCTGCTCCGACTCGCGGCTCGCGGCCGAGATCATCTTCGACGCCGGCCTGGGCGACCTGTTCGTCGCACGCAACATGGGGCACGTCGTGGCGGAGTCGATCGTGGCGTCCATGGAGTACGCGGTGGCGAATCTCGGCGTCGCGATCATCGTGGTGCTGGCGCACGACTCGTGCGGCGCCGTTGCCGCGTCCATCGATCTGATGGCGCAGGATCCGGATCCCGTGCCGGTCGCCGTCGAGAACACGCTGCAGCCGATCCTGCCCGCTGTGCAGCACCTCTGGATGCGCGAGAACCGGAACACCCCCTACGTCGACCGCGACCTCATCGACCCCGACGCCGTCGGCCGGGTCCACCTCGGCGGCACGGTGAACGCCCTGCTCCGCAGCTCACGGATCATCAGCGACGCGGTCGCTGCGGGCCGGCTCGGGATCGTCGGCTGCCAGTACCGCCTGGCCGAGGGCCGTGCGGTGCCGATCAGCGCCGTCGGACCGCTCGACATCGCGTCGGGCGACCTGGCACTGCCCGCCCTCTAATCCGCCTGCCACGCCTGCCCGGCGTGGTCGGGCCCTCACGCTCCACCGTCGACCTGCGCGACGCCGCAGGATCCCACATCGAACCGAAGGATGAAAGTGACTGAAGAGATCGAGTACCGCATCGAGCACGACACGATGGGCGAGGTCCGCGTGCCGAAGAACGCCCTCTACGCGGCGCAGACGCAGCGCGCCGTCGAGAACTTCCCCATCTCCGGTGCGGGCCTTGAGCCCGCCCAGATCGTCGCGCTCGCCCGCATCAAGCGCTCCGCAGCGATCGCGAACGTCGAGCTCGGGATCCTCGAGGCGCCCATCGGCCAGGCCATCGTCGCCGCGGCCGACGAGATCATCGGCGGCGCCCACCACGATCAGTTCCCGGTCGACACCTACCAGACCGGGTCGGGCACGTCCTCGAACATGAACATGAACGAGGTGCTCGCGACCCTCGCGACGAAGCACCTTGGCGCCCCCGTCCACCCGAACGACCACGTCAACGCCTCGCAGTCGTCGAACGACGTGTTCCCGACCTCGGTGCACATCGCCGTGACCGGTGCGCTCATCGAGCAGCTCGTGCCCTCGCTCGCGCACCTCGCGGAGGCGTTCGAGGCCAAGTCCGAGCTCTGGAAGACCGCGGTGAAGTCGGGCCGCACCCACCTCATGGACGCGACCCCGGTCACCCTCGGCCAGGAGTTCGGCGGGTTCGCCGCGCAGATCCGCTACGGCATCGAGCGCGTCGAGGCGGCACTCCCCCGCGTCGCCGAGGTGCCCCAGGGCGGCACCGCCGTGGGCACCGGGATCAACACCCCCCTCGGGTTCCCGGAGAAGGTCATCGCCGAGATCGCGCAGTCGAGCGGACTGCCGATCACCGAGGCGCGCAACCACTTCGAGGCGCAGGCCAACCGCGACGGGCTCGTCGAGGCCTCGGGTGCACTCCGCACCATCGCCGTGTCGCTCACGAAGATCAACAACGACATCCGCTGGATGGGCTCGGGCCCGAACACGGGGCTCGCCGAGCTGCACATCCCCGACCTCCAGCCCGGCTCCTCCATCATGCCCGGCAAGGTCAACCCGGTCGTGCCGGAGGCCGTGCTCATGGTCTGCGCACGGGTGATCGGCAACGACGCGACGATCGCGTGGGCGGGCGCCTCGGGCTCCTTCGAGCTCAACGTGCAGATCCCGGTCATGGGAACCGCCCTGCTCGAGTCGATCCGTCTCCTCTCGAACGCGGCCGTGGTCCTCGCCGACAAGACCATCGCGGGCCTCGAGGCGAACCTCGAGCGCGCGGCGGCACTCGCCGGCATGAGCCCCTCGACCGTCACGCCGCTGAACCGCCTCATCGGCTACGAGGCCGCGGCGAAGATCGCGAAGCACTCGGTGAAGAAGGGCATCACCGTGCGCGAGGCCGTCGTCGACCTCGGCTACGTCGAGCGCGGCGAGGTCTCCGAGGCCGATCTCGATCAGGCGCTGGATCTCCTCTCGATGACCCACCCGGGCGTCGCGAAGTAGCTCCGCACGAACGCCGAGAGGCGCTGTCCACGATGGTGGGCAGCGCCTCTCGGCGTTTCGGCGCGCGGCGCGCAGCAGGTGGTGCCAGGCGCGGCGTGCACCTGCTCCGCGGCGCTACAGCACCTTGGAGAGGAAGGCGCGCGTTCGGCCGTGCTGCGGATGCACGAGCACCTCCTCGGGGGTGCCGTGCTCGACGACCACTCCGCCGTCCATGAAGGTCACCGAGTCGGCCACCTCACGCGCGAAGCCCATCTCGTGGGTCACCACGATCATCGTCATGCCGGTCTCCGCGAGCGACTTCATGACCTCGAGCACCTCGCCGACGAGCTCGGGATCGAGCGCGCTCGTCGGCTCGTCGAACAGCATGAGGTCCGGCTTCATCGCGAGCGCACGCGCGATCGCGATCCGCTGCTGCTGCCCGCCGGAGAGCTCGCGCGGGTAGGCGTCCGCCTTGTCGGCGAGCCCAACCTGTTCGAGGAGCGCGAGCGCGGACTCCCGCGCCTCGCTCTTGCGCTCGCCGCGCACGAAGATCGGGGCGCAGGTGATGTTCTCGAACGCCGTCATGTGCGGGAACAGGTTGAAGCGCTGGAACACCATGCCGATGTTCTCGCGCTGCTGCGCCGCGACGGACGGCTGCAGCTCGTAGAGCTTGTCCCCGTGCTCGCGGTACCCGATCAGCGTGCCGTCGACCTCGATCCGGCCCGAGTCGATCGTCTCGAGGTGGTTGATGCAGCGCAGGAACGTCGACTTGCCGGAGCCGGAGGGGCCGAGGAGACAGCTCACCTCGCCCTTCCGGATCGTCAGGTTGATGCCCTGGAGCACATGGTTGTCGCCGAACGACTTGTGGACGTCCTGCGCGAGGACCTTAACGTCGCTCATCGCTCGCTCCTTCCGTGATGCCGGGAACGACCGGATCCGCGGTCGATCCCGTGCCGGTCTCCGGGCTCGTCGTGGCGCCGGTGCGGATCGCGCCGGCCCCGCGCGCCGTGCGCTTCTTCCGCGGCGCGGCACTCCGGCCAGACTGCCCCTTCGAAAAGTGCTTCTCGAGCTGCGCCTGCCCGATCATCATCACCGAGGTGAAGAAGAGGTACCACACCGACGCGACGAGCAGCAGCGGGATCGGGTTCAGCGTCGCGGCCGAGATGTCCCGGGTCCGCGTGTAGAGATCCAGGCTGAACGGCACGGCCGTGACGAGCGAGGTCGTCTTCAGCATCGCGATCAGCTCGTTGCCGGTCGGCGGGATGATGACCCGCATGGCCTGCGGGATGACGACCTTCCGCATCATCAGCCACCAGCTCATGCCGAGGGCGCTTGCCGCCTCCGTCTGCCCGTCGTCGACCGAGAGCAGCCCGGCACGCACGATCTCCGCCATGTACGAGGCCTCGTTGAGCGCCAGGCCTATGACCGCGAGCCAGAACACCGGGATGATGTCGGCGGTCTCCAGTACGAGCCAGGGCTCCGTGAACGGGATCCCCACATTGATGGACTGGTAGATCGTGCCGAGCAGCCCCCAGAACACGAGCTGCACGTACACCGGGGTGCCCCGGAAGAACCAGATGACCCCCCAGGCGATCGCGCGCAGCACCGGGTTGCTCGTCTCGCGCATGACCGCGAGCACGATGCCGATGACGATGGCGCCGAACATCGAGAGGAAAGTCAGCGCGAGCGTGACCCCGGCCGCCGCCACGACGCGCTCGTCGAGGAGGTAGGTCGCGAACGCGGGCCAGTCGTAGGCCTCGCGCTGCGCGGCGTCGAGCACAAACGCGATGAGCAGGAAGATGAGCCCGAACGCGAGCAGGTTGCGCCACGGATGCCGGAGCGGCACCGCCGTGATTCGTTTCGGCGGTGCCACCGGGATCACGTGAGTGATCTCTGTCATCGGCTACTCCGTGCCGGCGTTGACGGTGATCGTGTCGATACGACCGGCCTCGACTCCCCAGAAGTCGAGGATCTCGTCGTAGGTGCCGTCATCGTGCAGTTCCTGCATCGCGGCGGCGAAGGCCTCGACGAGCTCGTCGTTGCCCTTCTTGAACGGCGCACCGGCGGGCAGGGTCTCGTAGATATCCGACCCGACGAGCTTGCCCTCGCTGTTCTTCACGGCGTAGCTCACGACCGGGGAGTCGGCGACGAAGGCGTACGCGCGTCCCAGCGAGACGGCCGCGACCATCTCCTCCGTCGTGTCGTAGCCCATGACCTCGATCTTGCCCTTGCCCTCGGCCAGGCACCGCTTCTCCACCTCGGGGAGGTAGTACAGAGGAGCCGAGCCGCCGTTGGGCACGGAGATCTTCTGGCCGCAGATGTCGAGCTCCGAGGTGATCGTGTTCTCCTCGAGCGAGCCGAACTGGTTGCCCGCGATGAAGAAGTCGACCATGTCGAAGTTCTCCTGGCGCTTCACGGTGTCGTAGTAGCCCGCGATGCCCGAGTCGAACTTGTCCATCTCGATCTTCGGGATGATGTTCTCGAACTTCGAGATCTGGTTGTCGGGCTCGAGGCCCAGCTTCACGGTGGCAGCGTTCATGAGGTCGACCTCCCACCCGATCGGGTTGCCGGCGTCGTCCTTGAACTCGTTCGGCGGGTAGGTCGCGTCGATCCCGAGCACGAAGGTGCCGCGCTCGGCGATGTCTGCCGGCAGCAGCGCTGCGGCTGCGTCGCTCTTCTCGATGCTCGCGAGATCGACGGCGGTGGTGGCGCTCGCGGCGCCCGCGTCGCCGTCCTTGGCGTCGGAGGCGGAGCACCCGGCGGTGAATACCAGCGCGATCGCGGCCGTTGCGAACAGTGTCTTCTTCAACATGGTGGATCCTTTCGGGGGTGATGCAGTGTGGGTGGTCGTGAGTGTGGTCATCGCGCGGCGGGGATCGTCGCGTCGTGGGCGGGGGTGACGAGGCGGCCGTCGACGTAGACGTGCTCCGCGTGCGTCGCGTGGATCTCCTCGGCCGATCCGGCGAAGGGATCGCGGTTCGTGACGACGAGGTCCGCGAGATAGCCCGGCGCGATCCGCCCGACCTCGTGATCCCGGCCGTTCGCCTCGATCCCGCCGAGCGTGTACGCGCGGAGCGCCACCGCCAGGTCGAGCTTCTCCTCGGCGAGGAAGACGCGCTCGTTGAAGTCCGGGTGCGACCGCGGCACCCGGCGGTTGACGGCGACGTGGATCCCGAGCCACGGGTCCGCCGAGGTGACGGGCCAGTCGGATCCGCCGCTGAGGTGGGCGCCGCTCCGGTGGAGCGAGCCGAACGGATACTGGTGCGCGACGCGCTCGTCGCCGAGGAAGGGCACGGTGAGATCGATCATCTGGGGGTCGTAGCTCGCCCACAGCGGCTGCATGTTGGCGGAGGCGTTGAGTGCGCGGAACCGGGCCACATCGGCGGGATTGATGATCTGGATGTGCGCGAGCAGGTGCATCGGGCCGGCATCGGCGCCGTTGCGATCCCGCGCGGCGCCGATGGCGTCGAGGGCGTCGCGCACGGCACGGTCGCCGAGCGCGTGGAAGTGGATCTGGAACCCGAGCGCGTCGAGCGCCGTGACGTAGTCGGGCAGCCGTTCGGGATCCACGAACGAGATCCCGGCGTTGTCGGAGCCGCGGCACTCGCACCCGGGCACGAGGTAGGGCTCGATCATCGAGGCCGTCTGGTTCTCGGCGACACCGTCCTGCATGATCTTAATCGTGTCGGCGCGGAACCGCCCGCCCGCCACCGCGGCGCGCCGCGCGACGAAGGCGTCGACCTGCTCGAGCCCCTGGGACCGCTCCCACCACAGGGCGCCGTTGACGCGCGCGATCAGCTCGCCGCGCTCCTCGGCCGTGCGGTACACGGTGTAGAACTCCGGGCTGTGGTTGCCGTACTGCCCGATCAGCGCGTCCTGCCAGCTCGTGATGCCGTAGTCGACGAGCTTCCGCTGCCCCACGAGGAACCCGGCGTACATGTCGTCGAAGGTGGGCTCCGGTGCGTGCGAGAGCGCGAGCATGCGCGCCCCCTCGTGCAGCGTGCCCGTGGGGGCGCCGTCGGCGTCGCGCTCGATGCGACCGTCCGCGGGGTCAGGGGTGTTCGCGTCGATGCCGCAGCGGCGCAGGGCCTCGCTGTTGAGCCACGCGCTGTGGTGATCGCGGTTCGAGAGGATGATCGGCCGGTCCGAGCAGATCGCGTCCAGATCCTCGCGCAGCGGTGCACCGCCCGGGAACGCCGCCTGCTGCCACCCCGCGCCGACGATCCACTCCACCGACGGGTGTGCGTCGACGTAGGCGCGCACGAGCTCGAGATAGTCCTCCCGGGTGTACCCGTCGGCGAGGTTGCAGCCCAGCATCTCCATGCCGGCTTCGATCGGGTGCACGTGCGCGTCGTTCATGCCCGGCAGCACCAGCCGGCCGTCGCAGTCGACGACCTCGGTCCCGGGCCCGATCGCGTCGAGCACCTCGTCGCCGATGAGCACGATGCGGCCGCCGGCCACGCCGACGTGCGTCGGCGCTGCATGGTAACTCTCGCCGTCGAAGAGCGCGCCATTCGTGAACGCGAGCTCGAGTCGCTCAGTCAACAGAAACTCCCTTAGTATCGTGATGAGTGCGAAACCACCCGTTACTTAATCGATTAAGTAATAGGCTGTAGCTTATCCAGCGACCCCGACGACGTCAAAAGTTCCAGATCACGAATGCGTAACGGGGCCGTGGTCCGTTCCCGCTCGACCCCAGGAGGCGCCCGTGCCGACCACCCTCAAAGACATTGCGAGCCACCTCGGCATCTCGGCCGCAGCGGTCTCGATGGCGCTCAACGGCAAACCCGGCGTCTCCCCCGAGACCCGTGAGCAGGTCGAGGCGGCTGCGGCCTCGCTCGGCTACCGCACCAACCGCACGGGCAAGTCGCTGCGCAGCGGACGCACCGGCACCATCGGCGTCTATTTCCCGTCGACCGTGATGGAGTACTCGCTCTACTACGCCGAGATCACGCGCGGGATCGCCGCGGGTCTCGCCGACACCGACCTCTCCCCGGTCCTGCTCCCCTCCGCACTCGAGACCGGGGACGTGCGCGACTTCCCGGTCGTCGACGGCTTCGTCATCGTCGAGCCCCACTCCGACGACCTCGGGATGCACGAGCTGCTGCGCGGCAGCACCCCCACCGTGTGCATCGACCCCCCGCCCCCGTCTGCCGCCTCACCGTGGGGCATGGTCGAGTCCGACACGGCCGCCAGCACCCGGGACTCCCTCTCCCACATGCTCGACCGGGGCACGGCGCGGCCCGGGCTCCTGACGATCGAAACGGTCTCGCAGTGGTCGCACGTCGTCGAGTCGACCTACCTGGAGTGGTGCCGGGCCCACGACGTGGATCCCGAGATCATCCGGGTCTCCGTCGGCGACAGCAACGAGGCGATCCGGGATCAGCTCGCCGCGGCGATGACCGGCGCGCCCGGCGCCTGCGACGGGCTGTTCGTCTGCGGCGACGGGTTCGCCGTGCGCATCGCCGGGGTCCTCCGCGGGCTCGGGCACGCCATCGGCGAATCCATCACACTGGTCTCCGGCGTCGACAGCACCATGATGAAGTTCCACACCCCGCCCATCACCTCCGTCGACATGGACCCGTACCTCTACGGGCAGCGCGCCGCGCAGATGCTGGCGGAGCTGCTGCGCGAGGACACGCGCCCGTCGACGCCCCGCGTCGAGCGGATCCCCGCGCCCCTCGTGGTGCGCGCGACGTAGGCGCTTCGACCCGATCGCTCGGCGATCGCGCTCAAGCCGGATCGGCGAGCGACCCGCGCACCGTCGCCGCGAGAGCCGCCGACGACGACGGGTGGAAGAGCCCCGCGAGCACGTCGCGGTAGAGCCGCGCCAGCTCGGAGTCGGCCTGGAAGCCACGGGATCCCGTGAGCCGCATGGCCACGTCGACCGCGGCCCGGGCCTCGTCGCAGACCTCGTTGCGCGCGGCGGCGAGCGCGAGGAACCAGTCGTCGCGCTCACGCCGCTCGTCGACGTCGCGCGCGAGCAGGGTCAGCGCGTCGAGCGATCGCCGGTGGCGCAGTACCGCGGCGGTGAGCGTGGCCGCCGTGTCGGGGTCGTCGAGACGGATCCGGCCGTCGGGCTCGCCCCCACCCGGCCGCGGCGCCGGTCGATTCGCGGCCGCCCGCGCGAGCTCCAGGGCCCGGTCCGCGATCCCGGCGTAGACCGATGCCGTGAGGATCGAGAACGACGAGAAGATCGCGAGCACGAGCGGATCACGCCCGTCGAACGGGGCGATCCGCGCGGCGACGTCGTCCGGGCGCACGCGCACCCCGTCGAGACGGGTCGTCCAGCTCTGCGTCGCCCGCATCCCCAGCGGATTCCAGGTGCCCGGATGCTCGATGCGTCCCTCGGCGAGCCCGGCGGACGCCGATCCCGGATCCCGCACCCCGGCTGCCTCGCGCCGGACGAACCCGAAGACGAGCTCGGGATCCGCTCCCGCCCGCTCGCAGCGCGCGTGCACCCCGAGCCGGGTCCACACCGGCGACAGCGTGGTGAAGACCTTCGTGCCCGAGATGCGGTACCCGCCGTCGGGGTGCGGCTCGGCCGTCGAGGTCGAATCCAGGAGCACCGCGTCGTTGCCGGCCTCGGAGATCCCGAACCCGAAGACCTCGCCGGCGACCGCGTCGCGGAGCACCCCGTCGAGGGTCGTGATCCCGCGATCGTGCAGGAATCGCGCCACCTGGGTCCACACGAGGTGCATGTTCACGCCGAGCGACGTCGCAGGGGCGTGGGCGGCCAGGCAGCGCTGGGCAGTCACGAGCGACTCGAGCGAGAGCCCAGATCCCCCGAGCGCGTCGGGGACGACCGCCGCGAGGTAGCCGATTGCCCGCAGCTCCTCGAAGTCTTCGGCGAAGAACCGATTCTCCGCGTCGGTCGTGGCGGCGCGGTCTCGGGCCCGGCGGAGCAGGTCGGGTGGCAGCAGGTCGTCGATCGTCGTCCCAGTCACCTTCCCAGCCTACGCCGGGCTCGAGCGCACGGGCCTACGGAGTGTCGAGCAGCTCCGTCACGAGAGCGGCGATCTCGCTGCGCTCCGAGCGGTTCAGCGTGACGTGGCCGAAGAGCGAGTGCCCCTTCAGCTTCTCGATGACCGCGGCGATCCCGTCGTACCTGCCGACCCGCAGGTTGTCGCGCTGCGCGACATCGTGGGTCAGGATCACCCGCGAGTTCTGACCGATACGGCTGAGCATGGTGAGCAGCACTCCCCGCTCGAGCGACTGCGCCTCGTCCACGATCACAAACGCGTCGTGCAGGGAGCGGCCGCGGATGTGCGTGAGCGGCAAGACCTCGATGAGATCCCGCGCGACGACCTCGTCGAGCACATTCTCCGAGACGATCGACCCGAGGGTGTCGAACACCGCCTGGGCCCAGGGGTTCATCTTCTCCTGGTGATCGCCCGGCAGGTACCCGAGCTCCTGCCCGCCGACCGCATACAGCGGGCGGAACACCATGACCTTGCGGTGCTGGCGCCGCTCGAGCACCGCTTCGAGTCCCGCGGCGAGCGCGAGCGCCGACTTGCCCGTGCCGGCGCTGCCGCCGAGCGACACGATCCCGACCGTCGGGTCGAGCAGCAGGTCGATCGCGAGCCGCTGCTCGGCGCTCCGGCCGGTGAGGCCGAAGATCTCGCGATCGCCGCGCACCAGCTCGAGCGAGCGCGACCCGTCCACCCGGCCGAGCGCGGATCCCCGCGGCGAGCTGAGGATCAGCCCGGTGCCTCGCGGCAGGTCGGCGACGGCCTCGACGTCGTCGAGCCGGTCGTCCTCCCAGAGCATCCGCATCTGCTCCTCGGTGAGCTCGACGGAGCTCGTGCCGGTGTAGCTGTCGTCGCGCGCGAGCTCCGCGCGGTACTCCTCCGAGCCGAGCCCCAGCGCCGCCGCTTTCAGACGCATCGGCAGATCCTTCGACACGACCGTCACGTCGAGCCCCTCCGACGCCAGGTTCTGCGCGACCGCGAGCACCCGGGTGTCGTTGTCGCCGAGCCGCATCCCGCTCGGCAGGGCTTCGACGCTCGTGTGGTTCAGCTCCACGCGCACGGTGCCGCCGTGCTCCCCGACGGGCACGGGGAAGTCGAGGCGCAGGTGCTTCGCGCGCAGCTCGTCGAGGATCCGCAGCGCCCGTCGGGCGAAGTAGCCGAGCTCGGGATCGTGGCGCTTCTTCTCGAGCTCCATCACCACGACGACCGGGAGCACCACCGAGTGCTCCGCGAAGCGGAAGAGTGCCGAAGGATCGCTGAGCAGGACCGACGTGTCGAGCACGTAACTGCGCTGCTGCTGCTCCACCTGCTGATCGGTCCCGGTGCGGTGCTCGTGTTCCGTGCCGCCGTCAGTCTGGGTGAGGGGGTGCTGGGTGTTGGCCACGATGGCTCCTTCGGCTGTCCGAGGCTCCAACGGGGCGTTGAAGCCGTGTCGGCTTCAACGGGCGACCCCATCTCGGTGTTCTGCCGTGAGCGAGCCACCCGCTCGTCGGGCGCGATGCCCGATACCAGACAAGGTACGCCGCGATTCGGAATCCGAATGATGCGACACGCGATCCGAAACGTGAACGACGCGCGTCCGTCGCACGAACGCCATGTCGCACGCGGGTGAACGCGCGACCCGGGAATCGTCACTGCGGGCTGCAGCGATCGCGTTCGAGGGCGCCGGTACTTCCGGTATTCTGAGAGCTGCGGCACGACCGTCCGGGATGCCCCACCGCGAGGCTCCCGGCACACCACAGAACCCAGGGGGAACCGCTTGCGCACGATCGACTGGATCGACGGGGCCATCGAACTCATCGACCAAACGCTCCTCCCGCAGCAGCTCGAGGTCCTGCGCGTCACCGAGCTCTCCGCGCTGATCGACGACATCCAGCGCCTCGCCGTTCGCGGCGCCCCGGCGCTCGGCGTCGCGGGAGCAATGGGCACGGCGCTCATCGCCGCGAGCGTCGACGCGGCGAACGGCGACGAGGAGTTCGACCGCGATGAGGTGCTGCGTCAGGCCGCCCTCCTGCGCGAGGCCCGGCCGACCGCCGTCAACCTCTCCTGGGGCGTGGATCGTGCGCTCACCCGCTTGGACGAGGGCCCCGCGGGCATCCTCGAGGAGGCCCTGCTGATCCGCGACGAGGACATCGCCGCCTGCATCTCGATGGGCCTGCGCGGCGCCGACCTGACCCGGGAGCTCACCGGCAAGGACCGGGTGCGGGTCATGACCATCTGCAACACGGGCAGCCTCGCGACCGTCGAGCGCGGCACCGCGCTCGGCGTGATCCAGACGCTCCTCGAGCAGGGCTCGCTCGAAGAGGCCTTCCCACTCGAGACCCGCCCGCTGCTGCAGGGCGCGCGCCTCACCGCCTGGGAGCTGCAGCGCATGAACGCCCCCTTCCGCCTGCTGATCGACTCCGCGGGCCCGTTCCTGCTGTCGCGCGGGATCGCGGACGCCGTCTTCATCGGCGCCGACCGCATCGCGGCCAACGGCGACAGCGCCAACAAAATCGGCTCCTTCTCGCTCGCGCTCGCCGCGCAGCACGCCGGAGTCCCCTTCATCGTCGTGGCCCCCGAGTCGACCGTCGACATGTCGACGGCGACCGGCGCGGACATCGAGATCGAGGATCGCGGCGTGGCCGAGGTCGCCGGCTTCGGCGGGGTGCGCACCGCTCCCGAGGGCATCGACGCCGTCAACCCGGCCTTCGATGTCACGCCGCACGCACTCATCACCGCGATCGTGACCGAGCGCCGCGTGATCCTGCCGGGTCGCGGCCAGACGCTGGCGAGTGTGCCGCTCTCGGACGTCCGCAGCTGAGGCGCGGCCGAGTGCCGGCGCCCGTCGCCGCGCACTCGGGCCCGCACGCACTTCTCGCCCGCACCGCAAAGGTTCTAAGCTCTACCCCAACCCCACACCACCTCGAAAGGTATCGACATGTTCTTCACCAAGCGCCGCGCCCGCGCGGCCCTCATCGCCGGTGCGGCCTCCGCCGCCCTGCTGCTCACCTCCTGCTCGGGCGGCAGCGGCGACGGCGGCAGCGACTCCGGTGATGCCGCGGCCGACGGCCCCAGCTTCATCTACATCACGAGCGACCCGATCGGCCAGAACGAGTTCCTGAAGTCGGGCAAGGTCGGCATCGACGCCGTCGCCGAGGAGTTCGAGGGCAGCTCCAAGACCTTCGAGTCGAAGGACGACGCCACGCGCCGCTCGAACCTCGAGGCCGCGATCGCCGAGGCTCCCGAGGTCGTCGTGATGCTCGGCTTCCAGTTCGGCGATGTCGCCAAGGAGCTCGCCGAGCAGAACCCGCAGCAGAACTTCCTGCTGATCGACACGTTCGTCGAGGGCGCCCCCGAGAACCTCTACCAGGCCACGTTCCGCGAGCAGGAGCCGTCGTACCTCCTCGGCGTCGAGGCCGGTCTCCTGACCGAGGCCAACAAGGTCGGCTCGGTCATCTCGCTCGACATCCCGCTGCTCGCCAAGTACTCGGGCGGCTTCGCCGAGGGCGCGAAGAGCGTGAACCCGGATGTCGACACCGTCGACCCGCAGGTCATCGGCGGCGACAACCCGTTCGCCGATACCGCCCGTGCCAAGGAGCAGGCGCTGGCCTTCGCCGCGACCGGCGTCGACCAGGTCTTCGCCGTGGGCGCTGCCGCGAACGGCGGCATCATGGAGGCCGCAGCTGAGAAGGGCTTCTCCGCCTACGGCGTGGACGCCAACCAGTGCCCGATCGCTCCCGGCTTTGTGGTCGACGGCACGATCAAGGCTGTGGACAAGGTCGTCGAGACCGTCGTCGGCGAGATCATGGACGGCACCTCAGCCGCTGAGGCGACGAGCTCCTTCGGCCTGAAGGAGGAGGGCATGACCATCGTCAGCCTCACCGAGGGCGCTGCCGACTCGCAGTGCACCGTGATGGAGAACCCCGAGGTGCTCGAGCAGGTCAAGCAGACCCGCGACGACATCGTGAGCGGCAAGATCACCGTCACCGACCCGATGGCGTAACCCGCCCTCGCAGCCGGAGCTCGGCGGGTGGGCGGATCACCGCATCCGCCCACCCGCCGAGCACGTCACCGAACGAACGACCCGAAGGAGTGAGCATGGCCGCCGAGGTTTCCATGCGCGGGATCACGAAGCGCTTCCCGGGCGTCCTCGCCGACGACCGCGTCGACTTCGAGGTCGAGGCCGGCGAGATCCACGCCCTCATGGGCGAGAACGGCGCCGGCAAGTCGATCCTGATGTCGATGCTCGCCGGCGTCTACCAGCCCGACGAGGGCGAGATCTTCGTGCGGGGCGAGCGTCGCAGTTTCGCGTCGCCGCTCGACGCCATCGACGCCGGTATCGGCATGGTGTTCCAGTCCTTCAAGCTCTTCCCGTCGCTCACGATCGCCGAGAACGTCGTGTTCCGCAGTGAGCCGACGAAGCGCGGTCTCATCGACCGCGCCGCGGCCAATCGCCGCGTCTCTGACATCGCCGCCCAGTACGGCCTCGCGATCGACCCCACGCAGCGGGTCGACTCCGTGCCCGTGGGTGTGCTCCAGCGCGTCGAGATCGTGAAGGCCCTCTACCGCGAGGCCCGCGTCCTCATCCTCGACGAGCCCACCGCCGTGCTCACCCCGCAGGAGACCGAGCGCCTCTTCGACGTGCTGCGCGCCCTCAAATCCGACGGCCGCACCATCATTCTCATCACGCACAAGCTGGGCGAGGTCATGGCGATCTCGGATCGCGTGACCGTGCTCCGAGACGGCCGCAACGTCGCGCAGCTCGTCACCGCCGAGAGCTCCCCAGCGGAGATCACCCGCCACATGACCGGCCGCGACGTCGATCTCTCGACGCCGCCGCCCGCCAATCCCCCGGGCGAGGTCGTGCTCGACGTGCGCGAGCTGACGGTGGCCGGATCGGGCGAGCGGGAGTCGGTCTCGGACGCGAGCCTCACCGTGCGGGCGGGCGAGGTCGTCGGCATCGCCGGGGTCGCCGGCAACGGGCAGGTCGAGCTCGCGGAAGCGATCATCGGCATGCGCCGCACGAGCGACGGCAGCATTCGCATCAAGGATCGCGACCTCAGTCAGTCGTCCATCGCCGAGCGGCGCGACGGCGGCATCGCCTACATCCCCGAGGACCGGCACGCCGTCGGCAGCGCCGGCACCGCGAGCGCCGTCGACAACCTCGCCCTCGGCCACCACCGGTCGGCCCCGATCCTGCAGCGCGGGCTGCTCTCGCGCGGCGCGATGGTCGAGCACGCCAAGCGGCTCATCTCCCGGTTCGGCGTGAAGATCGCTTCCCCCGCGACCGCCGTCGGCACGCTCTCGGGCGGCAACCTGCAGAAGGTCGTCGTGGCGCGCGAGCTCGACTACCGCTCCCCGCTCCTCATCGCCGAACAGCCGACCCGGGGCGTCGACATCGGCGCGATCGAGTCGATCCATCGCGAGCTCTGCGAGTACCGCGACGCGGGCGGCGCGCTCCTCCTCATCTCCGCCGAGCTCAGCGAGATCATGTCGCTGTCCTCCCGCATCCTCGTGATGTTCGAGGGCCGGATCGTCGCCGAGGTCCCCCAGGCCGAGGCCACCGAGGCGCTGCTCGGCCTCTACATGGCTGGCCACGAGCCCGACGAGCCGCACCGGCCCGGCACGTTCGCCGCGCTCGAACGCCGCACCGCGCAGAAGGGGGCCGCCCAGTGAGCGTCCTGCACCGTTTCGGCCGCTGGCTCGCCGGCCCGATCCCGATCTCCGTCATCCTCGCGCTCCTCATCGGGGCGTGCTTCATGCTCATCGCCGGGGTCGACCCGCTGAGCGGCTACGCCGCCATGCTCAACGGCTCCTTCGGCACCGGTGCGGGGCTCGCGAACACACTGGCCCGCGCGATCCCGATCATCGGCATCGGCATCGCGATCGCCGTCGCCTTCCGCGCCGGCGTGCTGAACCTCGGCACGGAGGGGCAGGCCGGACTCGGTGCGCTCGCAGGCGGGATCGTCGCGATCTACGTCCCCGGCCCGGCGCTCCTGATCGTGCCGCTCGCCTTCATCGTCGCGATCGCGGTCGGCGCCGCGTGGGGCCTGATCGCCGCGGTGCTGCAGAACCTGCTCGGCGTACCGATCCTGCTGTCGACCCTGCTGCTCAACTACCCGGCGCGCTACTTCTCGTCCTGGCTCATCCGCTTCCACCTCGACGAGCCGGTCTCCGACCTCGTGGCGAGCGAGCAGGTGCGCCCCGAGGTGCAGCTCTCGATGCTCGTGCCGCGTGATTCCGGGTTCGCCGAGACGCTGCGCAACACCTTCGGTGCGACGAGTCCGGTCACCGCGGTGCTCACCGGGGTGAACTGGTCGCTCGTGATCCTGATCCTGGTGGTGCTCGGCGCTATCTTCGTCAACCGCCGCACCCGCTACGGCTTCGAGTCGGGCCTGAGCGGCCAGAACGCCGAGTTCGTGCGCTACGGCGGCGTGAAGCCCGGGCCGCTCGTACTCCGCACCATGGCGCTCTCCGGCGGTCTCGCCGGGCTCTTCGGGTTCATGCTCGTCATCGGCGCCCCGAACACCCGCCTCATCGAGGGCTCCTTCATCCAGACGAACTACGCGTGGACCGCCCTGCTCGTCACCCTGCTCGCGCTCTACCGCCCGGTCGGCATCGTCATCGCCGGCGTCTTCTTCGCCGCGATCATGGTCGGCAGCGACGCGATGGGCCGCGAACTCGGGCTGTCCCCGCAGATCGCCGCCGTGATCCAGGCGCTCGTCATCATTCTGCTGGCGTTCCGGGTCGCGCTGCCTCGCTTCAGGAAACGCGCGGCACCCGTGGAGGACGGACCGCCCTTCGCGCAGCCGGAACCGCTCACCGACCCGCACCTCGCGCCGTCCGCGGCCGCCGTCGGGTCCGCCGCCCCCGCGGCCCTCCCCACCGAGTCGAAGGAGTCCGAGCGATGAACTTCCTCGACCTGTTCGATCAGGATCTCGTCGCCTCAGTGCTGCGCTCGCTGATCCCGATCCTGCTCGCCGCACTCGGCGGTATGCTCGCCGAGCGCGTGGGCATCTTCAACATCGGTCTCGAGGGCATGATCCTCGTGGGCGCGTTCGCCGGCGTCGCGGCCTCGTTCTTCACGCACAACTGGATCGTCGGAACGCTCGTCGCGATGATCTCGGGCGCGCTGTTCTCGCTGATCCTCGGCTACGGCGCGGTGTACCGCAAGGGTGATCCGATCGTGCTGGCCATCGCGATGAACATCCTCGCGGTGGGCATGACGAGCTTCCTCATCGTCGCCGTCTTCGGCGTGCAGGGTGTCTTCCAGGATCCCGGGATCGACGGGATCCCCGTCTGGCGCATCCCGTTCCTCGCGGACATCCCGTGGATCGGGGCGCTCTTCGCGCTCACGCCGCTCGGCTACCTCGCGCTGATCCTGGTGCCGGTGCTCTGGGTGGTGCTCTTCCGCACCCCGCTCGGCCTGCGCCTGCGCGGCGTCGGCGAGCGGCCGCTCGCCGCGGCGACCATGGGCGTGAAGCCGCAGCACTATCAGCTCGGCGCGGTCATCGCCTCGGGTGCGCTCGCCGGTCTCGGCGGCGCGCAGCTGGCCCTCGGCAACGTCGTCCAGTTCACCGAGAACATGTCGGCCGGCCGCGGCTGGATCGCGGTCGTCGCCGTGATGCTGGCCCGCGCGCACCCGGTGGGGGTGCTCGGCGCCGCGCTCCTGTTCGGCTTCGCCGACGCGGTGGGCTTCCGCCTGCAGTCCTTCGGCCTGCCCCAGCAGCTCACCGACGCCGGCCCGTACGTGCTGACGCTCGTCGTGCTGATCCTGGTGAGCCGCCGGTTCCGCAAGTCGCGCGAAGCCGCACTCGCGTGACCGGGATCCCGACCGAAGCGGCCGCCTGGGTCACCGCGCTCGGCCTCGAGCCCCTCGAGCACGAGGGCGGGCTGTTCCGTCGGATGTACCTCGACGAGCACTCGAGTGCGATCATCTACCTCCTCATCGACCCCGATTTCTCCGCGCTGCACGCGCTCGACTCGGTGGAGGTCTACCACTGGTACGCGGGCTCCCCGCTCGATCTGCTCCTGCTCCACCCCGACGGCCGATCCGAGTCCCGGCTGCTCGGCCCGGACCACACGGCCGGCCAGCTGCCGCAGCAGGTCGTGCCCGCGGGAGTGATGCAGGGCTCGTCCCCCGTCGGCGACTGGGCGCTCATCGGCACGACGATGGCGCCCCCGTTCCAGTGGGACGGCTTCGAGCTCGGCGAGCGGAGCGCACTGCAAGAACGGTACCCGGAGGCCGCTGAGCGCATCGCGGCGCTCACCCGCGTCGCGCCGGCGGGTTAGGGTAGTCCCCATGACCGACGCACGAATCGTCCGGACGCGCGCAGCGCTGCACGCGGCGATCACCCAGCTCGCGAGCACCAAGCCGGTGCCGAGCATCTCGGTGTCGGAGCTCGCGGCGCTCGCCGGCATCAACCGTGTGACGTTCTACAAGCACTTCTCGTCTCCCGCGGAGGTGCTGGGATCGGCGCTCGCGCTCGATCTCGACTCCACCCGCGAGCACTACATCTCGAGCTACGCTGAGCACTCCGGTGATCCGGTCGAGATCTTCACGGCGAGCATCGATCAGATCCTCGACCACATCGACCGCTTGCGACCGCTCTACGTGCTGTCGGTCACTACTCCGCAGGACGGCACGGTGCCGAACCTGCTGGCCGACCACTTCACCGAGACGATCTCCCAGTACCTCGAACAGCGTGCGGCCTGGCAGCCGGAGCTTCCGGAGTTCGACCGCGCGGTGGTCGCCCGCTTCTTCGCGCACGGCCTCGTCGGGGCGATCAAGGCCTGGGTGCAGAGCGGTTCGACGGCGCACGAGCCGTTCCTGCGCTCGGTGCTGATGAGCGCACCGGCGTGGTGGTTCCCCGCCGCCGCATAGGCGCTCCGGAGTCGATCGACTGCTCCGACCCGGGTGCTCCGGGTCGGAGCCGCTCAGGCGGCCGGAGCGGCCCGCCGCGACGGGGCGAGCGCGGGCTCGCGACGGAACTGCCCGGTGAGCAGCAGCACCGCGGTGACGACCGCGATCACGATCCACCCCGCGGCTCCGAGCGGGCTCACCAGGGCCGGGTCGACAGGCGCCCCCGCGGCGGCGACGATCACCACGAGCGACGCCGAGGCGTTCAGCGCCCCGTGCCCCACGACCGCGGGCCACACCGATCCGGTCCGCAGCCGCGACCACCCGAAGAGCACACCCCAGGCCGTGCAGCCGACGGTCATGAGCGCGACCCCGCGCCAGTCCGTCAGGCCGAAGTTGTAACCGAGCAGGATCAGCGGCGAGTGCCACAGCCCCCAGATGGCACCCGACAGCAGCAGCGACGGCCAGACGCCGAGCGGGCGGAGCGCCGGGACGAGCCACCCGCGCCAGCCGATCTCCTCACCCGCGGCGAAGACGGAGTTGATGACCGCCCCGAGCGGGATCGCCGCGAGTTGCGCCGCGACGAGCACGCCGATCGGCGGCAGGGCGACACCGGTGGCGGGCAGCGCGCCCTCCAGCGACTCCGCGAATCCGGAGAAGTGCACCAGGTCGAGGGTGGTCCACCCGAACAGGGCGGCGACGCCGACCGAGGCGGCCACGAGGATCGCGGGGGCGAAGATCGCTGCGACGGTCCACCACACGACCCGCTTCGCGGGCCGCAGCGGCCACATGCCCAGGAAGCGGAGACGGGATCCCGTCGCGGGTACCCGAAGCAGGAACGTCACGGCGAGCACCGCGAGGGTGGGTGTGAACATCATGGCCGACGCGATGAGGCCGAGCAGGAGCGGGAAGGCGTCGTGCTCGGGGCCCAGCACCCAGAGCGGCAGGGCGACGAGCCAGGCGAGCCCGAACGAGAGGAGCACGAACAGCGCGACGGCGCCCCACGGGACTCGGGCCGGGATTGCGGCCGGGCCCTGCGTCGCGGCGAGGTGCTGTGCCGGGTCGGCCGCGGTCACCTCCGGCCCCTGCTCGGTCGTCGGTGTCACATCTGGCCCCTGCGTCATTCCCTCTCCTCTCCCGGTCCCCCTTCGATCCTATGGGGGCGCGAGCGGGGCCGGCCAGTTCGCCGCTTGCCCGCCACGGCGGCGCCCCACCACCACTGCACCACCACTCCGGCGCCAAACACACAGGAGAACTCACTCCTTCGGGACCGGATCCGCGGATCTCGACCGTCAGGAGTGAGTTCTCCGAAATGTGTGACCGATCACCCGTCCCCGAGGACGGGCACCCAGCTCTGACTAGAACGCAGCGATCCCCGTCAGTTCACGCCCGATCACGAGCTGGTGCACCTCGTCGGTGCCCTCGTAGGTGCGCACGGACTCGAGGTTCGCCATGTGGCGCATCACCGGGAAGTCGCTCGTGATGCCGTCGCCGCCGAGGATCGAGCGGGCGTTGTTCGCGATCTTGATGGCCTCGCGCACGTTGTTGAGCTTGCCCACCGAGATCTGACCGTAGGTGAGGTTGCCCGCGTCCTTCAGCCGGCCGAGGTGCAGCGCGAGCAGCAGGCCCTTCTGGTACTCGAGGAACATGTCCGCGAGCTGCGCCTGGATGATCTGCTTGCCGCCGATGGGGGTGCCGAAGACCTCGCGGGTCTGCGAGCGCTCGACGGCCACCTCGAGGCAGGATCGGGCCGCGCCCATCACACCCCAGGCGATCCCGTAGCGCGCCTCGTTCAGGCACTTGAAGGGCGACGACAGGCCCTTCGACTTCGGCAGGATCGCGTCGAGCGGCAGCCGCACGTCGGTGAGCTCGATCTCGGTCTGCAGCGAGGCGCGCATCGACAGCTTGTTCTCGATCGCGGTGGCCTGGAAGCCCGGGGTGTCGGTCGGCACGACGAAGCCGCGCACGATCCCCTCCTCGTCCTTCGCCCAGATGACCCCGACGGAGGCGATGGTGGCGAGGCCGATCCAACGCTTCTTGCCGTTCAGCACCCACTGGTCGCCGTCACGGCGGGCGGTGGTGAGCATCGTGTTGGGGTCGGAGCCGCCCTGGGGCTCGGTGAGCCCGAAGAAGCCGATCGCCTCGCCGCGGCCCATCGCGGGCAGCCACTGCTGCTTCTGCTCCTCGGAGCCGAACTTGTAGATGGCACCCATCGCGAGCGAGCCCTGCACGGACAGCGCCGTGCGGAAGCCGGAGTCGACCGCCTCGAACTCCATCGCGACGAGTCCGTAGGCGACCGAGGACGCCCCGCGCAGGCCGTACCCCTCGAGGTACATGCCGAAGGCGCCGAACTCGCCCACCTCGGGCAGCAGCTCGACGGGCAGGCGGCGGTCCTCGAAGGCCTGGTCGATGATGGGCCGGATCCGCGTCTGCGCGAACTCACGCGCCTTCAGCTGCCACTCGCGCTCCTCCTCGGTGACGTAGTCGGCGACGTTGAACAGCTGGTCGATGGTGGTGGTCATGGTGCTCCTTGGTCTGGGGGGGGGTGACGTCAGTGGGTGGTGGGGCGCGGGATCCAGCTCGCACCCTGATGCTCGCCGACACCGGGCGGCGGCGCCTGGTACTGGGCGGGGGTCGCGGAGAAGTCGATCGGGGTCGCGATCGAGCGCAGGGTCTGCGGTGTGCCGTCGGGGGCGACCGCGGGGGTCTCCGCGACGATCCCGAGTCCGAGGGACTCCGCGAGATCGATCGCCTGCCCGATCGTGTTCACGCGCCCGGCGGGGATGTTCGCGGCGGTGAAGGCCGTGATCCACTCCTCCGCCGTGCGCTCGCGGAGCGGCACCTCGAGCGCCGCACGCAGCTCGACCCGGTGGGCGACCCGATCCGGGTTCGTCGCGAAGCGCGCATCGGTCGCGAGCTCGGGCACGCCCAGCACCTCGCAGAGCCGGGCGAACTGGCCGTCCGTGCCGACGGCGAGCGCGATCGACTGGTCGGCGGCGTCGAGGGTCTCGTAGGGTGCGATCGACGGGTGGGCGTTGCCCATGCGCGTCGGGGAGACCCCGGTCTCGAGCGTCGAGGAGGCCTGGTTCGCGAGCGCCGACAGCAGTGACCCGAGGAGCGTCACCTTGACGTGCTGGCCGCGTCCGGCGGTCGGCGAGCCGGCCGTGTCGCGGGCGCGGAGGGCGGCCTGGATCCCGATCACCGAGTTGAGTCCGGTGAGGATGTCGACGAGGGCCACGCCGACCTTCATCGGCTCGCCGTCGGAGGCGCCCGTGATGCTCATGAGCCCGCCGACGGCCTGCACGAGCAGGTCGTAGCCCGGGAGGTCCTTGCCCGCCGCGTCGCCGAAGCCCGAGATCGAGCAGTAGACCAGGCCGGGGTTCTGCTCCGCGAGGGCCTCGTAGCCGAGACCGAAGCGCTCCATCGTGCCGGGCTTGAAGTTCTCGATCACCACGTCGGCGGTCCTGGCGATCTCCGCGGCGCGTGCGAGCCCGTCCGGGTCGCGCAGGTCGCACACGACGGATCGCTTGCCGCGGTTCACCCCGGCGAAGTAGGTGCTCTGCCCGATCGCGTTCACGGGCGGGCGCCACTGCCGCGTGCCGTCACCCTCCGGGCTCTCGATCTTGATCACGTCCGCGCCCAGATCCGCGAGGATCATGGTGGCGTGCGGTCCCGCGAGCACACGCGAGAAGTCGGCCACGCGGATGCCGCTCAGGGCGCCCCCGGGCTGTGTCTGTGCAGATCCCTCGCTCACGAAGTCCCTTCGGCCGGTCCGTCGGGCACGCCGCCGGGCGACGCGCCCCCCGCATCGCATCGATGTCTCGGGTGACCCCAGTCTACGAGCGTGGCCTCGGCGCTCGGGCGCAACCTTGCATACCAACCGGCATCGAGCCTGTGCAAGAATCGCTCTATGGTCACGCTCTCGCACTTGCTCGCGCTCCCCGGGCTCGGCCTCCGCCTCGTGCAAGCCGGGCCCGGCGATCCGGAGCTCTCCTGGGTCTCCACGACCGAGCTGCTCGACCTGAGCGAGTACCTCGAGGGCGGCGAGATCATCATGACCACCGGCCTGACGCTCGGCGCCGACGACCCCCGCTGGCGCGATTTCGTCGCAGCCCTGAGCCGCGCGCGCGTGGCCGCGATCGGCTTCGGGGTCGGCGTGAACCACGACCGGATCCCGCCCGCACTCCTCTCCGCGGCGAGCGCCTACCGCGTGGCGCTCTTCGAGATCCCCCTTCCCACCCCGTTCATCGCCGTCAGCAAGGCGGTCGCCGAGCTGCTGCGAGCCGACGAGCTCCGGGCCGCGCGCGGGGCGCTGCAGGCGCAGCAGCGACTGCTGGATCGCTCGCGCGGAGACCAGGACCCGGCGGAGGTGCTCGCGAGCATCGCCCAGGCGACCGGGCGGCACCTCGCGCTCCTCGGCTCGGACGACACGGTGCTCGCCAGCACCGCCGGGTTCTCTGCGGAGCACACCGGCGGCACCACCGAGACCATCGCTCTCGACGCGGAGGGTGCGCTGCGCCTCGCCATCACGGGAGACGCCCCGCTCACCCCCGAGGGTCGCTCGGTCGTCGCCGCGGGATCGATGGTGCTCGGCGTGGGACTCCGCGGCGACCGCGCCGAGGAGACGCGCGAGCGCGAGCGCTGGGAGCGGTTCACGGCCAGGCTGCTCGCGGGGACGGCATCGCCCCGAAGCGCCGCGATCCTCGCACCCGCGCTCGACCTGCCCGCACGGATCCGGGCGATCGCGCTGCAGGGCACCGCGGAGGACGTCGCGTCCTGGCGCCGCCGCCCTCGGAGCGGCCTCGACCGACTGATCGCCCCGGGGGCCGATGCCCCGCGCGCGCCGGGCCTGAGCCTCGCCTGGCAGCTGTGCAGCGACACCGACACCGCGGTCGAGCACGCGCTCGGGGTCGCCGCGGCGCACGGACTCGACGCCGTCGTCGGGCGCGGGGCGCTGCTGGAGGACGCGGTACTCAGTGCCCGGTCGGCGGGCGCGCGCCTGCAGTCGCTCTCGCTCACGGCACCGCTCTACACCGCGCCTCGAGTACCCGAGGTGGTGTGGGCGGATCGGGACACCCCGCTGCTCGAGGCGCTGCTCAGCATCGACCTCGCAGCGGGCGTCACGGGTTCGGCGCAGCGCGCGCTGAGCGCCCGGGTGCTGGGCCCGCTCTCCGTGCACCACGGCACGGAGCCGACCGGGGATCGTGTGCCGCTCTCGGCCGCGGATCGTGCGCAGCTGCGGGAGACCCTGCTCGCCGTGTTCCGCGCCGACGGGCAGCGAGGACCGGCCGCGACCGCGCTCGGGATCCACCGCAACACCCTGCGGGATCGCCTCACGCGCATCGAGCGGCTCACCGAGCGCTCCCTCGCCGACGCCGATGACCGCGCCGAGCTGTGGTTCGCGCTCCGCCTCGAGGATGCGGGCTCAGCGGATCTCGCACCTGCGAGCCGACAGTAATTGCGGAGATCTCACCCTGGGAGGATCGATTCCGGGGATTCGATCCTCCAGAACTGAAATCTCCGCCGTGAATGGCGCAGCCAGCGTGGGGTGGTCGTGCGATGGTCGTGCGGTGGCCGCCCGGATCTACTGACCCGGCACGGCCTCGCCCGGAACGGCCTCATTGTGGGGCTCGTGCAGTGCGTGCAGCGCACCGTTGACGTCGCCGTGCAGCAGGTCGTCGATGAGCTCGTCGACCGCGACCGACTCGCCCGTGCCCTGAGGGATCTCGACTCGGATCCCGGTCTCTGATGCTCGTTTCCTGTCCATGCTTCACGATACCTCCGTTCGGCGCGGACGGGGCGACGAATCGCGATATGACCGTTCGGGGCCGCGATCACCAGGCGGGATCGCGTACCCGGCGGAATTCCCGCCGCGTCGCCTAGCATGACGGTGTGACCCCAGCCCACCGATCCCGCGCGGCACAATCCCGCGCCGAACGACCCGCCGCTGCACTCGCGCGCGTCGTCGCGGTCGCGACCACCGGCGCACTCCTCGCGCTCGGCCTCGCCGCCTGTGCGGCCGACCGCCCCGCCACGGCGCCGCCCGAATCGGCATCCGTCACCGCGGCCGAATCCGAGCCGCCGGCCCCCACCACCGCACCCGCGAGCATCGGCGTCGCCCTGCCCCCGGCCGGCGCCGCGCCCGACTACCAGCTCGGCGGCGCGTATCCCCCGGCGGAGGGCGTCGGGATCGTGGCCCGCGACCGCAGAGATCCGCCCGCCGACGGGATCTACTCGATCTGCTACGTCAACGGCTTCCAAACGCAACCCGGTGAGCTCGCCGATTGGCCGGAGACCGCACTGCTGCAGCGCGGCGGAGCGTCCGTCGTCGACCCGGAGTGGCCCGACGAGATCCTGCTCGACACCTCCACCCCGGAGCAGCGAAGCGAGATCCTCGACCGCGTCACCCCTTGGATCACGGGGTGCGCGGCCGACGGCTACCACGCGGTGGAATTCGACAACCTCGACTCGTACACCCGATCGCACGGCGCGCTCACGTTGGAGGACAATCTCGCGCTGGCCGCCGCGTTCGTCGAGGTCGCTCACGGCGCGGGGCTCGCTGTGGGGCAGAAGAACGCGGCCGAGGACACGACCGCGCTGCGGGAGCAGGCGGGCTTCGACTTCGCCGTCACCGAGGAGTGCGCCGCGTTCCGCGAGTGCGGCACCTACGCGGCGGCGTACGGGCCGCACGTCATCGACATCGAGTACACGGAGGACTCCGATCGCACGTTCGCCGAGTTGTGCGCGCAGGCCGATGCCCCCGCGTCGATGGTGCATCGCGACCGGGATCTCACCCGCCCGGGTGACCCGTCGCACGTCTTCGAGCTGTGCGGCGCACGGTAAGAGAGGCCCGAACACGCGCGGTACGCTGGAGGGTATGGAGCGCATCGACCGGGAGTACACCCTCGGCGAGGTGACCATGGCCTTCACCGATCTCCGCGGGAGCGGCGATGTGGTGTTCGTCCTCGTCCACGGCATCGGGATGGGCCGGATCGTCTACTCGGAGACCGCCGAGATGCTCGCCGGCCGGGGCCGCGTGCTCGCCGTGGATCTCCCGGGGTTCGGCGACTCCCCCGAACCCGGATCGGCCGCGACGCTCACGGAGACCGCCGAGGTCGTGGCGCAGTTCATCCGTGACGAGTCTCCGCGCCGAGTCGTGCTCGTCGGACACTCCATGGGAACGCAGATCGTGGCCGAAGTGGCCGCGCGCCACCCGGAACTCGTCGACGCCCTCGTGCTGATCGCGCCGACCGTGAACCGGCACGAGCGCACGGCCCACCAGCAGGCGCTCCGCATGATCCAGGATCTGGCCGGCGAGGGCCCGAAGGTGCTCTTCACCGGGCTCTGGGCCTACGCCAAGACGAGCCCCATGTGGTTCATCAACAAGCTCCGCTTCATGCTCGACCACCGGATCGAGGATCTCTGCCCCGAGATCGAGACCCCGACCCTCGTGCTGCGCGGCGAGACGGACCGCGTGTGCCCGCGCGACTGGGTATCGGAGGTCGCGTCCGCGCTGCCCCACGGCACGATGGACGAGATCCCGGGTCGAGGGCACGAGGCGATGATCAAGAGCCCCGAACCCGCGGGCTCGCTGATCCTGGACTTCCTGGCCGAGCACCCGGCTCGCCCCTGAGGCTCAGTACAGCAGGAACTGCGCGGTCCCGGCTCCATCGACACCGGCCGCGACGACCCGAAGGTGGTACGACGCGCCCCCGGCGACCACCGGCTCGCGCGTGATGTCGCAGGTGTCCGGGGAGGATCGGGTGCGATCCCACGCGAGAGGCTCGCTCGTGAGCGGCTCGTTCGGCTCCAGGATCACGGCGAGGGATTCGGGATCGACCTGGCAGTCCGTGGAGCGCCACACCTCGTCGTCGCCGCTCGACACCGCGAACTGCATGCCCGCGGTCCCGAGGTCCGCGGAGCACGCGTCGCCCCCGACATTCGTCACCGTGAGCGACAGCTGGGGCAGCACCCCCTCGACGTACTCGGTCTGATCGGTGACCGCCTCGACCCGGAGGCTCCCGGGAGCGCACGCCGGCACCTCGTCGTCGTCCTTCGGTGTCGGCGAGGTGCTCCCTGCCAGGTCGCTCGGCACCTCGACCTGGGCCGCATCCTTGACACCACCGCTCGAGCCGGGCTTCACGAAGATGAGCACCACCAGCGCGATCACCGCGACCAGCACGGCGAGCACGATGATCCGGCGCCGGATGTAGACCTTCCGGTCCTTCGGTCCCACGGGATCTCGCAGCGTCGACATAGCGCCAGCGTAACCGGGTTCGCGCGTCAGAGGCGCTTCAACATGCGCGTGTTGCCGAGGGTATTCGGCTTCACACGGGCGAGATCCAGGAACTCGGCAACACCCTCGTCGTTCGAGCGGAGGAGCTCGGCGTAGACGTCGGCGGCGACGAGCGCCGTATTCTCGCTGACCTCCTCGAAGCCGTGCTTGCCGAAGAAGTCGGTCTCGAAGGTGAGGCAGAAGAGCTGGGTCAGCCCGAGCTGCTCCGCGCGCGCCTCGAGCGCCTGGAGGAGCCGGTGGCCGACGCCGCGGCCGAGGTGCTCCTCCGAGACGCCCAGCGTGCGCACCTCGCCCAGCTGGTCCCACATCACGTGCACCGCCCCGTAGCCGATCACGGTGGCGTCCTCCCCCGCGCCGTCGTCGAGCGTCGCGACCAGGAACTCCGGGACGGCCCCGTAGAGCTCCACCAGATCCTTGCCGAGCAGGATTCGCCTCGCGACGAGCGGCTCCATCAGCTCGACCATGCGCGGCACATCGGCCGTGCGCGCGGTGCGGATCTGGATCTCGGGGCCTCGGGTCATAGGAACCAGCCTATGCCCTCCGGGCGGCCGGATCCGCGTCGCCCGACCGCCTCGACATCCACGCGAGCGTGATGCTACCCGTGGCTCGGCATCAGCGATTCCCGGGATCCCCGGATGCACACGAAAGCGACGATCGCCGCCACGACGAGCGCCCCGGAGGCAACGGTGAAGACGAGCCCGTACCCGCTCGCGAGCGCGGTTGCAGCACCGGCACCGCCCGACACCGCGGCCGATGTGGCAGAGGCCGCGACGAGCGCGAAGAGGGAGAGCCCGACCGACCCGCCCAGTTGCATCGACGCGTTCACCGTGGCCGAAGCCGCACCGGCGTCGGCCGGGGCAACTCCGATGAGGGCGAGGTTCTGCAGCGGCACGAACGTGATGCCGATGCCGGCGCCGAGCAGGATGAGGCCCGGGAGCATCTGCGTCGCGTAGTCGCCGTCGGCGGTGATCCGTCCGAGCCAGAGCATCCCCGCTGCCGCGAGGAGCGGCCCGCCCACCATGAGCGGCCGTGGGCCGACCGCGGCGAGCACCCGCGTGAAGACGGGCACCACCACGAGGGTCGCCACCGTCATCACGACGGTGGCTGCGCCGGCCATCAGCGGCGCCATGCCGAGCACGAGCTGCAGGTGCAGTGTCATGTAGAGGGTGCTGCCGATGAGCACACTCCCGATGATCGCCTGGATCACGTAGGCGCCCGCGCGCACTCGATGGCGCAAGACTCGGAGCGGCAACAGGGGCTGCGCGACGCGGGACTCGATCCAGACGAAGAGCCCGAGGAGCACGATCCCACCCAGCAGGCAACCGAGCGTATCGACGCGCAGCCAGCCGCCCTCCGCAAGGGTGAAGCCGTAGACGAGCGTGCCGAAGCCGAGGGTCACGGTGACGGCGCCCCAGACGTCCAGGCGGCCCCGCCCCGGTGCCCGGCTCTCCTGCAGCACCAGCGCCCCGACCAGCACGGCGATCGCAACGAAGACCAGATTCACGAGAAGGCACCAGCGCCAGCTGGCGAACTCGGTGAGGAGCCCGCCGAGCAGCAGCCCGACCGCCGCACCGCTGCCGGCCACCGCGCCGTAGACGGCGAATGCGGTGTTCCGGTCGCGCCCGAACGGGAAGGTCACGGTGAGCAGTGCGAGGGCGGCGGGCGCGAGCAGCGCCGCGAAGAGTCCTTGGAGTCCGCGCGCGACGATGAGCTCGGTGGCTCCCTGCGCGAGCCCACCGTACAGGGAGGCCGCGCCGAACCCGACCATGCCGACGAGGAACGCGCGCTTGCGGCCCCAGTAGTCGGCGATGCGCCCGCCGAGCAGCAGGAGCGCTCCGAAGACGAGCGCGTAGGCCGTGACCACCCACTGCCGTTCGCCGTCGCTCAGCCCGAGATCCTGCTGCGCCTTCGGGAGCGCCACGTTCACGATCGTGCCGTCGAGCACCACGACGAGCTGGGTGAGCGCGATCACCGCGAGCGCCCACCACCTGCGCGACGTCGACGGAGCGGGCGCCGGTCCGGATTCGGAGCCGGATGCCGGTGCGACGGGAATCGTCGCGGTGTCGTTCGGGATGGTCACGGTGCCTCCTTCAGGCATTGGATAATGCTGAAGGTTTCAAGCCTCGGATCGACAGCGGGAGCAGGGCTCCGGCCGGACGGACCACCCCACGATCGTCCGCGGGCAGATCTCCGAGTATATCAAAACGGGCCCACCGCCGAAGCGATGGGCCCGTCCGTCGAGCGGTGTCCTACTCGGCGTTGCCCGGCGTTGCCGCCGTCGAGGCGACCGCGGCCGCGGCCGACGCCGAGGTCTCGCCGTGCGCCTTCTCGGCGTCGCGGTTCGTCTCGAAGGTGAACTCGCCGTCGGCGAAGTCGACCTTCACGAGGTCGCCGGCCAGCAGTTCGGCACCCAGGATCCGCTCGGAGAGGCGATCCTCGATCTCGCGCTGGATCGCGCGACGCAGCGGCCGCGCCCCCAGCGTCGGGTCGTACCCGATCTCGGAGAGCCGCTCGCGGGCCGCGGGCGAGACCTCGATGTGCATGTCGCGGTCGAGCAGACGATCCTTGAGCTGCTTCACGAAGAGATCGACGATCTGGAGCAGTTCCGGCTTCGACAGCTGCGGGAACACGATCGTGTCATCGACACGGTTCAGGAACTCGGGCTTGAAGTGCTTCTTGAGCTCCTCCGTCACCTTGCCCTTCATCATGTCGTAGCCGATCTGGCTGTCGCCCTCGATCTGGAACCCGACCGGGCCGCCCGCGATGGACGCGGAGCCGAGGTTGGTCGTCATGATGATGACGGTGTTCTTGAAGTCGACCACGCGGCCCTGGCCGTCGGTGAGACGCCCCTCTTCGAGGATCTGCAGCAGCGAGTTGAAGATGTCCGGGTGGGCCTTCTCGATCTCGTCGAACAGCACCACGGAGAACGGCTTGCGGCGCACCTTCTCGGTGAGCTGACCGCCCTCCTCGAATCCGACGAACCCGGGAGGGGCGCCGAAGAGTCGCGACACCGTGTGCTTCTCGCCGTACTCCGACATGTCGAGGGAGATCAGGGCACCCTCGTCGTCGAACAGGAACTCGGCGAGCGCCTTGGCGAGCTCGGTCTTGCCGACGCCCGTGGGGCCGGCGAAGATGAACGAGCCCGACGGACGCTTCGGGTCCTTGAGGCCGGCGCGCTGGCGACGGATGGTCTTCGCGAGCGCCGAGATGGCTTCGTTCTGACCGATGACGCGCTGGTGCAGCGCCTCCTCCATGAACCGGAGACGGCTGGTCTCCTCTTCGGTGAGCTTGAAGACGGGGATCCCGGTGGCCTGCGCGAGCACCTCGGCGATCAGACCCTCGTCGACCTCGGCGTTCGTGGTGACGTCACCCGCGCGCCACTGCTTCTCGAGCCGCAGCCGTTCGGCGATGAGCTTCTTCTCCTCGTCGCGCTTGTTCGCGGCCGCCTCGAAGTCCTGCTGCTCGATCGCCTGCTCCTTGTCGGCGCGGACGACGGCGATCTTCTCGTCGAACTCGCGCAGCTCGGGCGGGCTCGACAGGATCGAGAGCCGGAGCCGCGCGCCGGCCTCGTCGATCAGGTCGATCGCCTTGTCCGGGAGGAAACGATCTTGCACGTAGCGATCCGCGAGGTTCACCGCGGCGACGATCGCACCGTCGGTGATCGACACCTTGTGGTGCGCCTCGTAGCGGTCGCGCAGCCCCTTCAGGATGTTGATGGAGTGCGGCAGCGACGGCTCGGCGACCTGGATCGACTGGAACCGGCGCTCGAGCGCGGCGTCCTTCTCGAAGTGCTTGCGGTACTCGTCGAGCGTCGTGGCGCCGATCGTCTGCAGCTCGCCGCGGGCGAGCATCGGCTTCAGGATGTTCGCCGCGTCGATGGCGCCCTCGGCCGCACCGGCGCCCACGAGCGTGTGGATCTCATCGATGAAGATGATGATGTCGCCGCGGTTGCGGATCTCCTTGGTGACCTTCTTCAGGCGCTCCTCGAAGTCGCCGCGGTAGCGGCTGCCGGCGATCATGGAGCCGAGGTCGAGCACGTACACCTGCTTGTCCTTCAGCGTCTCCGGCACCTCGTTCTTGATGATTGCCTGCGCGAGACCCTCGACGACGGCGGTCTTGCCGACGCCGGGCTCGCCGATCAGCACGGGGTTGTTCTTCGTGCGACGCGAGAGGATCTGCATGACCCGCTCGACCTCTTTCTCGCGCCCGATGACGGGATCGAGCTTGCCCTCGCGCGCGGCCTGGGTCAGGTTGCGGCCGAACTGGTCGAGCACCTGCGATCCCTTGGCCTCGCCGCCCGTCTCCGGGGCGCCGACGGTCGCGCTCTCCTTGCCGGCCTGGTAGCCGGAGAGGAGCTGGATCACGGTCTGACGCACGCGGTTGAGATCGGCGCCGAGCTTCACGAGCACCTGCGCCGCGACACCCTCGCCCTCGCGGATGAGGCCGAGCAGGATGTGCTCGGTGCCGATGTAGTTGTGGCCGAGCTGCAGGGCCTCGCGGAGGCTGAGCTCGAGCACCTTCTTGGCGCGCGGGGTGAACGGGATGTGACCGGCCGGCGGCTGCTGCCCGGTGCCGATGATGTCGGTCACCTGCGCGCGCACGGCGTCGAGCGAGATCTCGAGCTGCTCGAGCGCCTTGGCCGCCACACCCTCACCCTCGTGGATGAGGCCGAGCAGAATGTGCTCGGTCCCGATGTAGTTGTGATTGAGCATCTTCGCCTCTTCTTGGGCGAGGACGACGACGCGACGAGCACGGTCGGTGAATCTCTCGAACATCTCTCTACCTCCCTGCGGTTCCCGTTGCACGGTGGGATACCGCCGATGAAGCAAGGCTACGGGGTGATCCCGGATCGCGGGGCCGTGTTCGCCGCAGGCGTGACACGCAGCGACTCTGTGGGGCACGCGGATCGGGCGAGCACCCGCGTCCCCCACCGATTCGCCACGGACCGGCCACCTCGCGTTCACCGATCCCGCCTATCGTGTTCGCATGCCCGCACCGGACCTCGACGCCCGCCCCGATCTCTCCACCGCGTCGGCCTCGATCCCCTCGGGGTCCGCTCTCGCCGTGATCCGCGCGCTCGCCGGCGGCCTCGGGCCCAGCGAGGGAGCCGTCGCCCGCGTAATGCTGGAGCGCGCCGACGAGGTGCCGCAGTGGTCGACCCAGGATCTCGCCGCCGCCGCGGGCACCTCGACGGCGACGGTGATCCGGGCCTGCCAGCGGCTCGGATTCCGCGGCTTCCAGCACGTCCGCCTCGAGCTCGCCCGTGAGCCCGCGCCGACCGCGCCGCACGAGGGTTCCGCGGGCGACATCGTCGACCGGGTGTTCGAGAGCGCCCGGGTCGCGCTGCTCGTCGGCCGGCAGACCGTCGACCGCGACGCGCTCACGCGCGCCGCGGGCGCCCTCGCCGGCGCGCGTCGTGTGGTGTGCACCGCCAACGGATTCTCGGCTCCCCCGCTCCAAGACGCGGCGATGCGGTTCTCGACCGTGGGCAGACCCGTCGAGGCTCCGCTCGATATCCTCGCCCAGCAGTTCGCCGCGCACAGCGTGACCGGTGACGACGTCTGCCTGGCTCTGAGCCACTCGGGAGCGAACGCGCACACTCTCGCCACCGTTCGCGCGGCCGCACGACGCGGCGCCCGGGTCATCACGGTGGGGAGCTACGCGCGATCCCCCTCGCGGACCTCGCCGACATCGCGCTCTGCACCGGCGCCATCGGCACCGAGCACACGGTGGATCCCTTCTTCAGCCGGCTCGGTCACTCCGTGCTCCTGCAGGCGCTCGTCACCGAGGTCGCGCGGCGCACCGAGCCCGCCGACACGCTCGAGATGCGAGAAGTCGTGGCCGACGCACTCGCCGAACCGACCGCATAAACCACCTCTGATCGGGAGATCTCGCGAGGTTATCCCGACCGTCACCCGCGATCCCCTCGCCGTTCACGAACCCGACACCCGGTCCCGAGATGCTGCTCTTGTAACCGCATTTCACGCTCGATGTAATGGGCGGCAATCGACAGGAGCTCTCCGCAGTGCACGTCATCTCGCTCGACGACAGCTACAACACCCGAGGCGTCGGCTCCGCGGCTCGACCCTGGGTCGTGCGGTCCGCGGCACTCGACACGCTCACCCCCGATGGTGAACGGCTGCTCCGTGATCTGGGTGTCGGCCTCGTGATCGATCTGCGCGAGCCCGACGAGCACGGGCCGCGCTCCCACGGCATTCCCGTGCGCTCCGCACCGCTCTACGGGCAGGCGCCGCCGAGCTCGGGATCGCTCGAGACGATCTACGCCGGGCTCGTGACCGAGCGTGCGGCGCGACTCACCGCCGCGGTCGTGGCGATCGCCGAACATCCCGGCGTCGCTCTCGTGCACTGCACGGCGGGCAAGGACCGCACCGGGCTCGTCATCGCCCTCGCGCGTCTGGCCGCGGGCGACGACCGGACGGCGGTCGTCGCCGACTACGCGAGGTCGGGCGAGACCGTGCGGCCGGTCCGCTCGGCGATCGCCGCCGCGCAGCTCGACGCCCTCGCCCTGTCCGCGGCGGAGCGCGCCGCGGCCGAGCGCCTGCACCTCGACAGCCCGGCCGAAGCGCTGGAGTCGGCGCTCGACCTGATCGATTCGTTCGGGGGCGTCGCGTCGTACCTCCTCGCGCACGGCGCCGAGTCGCACCATCTCACGGCGCTGCAGCAGCGCGCGGCGGGATCCCGAGCCGCCTGCCCCGCAGCACTGGCCGCGGAGCCCGTCGCGTGAGCCGGGATACGGGCCGCTTCACGGTGCTGCACCTGAGCGACGTGCACGCGACCGACTCCGGCCTCCTGTACGACGCGGTCGACGGAGTGGGGCGCATCGAGCGCGTGGGCGACTACGCGAGCGCGGCAGGCATCACGCCGGAAGCGGTCGTGATCACGGGCGACCTCATCGAACGCGGGCACACAGGCGCCTACGCGGCGGTGGGTGCGGCGTGCCGCCGGCTGGAGGAGCGGCTCGGGGTGCCCGTGCTCACCGTTCTGGGCAACCACGACGATCCCATCGCGGCCCGCACCCTGCCCAGTCACGCGTCCGGCCACTTCGGCGCCCATCACGTCGACGGCACCCGCGTCATCAGACTCGACTCTCACCGTCGCACCGTCGACGCGGCGCAACTCGAGTGGCTCGCGGACGAGCTCGCGATTCCCGCGCAGGCCGGCACCATCGTCGCACTGCACCACGCCCCGATCGCGTCCCCGCTCCCCACGCTGCGACGCCAGGGCCTCGCGAACGCCGACGCGCTGCTCGACGTCCTCGCCGGCACCGACGTGCGCGCGATCCTCGCCGGGCACTACCACCACAGCCTCTCTGCCTCCGTTCAGGGCATCCCCGTGTTCGTCGGTCCGTCGCTCGCCTACCACCAGGTGATGGACGCGGGCCCGGACGCGGTCGCCGGTCACGATTCCCCCATGTTCTCGCTCGTGCAGTTCACGAGCGCAGGTGTCAGCGCGTCGACCATCGCCCTGCACTCCCCCGAGCCTCTCTTCACACAACCCATCAGCAGCACCGCACAGAAAGTGACTCATGTCTCGTAACCGCACCACCGGCGTCATCGCCGCCTTCGCCCTCTCGGCCCTCGCACTCACCGGCTGCGCCACCTCGGCCGACGCCGCGGGATCCGACGCGGCCGACACCGCCGAGGCCTCCACCATCACGCTCTACACGTCGGAGCCGCAGGAGAAGATCGACGCGGTCATCGCCGCATTCAACGCGCACCACCCCGCAATCACCGTCGACGTGTTCCGCGCCGGCACCGGCGACCTCACCGCGCGAATCGCGACCGAGGAGAAGGCCGGCGACATCGGCGCCGACCTGCTGCTCGCGGCGGACGCCGGCACCTTCGAGGACTACGCCGAGCGCGACCTGCTCCTTGAGTACGCATCTCCCGAGGCCGAAGCGATCCAGCAGGATCTCATCGACCCCGAGCACTTCTACGTCGGCACACGCCTCATCCCCACCGTCATCGCGGTGAACACCAACGTCATCACCGATGCACCCACGTCGTGGCAGGATCTCACGGACGCGCAGTACGCGGGCAAGATCGCCATGCCGAATCCGGACGTCTCCGGCGCCGCGGCCTACAACGCCGCAGTCTGGCTCGATGACGCCTCGCTCGGCACGACCTGGCTCGAGGGCCTCGCCGCCAACCAGCCGCTGATCGCCGAGAGCAACGGCCCCGTCTCGCAGGCCGTCGCCGACGGCAGCAGCCCGGTCGGGATCGTCGTCGACTCGCTGGTGCGCGACCTCGCCGCCGCGGGTTCGCCGATCGAGGCGATCTACCCGAGCGAGGGCGTGCCCTTCGTCTCGCAGCCGGTCGGCATCTTCGCGAACACGGACGAGGCCGAGGCGTCAAAGCTCTTCGTCGACTTCCTCATCAGCCAGGAGGGCCAGGAGATCGCCGCGTCGCAGTCGTACCTGCCGATCCGGTCCGACGTCGACAGCCCCGAGGGCGCACCTGCCATCGCCGACATCGACTTCCTGAACCCCGACCTCGAGACCATCCGCGCCTCGCAGGCCGACGCCGTCGAGACCTTCAATGCCCTCTTCCAGTAGCACTCTGGAGCGCAGCTCCGCGGGTCCGGTCGACCTCGATCGGGCCCGCGGGCCGCGCTCCGGCGCCCGCACCCTCGACGGCTTCTCCGCCGCGCGCCTCGCCCTGTGGTGCGCGGTCGCCGCACTGATCCTGGTGCCGATCATCGCCATCGTTGTGCTCGCAATCAGTGGCGGCGGATGGACGGCGCTCGGTGATCCCGATGTGCTCACCGCCACCGGCAACTCGCTCGTCTCCGCAAGCGTGTCGGGTGCGCTCGCGGTCGTCGTCGGCACCGCCCTGGCGCTGCTCCTCGAGCGCACCGATCTGCCCGGTCGCCGCGCACTGCGGCTGCTGGCGCTCAGCCCCATGCTCATGCCGCCTTTCGTGGGGGCGATCGCGTGGCTGAGCCTCCTCGGACCGTCCTCGGCCGTCAACACCTTCTGGGCGACCCGCTTCGGCGGTCCGCTGTGGAATCTCTACGGCGGCGACGGCGTCGTCTTCCTGCTCACGCTGCACAGCTATCCCATCGCCATGATGATCGTGACAGCCGCGCTGCGGCGCGTGCCCGCCGACCTCGAGCAGGCGGCGCGCATCGCCGGGTCCTCCGCTCCGCGCGCGCTCTGGGAGGTCACCACACCGCTACTGCGGCCCGCCATGCTCTCCTCGTTCACCCTCATCGCGGTGTCGAACCTCGCCGACTTCGGGATCCCGTCCATCATCGGACTCCCCGAGCGCTACGTCACACTGTCGACGCTGGTCTATCGCTACCTGCAGTCGGGCACGGTCGAGGACCCACTCGCGGTGGTCGCCGCCATCGGATTCGTGCTGCTCGCAATCGCGCTCGTCGGGGTGGTCGTGGACCTGCTCCGCGCCCGGACCCGCGTGGAGCTCGACGCGCAGGCCGGGCCCCCCGCGCTGCTGCCGCTCGGGCGTGCCCGCATCCCCGCGGCCGTCGTCACCGCACTCGCCGTCCTGGCCGTCACGGTGCTCCCGCTCATCACGCTCGCGATCCAATCGCTGCTGCCGGCCCCCGGGGTGCCATTCACTCCGGAGACCGTGACGCTCGCCAGCTTCGAGCGCGCGCTGTCGGCATCCGGCACCCTCCAGGGCATCGGCAACTCGCTGATGCTGGCGACGCTCGCGGCGCTCGGCTGCGGTGTGCTCGGGCTCGGGATCGGCACCTTCGTGACGCGCACCCGCGCTCGTGGCAACGCGGCCCTGCTCAGCCTGTCGCTGCTGCCCCAGGCCATCCCGGGCCTCGTCATCGCCGTCGCGTGGCTCGTGATCGCCCCGCGTATCGGCCTGTACAACACGCCCTGGATCATCCTGTGCGCGTACCTCACGTCGTTCCTCGCGCTGGTCGTACAGTCAGTGCACGCGCCGCTCTCCGCGACCCCGACCACCGCCGAAGAGGCCGCGCGGGTGTCGGGCGCCTCTCGGCTGCGAGCGCTGTGGGACATCTCGTGCCGGATGGCGGTTCCCGCGGCGATCTCCGGTGCGATCCTCGTCGGGCTGACCGCCGTGCGCGAGCTCACCCTCTCCGTACTGCTGCTCTCCCCAGGATCGCAGACCCTCGGCGTCGTCATCTTCAATCTGCAGCAGGCGGGCGCCTACAACGCCTCGTCTGCACTCTCCCTCATCGTCGCGGTGGTCGGCCTCGCCGGACTCGGCCTCACCGCCCGCACCCAGCGTTAGGACTCCCCATGTCATCCGTCACCCTCGACTCCGTCAGTCTCGCCTACCCCGGCGGCCAGCTCGGCCTCGCCGACGTCGATCTCACGATCGCCGACGGCGAGTTCATCGCGCTCGTCGGGCCCTCGGGCTCGGGCAAGACCACGCTGCTCCGCACCGTCGCCGGGTTCGTCGCGCCGACGGCGGGACGCGTGCGCATCGGCGACGCCGTCGTGTCGGAGCCCGGACGCAGCGTCGAGCCGGAGCGCCGCGGTCTCGGCATGGTGTTCCAGCAGCACGCGGTGTGGCCGCACTGGAACGTCGGCCGCAACATCGCCTACCCGCTGCGGCGCGCGGGGGTCGCACGAGCCGAGCGCGCTCGCCGGGTCGCGGAGGCGCTCGAGCTCGTCGGGCTCCCCGGCGCCGAGCGCCGCGATCCCGCGACGCTGTCGGGCGGGCAGCGGCAGCGGGTCGCCATCGCGCGAGCCATCGTGGCCCGGCCGCGCGTCCTGCTGCTCGACGAGGCGCTCTCCGCACTCGACGAGCCGTTGCGGGATCGCCTCCGGCTCGAACTCCGCGCGCTCACCCGCAGCCTCGGACTCACCGTGCTGCACGTGACGCACGACCGCAGTGAGGCGCTGGCGCTGGCCGATCGTGTGGTCGTCCTCGACGGCGGACGGGTCCAGCAGGTCGGCGCACCCGCCGATCTGCTGGATCGCCCGGCATCACCGTTCGTGGCCCGATTCATCTCAGATGCGACGGTGCTTCCCGGTCGGCTCGACCGGGCCGGTTTCCACGCCGACGGACACCCGATCAGCATCGCAGCGGACCGCCTCAGCGCGAGTGGGCACGACCCGGCGCGGACGGGCGCCGGCGGCCCCGCCGACCGAGCCGCCGTCGATCTCCTCGCCGAGATGGCCGACGAGGTCGACGTCGCCGTGCAACCGGAGCACGTTCGCGTCGTCCCGGATCCCATGGGCCCGGCCACCGTGACCTCGTCGTTCTTCGGCCGCGGCGGCGACGAGCTCGTCGTGAGGTGGGGCGACCTGCAGCTGCGATCCCGCATGGGAAGCCTGCGCTGCGCGGTCGGCACCCGCGTGCGCGTCGAGATCGAGCGCGCCGCCCTCTTCAGCTCGGCGACCGATCGCACGGCGGCGCCAGGGGACGCGTTGTCGGCACGGCTTCCCTGCGTGTCACAGCTCGGCGTGCGCAGCGGGGCCGTGAGGCGACCGGCTAGCGTAGGAGCATGAGCGACCCCGCACGTCCCGCACGCATCGCACGCCCCGCAGCATCCATCGTCGTGGTGCGACACGGTGAGACGGACTGGAACATCGGGCGCCGCATCCAGGGGCGGACCGACATCCCGCTGAACGAGCGCGGCCGCGCGCAGGCCGGCGAGATCGCCGAGCTGCTCGCCGACTCGGGTCCGTGGTCGCGGGTGCTCGCCTCGCCGCTCGATCGCGCCCGCACCACCGGCAGCATCATCGCCGAGCATCTCGGACTGCCGCACCCCGAGGTCGTCGCGGACCTCATCGAGCGCGACTTCGGTTCGGCCGAGGGGGTGCTCGTGGACGACGCTTCGGCCCGGTGGCCGGGTCTCGAGGTCGACGATGCGGAGGGGCTCGACGCACTCGCGCGGCGCGGCGCGGACGCCTTCGCGCGCGCACTGCGGGACGCGCCCGGGTCGATCGTGGTCGCGCACGGCGCGCTGATCCGCTCCGCCCTGACCCGGCTCGGCGGCGCCCCGGCGCCCCGGATCCTGAACGGCGAGGCATGGCTGATCAGCGAGCGCGATTCGGCGGCCGACTCGGCGACCGGCGTGACGACCGGCGTGACGACCGGCTCGACTGCCGGCTCGACGAACGGTTTGACGGAGGGCCGGATCTCGATCAGCCGGCTCGGGACCCCGGCGATGCAGCACGCCGTCTGAGCGGATCCCTCCCCCCCTCCCTCCCACTGCACTCTCCTTTCGACTTCCCACGGCACTCTCCTTCCCCCCCCCTTCCCCTTCCCTTCTCCTTTCCCATTCCCATTCCCCTCTTCCTTTCCCCCCTTCCCCTTCCCCTCTTCCTTTCCCCTCCCCCTGAACTCTCCTTTCCCCATCCCCCTCCCCTTTCCTATCCGCCCTCATGCAGAGATCTGCACTCCTGCTGAGGAAACCCGTCGGCCCGGTCAGCAGGAGTGCAGATCGCTGCATGGGACGCGGTCGCCGCGCGTCCCAGCCCCCAGCCCCCCCCCCGAGTGCACCGCGTCCTTCCGCGTGAGTCCCCGCCTGCCGAGTGCACCTCGTCCCGCATTCTTCGTGCACAGATGTCGCAGTGCGCAGTCAACGCGGTTGTATCCACGGGTACTTCGGGTCGAGACCACCGCTCCCGGCATCCGCGCATGCTGGAGGCATGGATTCACGCACCGCACTCTCCCGCAGCCGCGGGATCGCGCGCTCCGCTGCGCTCGCAGAGCTCGGCGTGTCCCGTCACGCGATCGACCGCGGTCTCGCTGCCGGCCTCCTGGTGCGTCCGCGTCGGGGGTGGATCGCACTGCCCGGCACCGACCCCGAGTTGCTCTCCGCAGCGGAGCATGGCGCCATTCTCAGTTGCATCACGCAAGCGCGCCGGCTCGGGCTCTGGGTGCACCGCGAGGATCGACCCCATCTAGGATCTCGCACCCCGGTGACGCACACCTCGGCGCCGGGGTGCAAGATCCACTGGGGAACCCCACTATTGCCGCGCGATCCTCACGTCCTCGAAGACTCTCTGGAGAACGTGCTCGGCTACGTCGCCGCCTGCCAGCCCTGGGAGTCGGCGCTCGCGATCTGGGAGTCGGCGCTCAACAAACGCCTGACGACCCTGAGCCGACTGGCGCGCCTCCCTTACACGGGGTCGGCACGACGGCTGATCCAGGCGAGCACGCCGTTCTCGGACTCGGGCGTCGAGAGCATCTTCCGCACGAGATTACGATGGCTTCGGATCCGGATCGTGTCTCAGGCGTGGATCGATGGCCATCGGGTCGATTTCCTGATCGGAGAGCGTCTCGTCGTGCAGATCGACGGAGGAACGCACGTCGGACCACAGCGCACCTCGGACAATCAGCACGATGCCAGACTGCATCTCAACGGGTACCACGTCATCCGCGTCGGCACCTGGCAGGTGTTGGAAGACTGGCCCGCGGTGCAGTCCTCCGTCATGTCCGCGATCGCGCAGGGTTTTCATCTCGGGTCGCGGCCATGAGCGGCCCCGGGATTGAAGCAGAGATCTGCGCTCCTGCTGAGAATCTTCGTCGATCTGATCAGCAGGAATGCAGATGTCTGCCGGAAGGCCGGGTGCTGCGGTTGGACGGCCGTGCGCGGCCGCCGGCACGCCGCGCGCCCCTCCGACCGAAGGCCGGGCGCTGCAGCCGCAGGCAGCCGCAGGCAGCCGCAGGCAGCCGCAGACCCCGCGCGCCCCCGCCTAGCTCTGCGGCTGCGAGGGGTTCGCCGGCGCCTGCGGCTCGATGGGCTCGATCACGACGGCGGTGCCGTAAGCGCAGAACTCGGTGAAGTTGCCGATCGATCCGGAGTCGAATCGCATGGCGATGACGGCGTTCGCACCACGGGACTGCGCCTCGCCCCACATGCGCGTCATGACCTCCCAGCGGGACTCGTAGATCACCTTCGTGTACTCCGGCATCTCGCCGCCGCCGAGCGACCGGAAGCCGGCGGTGAAGTTCTGCCCGAAGTTCGCGGAGCGCACGGTGAGGCCCATGACCTCGCCGAGCACCTGGGTGATGCGGTATCCGGGGACGTCGTTCGTCGTGACTGCAAACATGCTGGTGCCTTCTTCCTGGTCGTCCGACGGGAGGATCGGCCCGCCGCCGTGCGGTGCCGCAGCACCGCACCTCACAACCTACCGCTCACCCCGGTGCAGTGCCCAGGACGCGGTTTCGAACGCACGAACCGTCCAGAACAGCTTCTCGGCGTCCTGCGGCGTCGGCCAGCTCGAGACCTTCACCCCGACCACACCCGTCACCCGGTTCATGTAGATCATCTGACCGTGGATCCCGAGCGCGAGCATCACGTCCGAGCTCTCCCCCGGGAACCAGAAGCCGTTGCGGTACATCCCGCCGGGCATGAGGGTCGGCTCGAGGGCATTCGCGAAGGCCTCGCGCGAATCCGGGCCCCCGGCATAGGTGTCCTCCACCCACCACTCCGGCAGCACGGCTGCCCCGTCGAGGGCGGCTCCGCCGGACACGAAGAGGTGGCCGAATCGGGCGAGATCCCGCATCGCCGCCGAGACACCCCCGTCGAACATGCCGGCCCCGACCGAATCGACGCCCACGTGCGCGTCGAACTCGGCCCCCATGGGCTGCCACAGACGCTGGGACATCACATCGGCAGGATGCTGCCCGGAGGCGCCCTGGATCACAAAACCGAGCGCGTCGGTCTCGCAGGACTTGTAGTCGAAGGCCCCGCCGTGCGGGCGATCCTGCCCCAGGGTGGCGAGGAAGCCGAGGAGCGAGTCGGGCACCTCGGGGTGCCGCTTCGTCGCCCAGCCGATGGCCTCCTCGAGCAGGCGCACCTCCGCGTCGGCGTTGAGGTACTCCTCCGAGAAGCGCACGCCGGTGCGCATGTCGACGAGGTGTCGCACGAGCGCTCCGGTGTAGCCCGAGCCGGCGAGCTCCGGAACGTAGTCGGTGACGGGGCGCTCGAGATCCAGCTCCCCGCTCGCGGCGAGCAGCCCGGCCGTCGTCGCGGTGAGCGACTTCGAGACGGACATGAGCAGGTGCACGGTGCTCGGCGTCAGCGCCCCGAGGTACTGCTCGCCCACGATCGTGCCGCGGTGCGCCACGAGCCATCCATCGGTGTGGGTCGACTGCATCACCTCCGCGAACGTCGCCGAGCGCTCCTCCCAGGGGTGCGCCACGGGCAGCGACTCGAGCTCCGTCGGGCGGTGCGCGAACTCGGTGACGCGCACCCCCCGGTGGATCGGGTGGACCGGCAGGAAGCTCTGGATATTCTGCATCGACCACTCCAGGTACGGGGCGACCTGCCACTGGTCCAGCGTCGGGATCTCGAATCCCGCAGTCGTGCCCGTGCCGTATCCGCTCTCGAACGTCATCCGATCAGTATCCCACGCCACCTACTTGCCCTTCGCGGGGGCCGGTCTCGGCGCGGGCTCCTCCCCGTCGATCGGCGTCACCGCGTACATGCCGCGAATGGCATCAACGAGGTACTTCGCGTGCAGGGTCAGCCCGCCGTGGCTCGCCTCGAGGTGCGCCTTCGTGACCAGGATCCCGAGATCCGCGCCCTTCCAGCGATAATCGCCCTCGCGATAGATCCGGAGGAAGAACGCCTCCGCCTCCGTCGTGAGCAGGTGCCAGTCGAGATCGCCGTGACTGTACACGAGGTTGCCGAAGTGGTCGAGCACGTAGCGGCCCGTGAGCGGAGCGGAATCGATGCGCTCGACCGTGTCGGCCGTGTGCTTGATCACCATGTGGCTCCACTCGTCCTCCGAGGCGAGCTCCTCCCAGCGCCGGTTGATCTCGTCGATGTCGACCTCGAAGTCGATGCCGGAGTACTCGAGCAGGTGGAACGCAAAGAGCGGCACGTCGGCGTAGGCGCCGGCGGTGACGTTGGTGATGGCCGAGGCCCCACTCACCCGGGGATTGAGCTCGCCGAGGTAAACGTCGCCGGTGTCGGTGTCGAGCAGCACATCGACCTCGAAGAAGCCGCGGTACCCCTCCTTCCCGAGACGGTCGCCGAGCTTGCGCACCAGTTGCACCGCGGCGTGCCGGCTCTCGTCGTCGAGCACGGTCGGGAACATCTCGTTGCCGGCCCACCCACCGCGGTATGGCGTGAGGTCCGCGTGCCCCGTGATCTCCGTCATGCACGGGCCCACGATGGTGCCGTGCCGCGTCTGCACCGCCTCGATCGCGATCGGGCGGTTGTTGATCCGCTTCATCACCTTGATCTCTTCGCCCACGACCTCATCGGCGATCGCGGCGAACTCGGCCTCACTGGTCACGAACCAGGTAGTCTTGCCCGAGTCGCCGTACGCGGTCTGGATCACAAGATCCTGTCCGAGCTTCGCGCGATCCGTCACCGCGACGAGCTCGGCCCAGTCGGCCACCCGGGTGAGGATGTTCGGCACGCTCGGCACGCCGACGGAGTCCGCGATCTGGGTCGTGACGATCTTCGAATCGAGACGCTCGCGGAGTGCGTGACTCGGCATGATCAGGTCGTAATCGAGTTCCTCGCAGATGCGCTCGGTCTCCTCGTCGAAGAACACCATGACCACCTGGGGCCGCTTGCCCGGAGGCGTGCGGCGCTCGATGTGCGCCCGCACCTCGTGGTTGCGAAGCAGCCAGTTGTTGATGTCTTCCCCGCTCTCGAACTCGATGTACGGCCGCTCGGTCGGGCTGAAGACCCGCGGATGCGTGCCGTCCCAGCTGTCGTAGTAGGAGATGTAGGAGAAGCCGCGGACCCAGCGGTCAAGGCCCAGGAGATTGAACGCGGTCGCGCCGACGAAGAAGACTGGGGTATCGCTGGTCCGGAGGTAGTGCCGGATCTCGGAGATGTTCTTGAGCTTGGTGAAGCCGCTGCGGCCGATGGTTACCGGACCGGTGCTCGGCGCCTTCCGCGGACGCTTCCCGCGCAACAGCCCCTTCTTCGGGGCCGGGGCGGGCGCCGGGACCGCGGCCGGTGCCGCTGCTGCCGGCGCTGCTTCCGCCGGCTGTGTCGCGGCCTTCCGGGCCGAGGCCCTCCGGACCGCGGGCTTCTTCGCAGCCGCGGCGCTCTTCGCCGCCGCGCTCTTCGCCGCCGCGCTCTCCCCCGACCCGGGTTTCTTCGCGGCCGCCGGTTTCTTCGCAGCCGCAGGCCGCTTCGATGCCGCGGGCGTCGTCGCCGCGGGATCCTTTCCTAGGGACTCGCTCTGAGCCGGTGATGCGGTGGACGGGGAAGCAGTCTGACGCGCCATTGCGTTTCCTTCCGACGAATTCGGTACAGGAATCGTTGCACGATCCTCGTCGGATTCCAAAACGAGAATCCGGTGCTCGGAGCGGCCGCGCGGCACCCGATTCCAGGGGCGGATTCCGTCGCCGCCGATTCCACCGGCGCGCGCGTCGAGCACCGACGATTTCGTCGCCGTTCGGCCCTGAATACGCCGGTTTGCGTACTACTGCAGCGCGGAGGTCAGACGGGCGAGTCCGTCGAGCAGTTGCGACCGCATCGGCTGCTTCTCCCACTCCTCGAGCGTCAGTTCGCGGGAGTTCTCGCGGTAGTAGTCGCTGACCTTGTCGAGGTCGCGCACAAAGCTCTCGCCGTGCACCACCATCGAGATCTCCATGTTGAGACCGAAGGAGCGCTGGTCCATGTTCGACGAGCCGACGACGGCCGCGGCCTCATCGACCGTGAAGTGCTTCGAGTGCAGGATGTACGGCGGCCGGAACATCCAGATCCGGACACCGGCTCGCAACAGTTCCTCGTAGTACGAGCGCTGCGCGTGATAGACGACCGCCTGGTCCCCCGTCTCCGATACGAAGAGCTCGACGTCCACTCCCCGGGCCGTGGCGGCCCGGAGCGCGTTCATGATCGAGCCGTCCGGCACGAAATACGGGCTCGTAATGCTGATCCGGCGACGCGCCGTGTAGAGCAGGGCGACGAAGACCTGCAGGTTGTTCTCCCCCGCGTACCCCGGGCCGCTCGGCACGATCTGGCACTCGAGTTCGCCGGGCAGATCGGCCTCGAACTCCTCCTCGGCGAGGTGCGTCAGGTACTCCCCGGTCTCGAGATACCAGTCGCCCTGGAACACAGCCTCGAGGCCGAGCACGATGGGGCCCTCGACCCGCACCATCAGGTCCTTCCAGTGCAGTCCGCGGCGCTGGTTCGAGGGCTTGTTGTAGCTGGAGTCCACGAGGTTCTGGGATCCCATGAAGCCGACGCGGCCGTCGACCACGATGAGCTTGCGATGGTTGCGCAGGTCGGGGCGCTGGTACTCGCCGCGCCACGGGCGCACGGGCAGCATGTAGGCCCAGTCGGCTCCGAGGTCGGTGAGGCTCCGCGCAGTGCGCTTCGCGCCGGGGTTCCGTACCGCGGAGATGTGATCCAGCAGCACACGCACATGCACCCCGCGCGCGACGGCCTCGCGCATCGCCACGAAGACGTCGTCAGTGGTGTCGTCGTGCACGAGGATGTAGAACTCGACGTGGACGTAGTGCTCGGCCTTCCGGATCTCCGCGGCCATCTGGGCGAACGATGCCTCGTAGTCGATGCAGATCGAGGCCGTGTTGCCCTTCAGCATCGGCTGCGCGCCGAGCGAGCGGCCGAGGCGCACGGCGCTCTGGAGACCGGGCTGCAGACCGTCTTCGGAGGCGACGAGATTGCTCTCCTCGCGCTCGGAGATCTCGGCGACGAAGGCATTGATCGCCTCCTGCTTCTGCTCGCGACGCTTGGGCAGGCGTTTGCTGCCGATGATGAGGAAGAGCAGGAGACCGGGAACCGGGAGGAAGAAGATGGCCATGAGCCAGGCCATCCCCGCGGTCGGTCGGCGATTGCGGGGCACGACGAAGAGCGCGATGATGCGGATTACGTTGTCGATCACGTAGATCGAGATCGTCCACACGTGCGGCCAGTTGTCGACCAGCCAGGTGAGATCCAACTCGGTTCCCTCCCCCTCAAGCACTGTCCCAGTTGACAGTACTCTATCGGGAGACGGCGGGGTGGTTACGCGTCGTCGCGCGCCGGGAGCCCCGCCTTCGCGCGCTCCTCGTCCTCGATCTCGCGGTAGACACGACGCTCGGTGCGGTCGGCGCGGAGGATCAGACGGAGCACCATCCAGAAGAAGAGCCCGATCAACACGGTCGGGGTCAGTGACCAGACCGCGTTCAACCACCAGTTGTCCATAAGCGTCAACTGTATCCGTTCCGCCTCAACGTCCCCTGAGCCGGCCTACTTCACGAGCGGGAAGAGGATCGTCTCGCGGATCCCGAGCCCCGTGAGCGCCATCAGCAGACGGTCCATGCCCATGCCCATGCCGCCGGAGGGGGGCATGCCGTGCTCGAGCGCGCGCAGGAACTCCTCATCGACGCTCATCGCCTCGACGTCGCCCTTCGCCCCCTGAGCCGCCTGCTCTACGAAGCGCTCGCGCTGCACCACCGGGTCGACGAGCTCGGAGTACCCGGTCGCCAGCTCGAAGCCGCGCACGTACAGATCCCACTTCTCCACGACCCCGGGGATCGTGCGGTGGTGCCGCGTGAGCGGGCTCGTCTCCACGGGGAAGTCCATGACGAAGGTCGGACGCGTCAGTCCGTCCTTGACGAAGTGCTCCCACAGCTCCTCCACGAGCTTGCCGTGGTTCGGCAGGTGCACCTCGACACCCTCGGCGTCGGCGAGCTGCTGGAGCTCCGCGACCGAGGTCTCGGGGGTGATCTCACGACCGGCGGCCTCGGAGAGCGTGCCGTACATCGAGATGCGATCCCACTCCCCGCCCAAGTCGAAGAGCGTGCCGTCGGCCCACTCAACGGTGTGGCTGCCCTCCCGCTCGGTGCCCCGGTTCGCCGCAAGCGCGGCGTTCTGGATCAGTGTCTGGGTCAGGTCCGCGATGCCGTGGTAGTCGCTGTACGCCTCGTAGGCCTCGAGCATCGCGAACTCGGGGCTGTGGGTCGAGTCCGCCCCCTCGTTGCGGAAGTTGCGGTTGATCTCGAACACCCGCTCGAGCCCGCCGACCGCGGCGCGCTTCAGGTAGAGCTCCGGTGCGATGCGGAGGAAGAGCTCGGTGTCGAACGCGTTCGAGTGCGTCACGAACGGACGGGCCGAGGCTCCGCCGTGCATCGTCTGCAGCATCGGCGTCTCGACCTCGATGAACTCCCGCTCGGCGAACGTCTCGCGCAGGCTGGCCATCGTGCGCGCCCGCGTGACCACGTTGCGGCGGGCCTGCTCGCGCTGGATCAGGTCGAGGTAGCGCTGCCGCACGCGGGTCTCCTCGTTCAGCTCCGCGTACATGTTCGGCAGCGGGGCGATGGCCTTCGCCGCGATCCGCCACTCGGTGACCATGATCGAGAGCTCGCCGCGGCGGCTCGAGATCACCCGGCCGCTCACGAACAGGTGGTCGCCGAGATCGACGAGCTCCTTGTAGGCGGCGAGCGACTCCTCGCCCACCTCCGCGAGGCTCACCATGACCTGGATGCGATCACCGTTGCCCGCCTGCAGGCTGCCGAAGCAGAGCTTGCCGGTGTTGCGCTGGAATACCACACGACCGGCGATCCCGACCATCGTGTCGGTCTCCTCGCCCGGCTCGAGCCCGCCCCACTGCGCGCGCACGGCCGAGATGGTGGTCGTCACGGGCACCGCGACGGGGTACGCACCCCCCGCGAGGTCGCCGGCCGCGTTCAGCCGGTCGCGCTTCTCCATGCGCACGCGCTTCTGCTCGAAGATCTCCTCGGCGCTCTCGACGTCGGCGGTGATCTCGGCGCCTGCGGCGTCGGGTGCGGTCTGCTCGCTCATGTACGCGGGTTCCTTCGGGGTTCTGCAGCTACGGCTCGGGGTCGCGCCCATCGCATCCGGCGTTCCAGCACGGTGCCGATGCGCAGGCGACCCGATCTATCCTACGGGTCGGGGGTGGGACCGGGATCCGCGGCGGCGAGCAGCAGCTCCTCCTCGATCGCGGCGCGGACGACGCCCTCGATGACCCGGTCCGGGCGCTCCAGGCCGATCCCGCGCATGGCGTCCGCCGCCTGACGCACCACCGCCCGGGAGAACTCGGTCGCCGCCGCCATCGCCTCGGCGTAGGCCGGCCGATCCTCTTCTCGGACGATCACCGGCTCGGCGCCCATCTCGACGGCGAGCGCCTGCCCGATCGGCAGCACGGGGGCCGGCGCGGTGACCGCGACCGTGGCATTGCTCAGTCGACTCAGATCGAGGCTGGTGCCGGTGAACACGATCGCGGGGTGCAGGGCGAGCGGGATCACCCCGGCGGCGAGCGCGGGCGCGAACACCCCGAAGCCGTGCTCCGGTGCGGTGTGCAGGGCGAGCTGACCCGGCTGCCAGGCGCCGAGCGCGGTCAGTCCGGTCACGAGCTCGGCGAGCTCCTCCCCCGGGATCGCGAAGAGCACGAGCTCGGATCGGCGGACGATCTCGGCGACCTCGAGGATCGGGACCCCGGGCAGCATGCTCTCCGCGCGCTCGCGACTCTCCTCGCTGATCGCACTGATGCCGGTGATGGCGTGCCCCGCTCCGGCGAGCGCCCGCGCGAGCACGGGACCGACCCGGCCGGCACCGATCACCCCGACGCCGAGCCGGGACGCGGCGTTCACGCCGGTCACGACCGCGACCGTCGCTCCGCGTCGGCGGACTGGACGCGGAGCACCGTGGCCGCCAGCTCGTCGAACGTCCGCTGCGCCTCGACGAGCTCGATCCCCCGCATCTGGAGCATGACCGGGCCGAGCACCGTGTGGGCCTGGATCGACGCGAGCCCGATCATGCGGTGGACGAGCGGTCGGCGCAGCTGGATCGACTGGGCCCGGACGATCGGCATCACCGACAGGGAGCGGGTCATGACCCCGCGGCGGATCCGGAGCGTGGACTCGCCGAGATCGCCGTCCTCATCGGCGACGATCCGGATCCCGGCGCGTCGACGGCCCCACCACAGCACCCAGCCCGCACGCGGTCCCGCGCCGACGTAGCCCTCGGCGGCCCCCGTGAGGCCGTCGCGCAGCGCCTGGATCTCGGCGGGATCGTCGCCGACCCCGGGAAGCAGGGTGTCGATCACCCGAAGCACATCGTCCTCGAAGCCGACCGGCAGCACCACATTCTGCGAGCTGTTCTGCCCGCCCTGCGCGACGGAGTGCCCCGCGATCGTGATCCGCACCTTCCACCACTTCGCCGGCCGCCACATGAGCGGCTGACGCGCCTCGATCGCGTGAATGCGGCCGAACGGGATCGTCTCGGTCGCCGTGGCGGTGAGTCCGGCGCCGGTCCGCACGGCGTCGCTCCCCCGCGACAGTGTGAAGTTGAAGCCCTTGTTGAACTGGGAGAACATGATGCTGATCATGACGATGATGAGCGGAATGATGCCGAAGATGATCGCGGGCTCGATGACCGTGCCGAGCACGATGACCCCGACGAGGATGAGCGCCGTGATGATGGCCTCCCAGCTCAGCGCGATGCTGCCCAGGAGTCGGCCGACCGGGACCTTCACGAGTGCTTGCGCGGAGATCGCCTCGGGATCCACGTCGAGGTCGGCGAAGTCCTGCGCGCGTTCGGTGAGCCTGCTGCTCGCCTCGCCGTACACGTACCCGTCGTACCCGACGGCCGGTGGAGCGGTGACCTCGGTGTGCTCGGTCCGGCCGGCAGCGCCGGTCGCAGCGGCCCCGGCCAGACCGGGGGCACCACCGCCGTCGAGGGCATCGGCGGCGGCCGCCGGCGATGCCGCAGCGGGTCCCGCTGCGCGGCGGCGGGTCGCGGCGGCGCGGCGCAGGATCTGCTCGCGCACGATCTTGGCGTCGCGGTGCCCGAGGTAGGAGAGCTCGACCTTGCCGCCCTGCCCCGCGGTGAGCACCTCGATCTTCGTGAGCCCGAGCGCACGGGCGAGCAGCGGCCGCTGCAGGTTGACGCTCTGGATGCGCTCGAGCGGCGCGCGGCGGTGGGTGCGGAACACCACCCCGCTGCGTCCCTCGACCGCGGACTCGGTGATGCGGTAGGTGTGGAACCGCCATGCCACCCAGGAGAAGACGACGACGAGCAGGATCACTCCGAGCACGACGGCCAGCGCCACGAGCAGGAGCCCCTCGCGCGCGAGGTAGTCGAACATGTCTTGTTCTTCGACGACCCCCTGCAGTTCCCCGCTCTCCCAGAGCTGCTCAGCGAAGAACACCTCGATGATCCGATCGCGGAAGTTCGCGATGATGATGCCCGCGATGACGATCAGTGCGAGGCCGCCGCGCAGCAGCGGCGAGAACGGGTGGAGGCGCCGCCAGCCGTCGGCGTCGGCGGTGCCCGGCAGCTCGGCGTCGAGCGCTGCGGTGACGGACGGATCCGGGTGCGTCGACGCGGCGTCATCTGCCGCGGCGGGCGTCGCTGCGGCGTGCTCCGAGGCGGCGGGCTCCGCAGAGGCGTCTCGCGGTGCGGCCTCGTCGGGATCCGGCGTAGTGGTCACAGCCCGGACCGCCGGGTCTCGGCGAGCTCGACGAGCCGATCGCGCAGGGCCTCTGCGTCCTCCGCCGGGAGCCCGGGGAGCTGCACGCCCGTGGCCGCAGAGGCCGTGACGAACTTCAGGGTCGACAGCCCGAGGGATCGCAGCAGCGGTCCGCGGTTCACGTCGACGAGCTGGAGCCGGCCGTAGGGAACGGCGATCACCCGTTCGAACATGATGCCGCGGCGGAAGAGGAAATCGTCCTCGCGCAGGATGTACCCGATCGCGCGCACCCGGCGGAACGCCAGCAGCGCATTGATGATCAGGATCACGATGACCGCGGGCATCGCGATGAGCGGCGCCAGCGGGGTGTGCGGCGCGGTCGTCACGATCACGATGACGAGCGCAGCGCAGACGAGCAGCACGAACAGCAGGTTCAGCACGAGGTCGGCCCACGCGTACTTGGGCGAGACACGCTGCCAGGGCGTGACGCCGTTCGGCCACGGGTCCTGCGGGTCGACGTGCTCGGGAGCCGGTGTAGTCATACCTCCAGCTTAGGGGGCCGGTCCGCGCGGCGGACCCGGGGATCCGGCACTCGCACCGGCCCGCCCGGACGCGTCAGCGCTGCCGATACGCGGCCTGATCCGCGGGACCCGGCTCGCCCTCGGGCCCGGCCTCCTCGCCCCCGCTCTCACCCGGAGGCACCCGGCAGAGGCGCTCGGCGATCATCGCAGCAGCGACGAGCACAACGCCGCCCGCGAGTGCGAGCACCATCGGCAGCCAGGTCGCGGTGGGCGCTGGCACGCTCCGCCCGAGCAGCGAGAGCGCCAGACCGCCGCCGAAGCCGCCGAGCGCGGCGCCGACGAGTTGCCCGGCGCGCGCCGCGGCGAGGAGCCGCACCGCGTGGAACGGGTTCACCGCGCCCGCCCGCTTCGCGACGTTCCGGCGCAGCCGGATCCCGAACCCGAGGAGGATCGCGGAGATGAGCACGAGTGTGGCGGGGAGGGAGAGCGGCGGTACGAGCGGCGGGTTCCCCCGACTCGACAGCGCGAACTGCACGACGAGTCCGATCGCGACGCCGATGGCTGCCGCCGCGAGCACGGCGAGAGGGTTCAGTCGCTCAATGCGTCGCATCGCGGGGCTCCTCGAAACTGCGGGTCGTGTCGCCGACTCGGGCGAGCAGCGCGGCCACCCGGCCGTGGCCCATCAGCACTGCCTCCGGGTCGAGGTCGAGCCACGGCGCGAGCACGAAGTCGCGCTCGAAGGCGCGCGGGTGCGGGATCTGCAGGCGTGCATCGCTCACAACACGCCCGCCGTAGAGGATGATGTCGATGTCGAGGGTGCGATCGCCCCAGTGCTCGGTGCGTACGCGGCCGTGCGAGGCCTCGACGGACTGCAGCAGGTCGAGCAGCTGGTGCGGATGGAGGGTCGTCTCGGCGGTCGCCACCCCGTTCAGGTACCGGGGTGCGGACTCGTCGGGGCCGTCGGCGGTCAGCGCGATGGTCTCGCGGAGGGGCGAGGCCACGAGCTCGGAGACGCCACGCGCTGCGGCGATCTCCCGCTGTGCCGCGCGGATCGTCTCGCCGCGGTCGCCGAGGTTCGCTCCGAAGGCCAGGAGCACGGGGACGCGCTGGGCGATCACGCGGCACCCGCCGGAGAGCCGCCGACCACCGGGCCGCGCGTGACCGCGGCCGATCCGCTGCCGTACCGCACCACCGTGACCGAGACGTCCGCGAACACGGCGTCGATCGGCGCGTCGGGTTTGTGCACGGTGATGCGCGCGGCGTGCACCCCGGCGAAGGCCAGCGCCACGGCCGCGACGCGCTCCGCCACCGTCTCGATGAGGTCGACCGGATCAGTCGAGACCGCGGCCCGAATGAGGTCGGCGAGCTCACCGTAGTGGACCGTGCGCCCGAGTTCGTCACCGGCACCGCTCAGGTCGACTGCGAGCTCGGCGTCGATACGGAAGAGCTGCCCCCGCTCGCGCTCGAACTCGAAGACGCCGTGGTGCGCGAACACCTCGAGTCCGGTGAGGGTGATGCGGTCCTCGGGCAGCCGGGTGAGGTCGAGGTGGCCCGGCGGTGCGCTCGCCCCCGCCCCCGCCGCCATGCCGAGGTCATCTCCGAATCCGATCACAGCTGCCCCTCGCGTCGTTCGATCTGCGCGCCGCGCTCCCAGGCGCGGGCGATGGCAAGGGCCTGCACGGTTGCGCCCACGTCGTGCACCCGCACGCCCCAGGCGCCCGCGGCCGCAGCGAACGCACTCACCACCGCGGTGGCGAGGTCGCGTTCTGCCGGGGCCGCCGTGAGGCCCGGGTTCGCCTCGGACCGCAGCGCCTCGGCGATCATTCGTTTGCGTGAGGCTCCGACCAGTACCGGGTAGCCCGTCGCCGTGAGCGCTTCGAGGTGCGCGAGCAGTGCCCACCCCTGCGCACCGGTCTTATCGAAGCCGAGCCCCGGGTCGATGACGAGGTGCGCGGCGTCGACTCCGGCCGCGAGTGCCGCGTCGGCCCGCTCGGTGAGCGCGTCTCGCACCTCGGTCACGACATCGGCGTAGTCGGAGCGGAGGTGCGCGGGGTCGGGGATCCCCCGCCAGTGGCCGAGGATGAATCGTGCGCCGTGATCGCGGCTCGCCGCGGCGGCGACCCCCAGCATCTCGGGATCGTGCGCGCCCCCCGAGACGTCGTTGATGAGCCGGGCCCCCGCGGCGACCGCGGCTGCGGCCGTCTCGGCGTGCAGTGTGTCGATCGAGATGCGGTGCCCGCGCGCCGCGAGTGCGCGCACGACCGGGAGGGTGCGGTCGAGCTCCTCCGCCCGGGGCACCGGAGTGGCGCCGGGGCGCGTCGATTCGCCGCCCACGTCGATGATGTCCGCGCCCTGCGCCACGAGTCCGCTGCCGCGCCGCACCGCGGCGTCGAGCGAGGCGAACTCCCCGCCGTCGCTGAACGAGTCGGGGGTGACGTTGAGCACGCCGAGCACCACGGTCGCGGGGCTCACGGCGTGCCGTCCCGCCCGCTCCCGAGCAGCGCGAACACCGCCGCCTGCTCCGTCGGATCGGTGAACGCGCCGCGGGACGCGACCGTCACGGTCACGGCGTCGGTCTGCCGAACGCCCCGGTCGGCCACGCACCCGTGGCTGGCCTCGAGCACAACGATGACCCCCTCCGGAGCGAGGCCGTCGTGCAGGGTCTGGGCGATCTGCTCCCCCAGCCGCTCCTGCACCTGCGGACGGGCCGCGAGCGTCTCGACCACGCGCGGCAGCGCGCTCAGCCCGACGACGCGGGCACCTGGCCGGTAAGCGACGTGCGCCCGGCCACGGAAGGGCAGCAGATGATGCTCGCAGATGGAGCGCAGGGCGATGTCGCGCAGCAGCACGAGCTCACCCGTGTGCTCGCCGACCGGAACGGCGTCGGTGAGGAACACGGCGGGATCCTGCCCCACGCCAGCGAAGAACTCGGTGTAGGCGTCGGCGACGCGGAACGGCGTGCTCGCGAGCTCGGGGCTATCGGGATCCGCCCCGATCGCCCCGAGCAGCTCGCGCACCGCCGCCGCGATGCGCTCCCGGTCCACGCTGCTGGTCACGCCGACCTACCGCTGGTCGTCAGGGGCGCCGGGAACGCCGGGAGTCGGATCGCTGGGTGCGGAATCACCGGAAGCGGGTGCCGCGTCCGAGCTCCGCGCGGGACCCTCGGGGTGATCACCCGGAGCGGCTTCGGCCTCGGCGGACTGCTCCAGCGTCGCATCGGTGCGCACGTCGGCGGGCACCTCGATGGGTGGCCGGTTCGAGACCGGTCGCTCGTCGTGCGACAGCCACACGGGGCGCGGCGCGAGCTTCTTGACGCCGGCGAAGATCTCCGCGATCTGCAGGTGGTCGAGGGTCTCCTGCTCGAGCAGCTCACGGGCGAGCGTGTCGAGAATGTCGCGGTTCTCCACGAGCACCTCGTAGGCCTCGTTGTGCGCCTGCTCGAGCAACGCCCGCACCTCGGTGTCGACGGCCACGGCGACGCCTTCGGAGTAGTCGCGGTTCTGGCCGAACTCCCCCATGAACGCACCCGGCTGCGCCTGTCCCAGCTTCACCGGGCCGACGGTCGCCGACATGCCGTACTCGGTCACCATCTTGCGCGCGGTGCTCGTCGCCTTCTCGATGTCGTTGCCGGCCCCGGTGGTGGGATCGTGGAAGACGAGCTCCTCCGCGACGCGCCCGCCGAGGGCGTAGGCGAGCTGATCCTGCAGCTCGTTGCGCGTGATCGAGTACTTGTCTTCGAGCGGGATCACCATCGTGTAGCCGAGTGCGCGCCCGCGCGGGAGGATCGTGATCTTGGTCACCGGGTCGGTGTGGTTCATCGCGGCCGCGACCAGGGCGTGCCCGCCCTCGTGGTACGCGGTGATGAGCTTCTCCTGGTCCTTCATCAGACGCGTGCGGCGCTGCGGCCCCGCGATGCCGCGGTCGATGGCCTCGTCGAGCGCGCGGTTGTCGATGAGCTGCGCATTGGAGCGCGCCGTCAGGAGCGCCGCCTCGTTCAGCACGTTCGCGAGATCCGCACCCGAGAACCCGGGGGTCTTGCGCGCCACGATCTCGAGGTCGACGCTCTTCGCGAGCGGCTTGCCCTTCGCGTGCACCTGCAGGATCTTGAGTCGACCGGCCATGTCCGGGGCGTCGACGCCGACCTGGCGATCGAAGCGGCCCGGGCGGAGGAGCGCGGGATCGAGCATGTCGGGGCGGTTCGTCGCCGCGATCATGATCACGTTGGTCTTCGGGTCGAAGCCGTCCATCTCGACCAGCAGCTGGTTGAGGGTCTGCTCGCGCTCGTCGTGCCCGCCGCCCATGCCCTGCCCGCGGCGCTGGCCGACCGCGTCGATCTCGTCGACGAAGATGATGGCCGGGGCGTTCGCCTTGGCCTCCTTGAAGAGATCGCGCACGCGACTCGCGCCGACGCCGACGAACATCTCCACGAAGTCCGAGCCCGAGATGGAGTAGAACGGCACGCCCGCCTCACCGGCGACGGCGCGCGCGAGCAGCGTCTTGCCCGTCCCGGGCGGGCCGTACAGCAGCACCCCCTTCGGGATTCGGGCTCCGACGGCCTGGAAGCGCGTCGCGTCCTGCAGGAAGTCCTTGATCTCGTGCAGCTCCTCGACGGCCTCGTCGGCGCCCGCCACGTCGGCGAAGGTGACCTGCGGGGTCTCCTTCGAGACGAGCTTGGCCTTGGACTTGCCGAACTGCATGACCCCGCGGCCGCCGCCCTGCATGGAGGACAGCATCCACCAGATCAGCAGGCCGATGAGGAGGAGCGGGAGGAGGAATCCGAGAAGCGACCAGAACGGGTTCGGCTGCGGTACCTTGTCAGTGAAGCCGTCCTTCAGCGAGGCTTCGTTGACGGCGTTGACCACGTCCTCGCCGCGCTGGGAGACGTAGTAGAAGTAGACCTCATCGGTGCCGGCTTCTTTGTCGGCCTTGGTCAGGGTGAGGTTCACCCGCTGATCGCCATCGACGATCTCGGCCTGCTTGGCCTTGCCCTCGGCGAGCATCTCGAGACCCTGCTCGGTGGGCACCTCGCGTGTGCTGCCCCCGGAGAGCAGCGACCAGCCCAGGAGCACGATCAGCGGTGCGAGGATCAGATAGAGCAGCGGACCGCGCAGGAGCTTCCTGCTCTTCGACGTGCTCTTCGTTGAATTCTCAGCCAAGTCTGGGCCTTTCGGAATCGGCGCACCGGTGATTCGGGCATCTGCAAGCGTAACCAATACCTCTGACATCGCCCTGTACCGCGAGGGCTTGTCCGCTCACGGCGCACTGCGGGCAGGCCGCGCGCCGCGCTCGGCGATGCACCGATCGCGACGCCGGAGCTGCCGCGATCCCGAACCCGGCTGGCTCTGAGGGATGCGGGTCAGCTGTAGACGTGGGGCGCGAGGATCGCGACGTCGCGCAGGTTGCGATAGTTCTCGGCGTAGTCGAGCCCGTAGCCCACGACGAACTCGACCGGGATATCGAAACCGACGTAGGCCACGTCGACCTCGACCTTGAGCGCTTCGGGCTTGCGCAGCATCGTGCAGATGCGCACGGACTTGGCACCGCGGATCTCGAGGTTCTCCTTGAGCCACGCGAGAGTCAGGCCCGAGTCGATGATGTCCTCCACGATGAGCACGTCGCGGCCGGCGATGTCCGCGTCGAGATCCTTCAGGATCTTCACGACACCGCTCGACTTGGTGCCGGCGCCGTAGGAAGAGACCGCCATCCAGTCCATCTGCGCGTGGAAGTTGAGCTCCCGGGCGAGATCGGCCATCACCATCACCGCACCCTTCAGCACCCCCACCAGGAGCGGCGGCTCGTCGGGATAGTCCGCCTCGATCTCGCGGGCCAGCTCGGCGAGCCGATTGCGCAGCTCCTCCTCGGTGTGCAGCACAGCGGAAAGGTCGTCACCCAGATGTTTCGCGTCCATGTGCCCATTTTAGGGGCCTCCGCGCGCTCCGCTTCACGGCCGCGGATCGGATGCTCGCGGAGATCCCAGTTGGCGCGTCATCACCACGCGTCCGCCGACGCGGGTCACGCGGATCCCGGGCACGAAGATCGGCCCCTGACCGCGCCAGTCCGTCACGAGCGCGGCGATCCCCAGCGTGTGCTCGCGGCTCAGCTCGCTGCCGAACTCCGCCTCCGCCACGCGGCGGATCAGACGATGCCGAAGCGCAGCGGGGTTCGCCTGCAGCGCCGCCACCGAGACTGCGATGCCCGCCTCGGCCGGCTCCACGATCTCTTCGATCTGCTCCGCGACCATGGTCTCGAACGCGTCCGCGTCTTCGCGGAGCTGCGCGGCCGTGCGCGCCAGGGCGGCGGCGACCCCGGGCCCGAGCTCCGCCTCAAGCAGCGGCAGGATCCGGCTCCGCACCCGCACGCGGGTGTACCGCGGGTCGGCGTTGTGCGGATCCTGCCACGGCGTCAGCTCCTGTGCCGCGCACGCGTCCTCGGTCTGCTGCCGCGACACGTCGAGAAAGGGGCGCGAGATGATGCCGCGGGTCGGCGGGATCCCGGCCAGGCTGCGCGCGCCCGAGCCCCGGGCGATCCCGAGCAGCACCTGTTCGGCCTGATCGTCGCGGGTGTGCGCGGTCAGGGTCAGCGCGGCGCCGAGCTCCTCCGCCACCGCGGCGAGCGCGGCGTACCGCGCATCCCGCGCCGCCGCTTCGGGGCCATCGTCCTCCGCCACGACCGACACCCGTCGCACCACCGCGGGAGCGAGTCCGAGCGCCGTTGCCTGCGCAGCCGCCTGCGCAGCGATCCTTTCCGATTCCGGCTGGAGCCCGTGGTCCACGATCACGGCGCCCGCGACCCACCCCGCGCGGGGAGCCTCGAACGCGAGTGCCGCCGCGAGCGCCAGAGAGTCCGCGCCGCCCGAGAGCGCGACGAGGACCCGCGGCTCCACACCGGATCCCGCTGCGCCGTCTGAGACGAGCGGTGATCCGGCGCCAGACAGTGCACGACGCACCGCGACTCGGGTCGCGGCGACGGCGGGGTGCAGAGGGGCTCGGGGTTCCACGGGACTCAGGCTACCGTTCGGGCCTCCGCGTGCGCGTCCGCGGGCCCCCGGCCTGGCGGTCGCCCTCCTCGCGTCCGGTACCCTGGTGCCAGCACTGCAAACCCGAGGCCGGGAACCGTCCCGCGCCCGAAGCGAGAAGGAGCGTGCATGACCGCCGCATTCGACGCCGTCATTGAGATCCCCAAGGGCAGCCGGAACAAGTACGAGGTGGACCACGAGACCGGCCGGGTGTACCTCGACCGCGTGCTCTACACCGGGTTCGTCTACCCCACCGACTACGGCTTCTTCGAGGAGACGCTGGGCGAGGACGGCGATCCGCTCGACGTGCTCGTGCTGCTCGACTACCCGGTGTTCCCGGGCGTCGGCGTGAAGGTGCGGCCCGTCGGTGTGCTCAAGATGAGCGACGAGGCGGGTGGCGATGACAAGGTGATCGCCGTGCAGCACAAGGATCCGCGCTGGGCGCACATCCAGGACGTCGCGGACATCCCTGAGTACACCCGCAAGGAGATCGAGCACTTCTTCGAGCACTACAAGGATCTCGAGCCGAACAAGTGGGTGAAGGTCGACGCCTGGGGTTCGGCCGCCGACGCCGAGCAGCTGATCATCGAGGCGCAGCAGCGCCTCGCAGACCAGCACTGAGGCGGACGCGGATGCGAGGAACGAGCTGCCGCAGGCAGCAGCGCCTCGCAGACCAGCACTGAGGCGGGCAACCACTCGCCGCTCTCACACGAAACGGGGGTTCGGGATCATCGCGATCCCGAACCCCCGTTTTGTGTTTACAGCGCGATGCGCTAGCCCGATACTCCGTAGTACGGAATCGGGTTCTGGAAGACGCCGTTGTACAGCACCTCGTAGTGGAGATGGCAGCCGGTGCTCATGCCGGTGGTGCCGACGTAACCGATGACCTGGCCCTGACCGACCCAGGTGCCCCAGCCGGGACCGAAGGCGCTGAGGTGCGCGTATCGCGACTGGAATCCGCCGGCGTGGTCGACGTGCACCATGTTGCCGCCGAAGCTGTCCTTCCAGCCGACGAAGCTCACCGTTCCGGGCTGCGGCGCGATGATCGGGGTGCCGCATCCCGTGGCGAGGTCGATGCCCGTGTGGTACGGCACCTGGTAGAAATAGGTCGAGACGTAGCCGCTCGTGGGGCGCCACCAGGTTCCGTCGTTGCCGCCGCCGACCGGGGGCGTGACGACTCCGCCGCCGCCACCGCCGCCTCCGCCACCGCCGCCTCCGCCACCGTTATTGATGGCTTCCTGCTCCAGGCGGGCGCGCTCCTCGGCTTCCTTCCGGAGGCGCTCGGCCTCGGCCGCGGCCGCGGCGCGACGCTGCTCCTCCTCGACGCGGAGGCGCTCCTCGTAGCCGGCGACCGTGTCGGTCGTGGTGTCCTTCAGCGCGGCGAGCTGGGTCTCGAGCGTCTTCTCCTGCTCCTGCTGCGCCTCGATCTTGACGCGCTGCGAGTCGGCGGCCTGTGCCGCGACGACGGCCTTCTCCTCCGCCTCGGCGCTCAGGCGATCGCGCTCCTGCTGCGCCGCCTCCGCCTGCTTGCCGAGGGTCGATGCGGTGTTCATCGCCTGCTCGGCATCCTCGGAGATCACGGTGTTGCGCTCGGTCGCCTTCGACATCGAGGCGAGTCGCTCGAGCAGCGCGTCAGCGGTGTCGCCCTCGGTCTGCAGGAAGAGCTCCATGTTGCGGTCGACGCCGCCGGAACGATACATCTGGGCGACGATCACCGCGGCCTGATCCGCAGCCTCATCGGCCCGCACGCGGGCCTCCTCTGCCTGGGTCTCGAGTGTCAGGGCCTTCTCGGCAGCCTGCTGCGCGGCGGTCTCCGCATCCTGCCAGCTCGCGTTCGCATCGGCGGATTCGGTGCGGAGTCGCTCGAGTTCGGTCTGGCTCTGCGCGATGAGCCCCTCGATCTCCTTGACCTTCGCAGCGGCGGTGGACTCGTTCTTCTTCGCGGCCTGCACATCGTCCCAGGTCGGCAGATCCAGCGCCTGCGCCGGCGCGGGCGATGCGGTGAGCTGGCCGCCGAGCAGGAGTCCACCGGCGATGAGACTCACTCCGAGCACGCCAATCACCCGATTCGCAGTGCGCGTCGTCCGCTTTCCCATGCAGCCCCCAGAGTCACATCGACAGAGTATTCCCCCCGTCACGCTAGCACTGACTGGGCGAAATCGCCCGTGGGCGCCTGGGAGGTGCGCGAACTGCGTGCCCTCGACGAGCCGATCGGCTACGCCCCGAGCGTGCCGCGATTCAGCAAAATCGCGTCGGCGATGAGCGCTGCGAGCGCGGGCTCATCGACGGTGTCGGACTCCGCGATGTCGATGGCGCGTCGGGTGCCGGCGGTCAGGCTCGCGTTGAACAGACCGCCGGGATCCGGGATCGACGCCCCCTGCGCGAACGTGATCTTCACCTTGTCGCGGTACGTCTCGACGGTGCAGAGCAGCCCGTCCAGGGAGAAGGTCGGCACCCCGTCGGGGTTCGAGGGCTTGCGCCACTTCACGGCCTCCTCGATCGCGGGATCGACCCCCGCGATCACCGATCGGATCGTCGCAACGCGCTCGTCGCGCCAGTCGGATCCCATGATGTCGCCTACGCTCCGCCGTTCATCTTGCCGATCTCACGATCGATGTCCTGATCCGAGATGACGCGATCCTGACGCCCCGAGCCGAACGTATTGATCGCCGAGAACACGGTGGCGATGGCGAAGCCGATCATGGGCCACGCGGGCCAGTAGTAGGACTGGTACCCGCTGATGAACCAGATGATGTTGAAGACGATGGCGAGCACAGCGAAGCCGATGAGCATCCTCCAGAAGTCCCGCTTCGACGCGATGCGCTTGCGAGCCGTTTCCCGAATGTCCTCGTTCATGCACTCAACCTAACCCAGACCGTCGAGTGAATCGAGAAGTTTTTTGCGGTGGTGGCGGCTGATCCACCCGCCGCCACACCTCACTCGGGCAGCTCCTCCGCGCGCCACAGCGCCCCATCACGACGCAGCGCGAGCACGAGGGTCCGGCGAGAGTCGGCACTCCGCACCCTGCAGCGCCATCCCGCGGTGCGCTCGGTCGGATGCGTGATGAGCGGGTGGTACAGGGACTCGGGCACCTCCCGCAGAGGTTCGGGATCCCCCTCGACCCGCCACCGCGCGAGCCGATAGACCAGCCGAACCGGGCGCTCCGCCTCGGTCCAGACGATGACGGGGTCGTCATCCACTCGTGGCAGCGCCATCGTCGGTCGTTCGAACATATGTTCGAGTGTAGCCTTCCGGCGCCCGCTCCCCAACCCCGCCACGCGGACACTCCAATGCGCGACCATCGACACCGCGATCCCGATCCGGCGCCGCATCCTGATGACCCGGCGGGGTGTGCGCGTCGCAGCACGAGGCCGCACGGAGGCGTAAGCCCGCTCAGCGCCCTTGGACGACGCGGGCGATCGCCTCGACCGCCCCATCCGTCACACGACCGTGGAGCGGAAGCGCGATGCGTTCCGCGGCGAGGGCGTCGAGATGCGCCCGGTCCGCTCCGACGAGCGGCACTTCGGCGTATGCCTGCCCGGCCGCGGTGAGCGCGGGAAACCGGCGTCCGATGACCCCGGCCGACGCGAGCTCTGCGAGGATCCGCGACTGGTCCCGCGCGTCGCAGCGGATCACCTCCGTCACGAGTGCGCGGGCGTGGCCCGGCGCGTGCGGTTCGACTCGATCGGATCGTTGGATCAGGCGCGCGTAGGTCTCACGCAGATGGCGGCGTAGGTCGATCTCTCGCGGAACCCCGACGCGCACCGCGAGACCGAGCGCAGCGCTCACCTCGGGAAGCTTCGCGTTCGTGCCTCGGGCCACGACCACGTCCCCCGCGAGCCCGAAGTTCCGCGCCTCCCGCACCCGCCGAGCGACCTCGGCGTCCGGGGTGGTCACCACACCGCCTTCTCCTGAATGCAGCAGTTTGGTGGCGTGGAGCGAGTACACAGCAGCGGTGCCGCGCTCGGCGACACCCGGCAGGCCGAACGCGTGCGCAGCGTCATAGACCACCGGCAGGCCGTGTTCCACAGCGATGCGATCGAGCGCGGGATCAGCGGCCACACCGAAGAGATGCACCGGCAGGATCGCCGCGGTCCGCGGTCCGATCGCCTGCAGCACCGCGTCGGGATCCAGATTCAGCGTCACCGGATCCACCCCGGCGAACACCGGCTCCAGTCCCGCAGCCTCGATCGCCTGCACGGTCGCTGGGAAGGTCAACGGGCTCGTGATCACCTCGCCGCCGGCAGGCAGTCGGCACGCCAGCAGCGCGACGGTGAGGCCCGTGGTGCCGGAGGCGGTGGCGAGCGCCCACGCGCTCGAGAGATCCGCCGCGAGCGCGCGCTCGAACTCGGCGACGACGGGACCGCCGTTGGTCCACCGTCCCGAGGCCGATATCGACGCGACGAGCGCGTCGAACGTCTCGCGATCCGGAGCCAGCGGCTGCCCCAGGGTGATCATGCGTTCCCCGACGGTCGCGCGAACAGGCTCCGCCAACGAGAGATCGGCATGGCCTGCGGCCCGATGACCGTTTCTCCGGGTGGGACATTCCCGTGGACGACGGCGCCGGGCCCGACCCGAGCACCGTCTCCGATGAGCACCGGGCGATCCAGCGAGCCGTTGCCGATCACCGCTCGGGCCCCGATGAACGCGCCGGCCCCGATTCGGACGTGCCCCAGCACGACCGAACCGATCGCGAGCGTCGCGAAGTCGCCGACCTCGACATCGTGCGCCACGAGGTCCCCGAGTGCGAGCACCCCCAGACCGAGCCGCGTCGACAGCCCCAACCGGGTCGTGCTCCCTACGACGGACCCCTCGCCGACCTCGGCGTTCGGATGCGCGAGATGCGGAACCCCTCGGGCGCCGAGCAGCGGGATGCCGTGCGCTTTGAGACGCTCGCACACCCGCGCACGTCCCGCAGGATCGTGCACTGAGACGAACACCCCGACATCATCGAGCTCACGAAGTTCCTCGAACGAGTAGATCGGGAACTCCGGCTCGATCGTCCGCCTCGGGTCCTGCACATCGTCGACGTAGCCCAAGAACGCGATCTCAGACCCGCCCTGGTACCGGAGATCGAGTGCGATCTGCGAGCCGGTCCCGCTCGCCCCGTAGCAGAGCATGCGCCGTGGGGGGCGACCGGAGGAACTGAAGATCATTTCCCTAGTATCGCTCCGCGCCCGCAGCGGCGGCTACCCTGGAGAGGTGAACGATGACGCGCGGGGTGCGGACGGCGGCGGGCTCTCTGGCGCGGAGGAGTACTTCGACGCGGACTGGTACCGCTCCACGTATCCCGACACCGCGGACATCGACCCCTGGACGCACTTCGTCAGCTTCGGCGACTCGGAACGACGCTCTCCCGGCCCCGCGTTCGACGCGGAGTTCTACGCGCGCACGTATCTCCGCCTCGAAGAGGGCGATGCGATGCGGCACTTCCTCCGCGAAGGTCGCGCGGCAGGCTTTCTGCCCCTCCCCCGGACGCGCACGGCGGACGAGAGCCAGGAGACGATGGAGGCGCTGCTCGCCGGGGTGGAGAACCCCGCGGTCCTCATCGGCAACGACGCGCAGGAGGCCGGGGCCCCGCTCCTCCTCCTGGAGTTCTCCCGGCACCTGCAGAGCCGCGGGTACTCCCCGGTGTTCCTGCTGCTGCGCGGCGGTCCGCTGCGGCCGGCGTACGCGGCCATCGGTCCCGTGATCGTCCTCGCCGAAGGCGATGAGGCCTCCGGCATCGGGCGAGCACTGCCTCCGGGGACACCGGTGCTCGGAAACACCGGTCTCAGCGCTCCGGTGCTCACCGCGCTCGGGCATGACGGTCCGCAGGTGCTGCTCGTGCACGAGATGCCGGAGTTCCTCTCCCAGCACGGACTACTCGAGGCGGTGGCGCGCTGCCCCCGCGTCGTCGTGTCATTCCCCGGCATGGTGCACGCGCTCGCGGCGATGCTCCCCGCGGAGACGGAGGTGGAGTGCATTCCGCCCGGTCTCCTCCACGTCTCCGTCGGCCCGCAGAGCACCGCTCGGGTCCGCGGCCGAATCGGCACCGAGCTCGGCGCCCGACGCCCGCTCTTCATCGGTGCGGGCTACGCGGATCAGCGCAAGGGATTCGACCGGTTCCTCCGCATCGCCGCGTCGATCCACAGCCGTGTCCCGGAGAGCGGATTCATCTGGCTCGGTGAGCTGAGCAGCTGGGCCCGCGACCTGGCCGATCAGGCGATCAGCCAGGGCTTGCCGCTGATGCTCCCGGGATTCCGACGCGACGCCGCGGCCTGGTACGACTGCGCCGACGTCTATCTCCTGACCTCACGGCAGGATCCCGGACCGACGACGGCCGTCGATGCCGCCCGACGCGGCACGCCGTTCGTCGCGGCGCCCGGCGACATCGGTCTGCGCGCGCTGTCCGGTGAGCTCCTGGGCGTCGGTCTTTTCTGCGACTCGGAGGATGAGGTGGGCGATCGGGCCCAGGAGCTGGCGGAGCGCGACACCGATGCCACGCGGCAAGCGCGACGGGCAGTGATCGAAGAGCGCGCGAGCTTCGTCCGCTACGTCGATGCGGTGGTCGAGCCGTGGGCCTCCGCTCCGCCGGCGGTATCGGAGACGTCGAACGCGGGGTCGCCGAGGTAGGTCTTCGCGAACTCGAACCCCTCGTGCTCCACGATGAGCGAGATCAATCGTTCCAGCGCGTGCAGGGAGGTCCCGTCTGTGGGCAGCGGTTCAGCAGGAAAGTCCTCACCGGTCAGTTCGGCATCGAGCAGCGGGGCGAGCGCCGCGGATCGCGCCCAGAACATCGCTCCCACGGCGAAATCGAAGTGCACGGGCAGCGGCATCGGTGCCCGTCGATTCAGCTGCAACCGGTCGATCCACGCGGGCGCGAACTCGCGGTTGCCATCCCAATCGTGGAGCCTGAGCTCCTCAGGGGCGACCATGCCGAGCATTGGATCGGCCGCGAACTCGGCGATGATTCGGTCGGCGAACGGAATGCCGTCACCGACCAGGTTCGTCCACAGCCGCCTGCGCCAGCGATCCCCGAAGTCATTGGGGGCGTGCGGGCTGCGTTTGCCGTGCACGTGGAGGACGACGTTGTGCTCCCGGATCAGATCGGCGACGGTCCCGGTCAGGAGCGCGGAGAAGTTGCGGCCGCGATTCGGCACGACTCGCACGATCGCGGTCCTCCCAGCCGCGTGCGCCCGGGCCCGCCCCTCGACCTCTCGAGCCGCCGCTTCCGAGTGGGTGGTCAGAGCCACGGTGACTGGGTGGGTGTTCGGAGCGAGCAGATCGAGGAACTCCGTCACCAGCTCCGGGTAGTAGAAGTGTCCGTGAATGAGCACACTGAGGTCTGCGTCAACCGTCGGCACGACTCCCGACGGGGTGATCAGTCGACGGCTCCATCGACCCGAAGGCTCCCCCTGAGCGAGGAAGTGGGCCAGAGGATCCCGACCGTCGTCGAGGAATTCCTCCACGGACTCGGCGTAGGACAGCGGGTGGAACCCGGGGCGGGGTCGGACGAGCAGGGGAACGGAGTTCGGTCGCCGAAGGGGTGAGACGAGTCGCACCTGCCGCAGATAGTTCTCTGCGAACAGGCGCCGATTGACCGGTGCTCCCCCATTCGCGTACACCTCGTCGACGCCGCGAGGCACAAGGATTGTCTCCAGATCAGAGGTGTGCTGTGCTCGGGCACGACGCACGCGCGCCTCGAGTTCCTCGAGATCTATCGCGTACCGGAAGCGGTGGGGCACCTCGTGCCGGGCGTCGCGCCGGGGTGGTTCGGGTTCGGGTTCGACCTCCGACACCTGATCCAGGGTGAGCACCGGCACGTCCACCTGCTGCAATGCATGCACCACCCGAGACACGCCTGCCGCGGCGTTCACCGCGAACCGAGGACTCGCGAACGCCACAAGCTCCGCGGCGAGCGCGGTGATGTCGTCACCAACCATCGTCGCCGGGTCGGTGAGCACGACCCGGGTCCCGGGGAGTGACGCGATACGGAGATCCTCCATTCCTGAGCCGAACACGGACACCACTCGGCACTTCCGCGCCAGCTCGCGGATGAGAGCGACGCCGTCGTCGGCCAGATCCGCTGGCGCGTCCGGAGCCATCACCACGAGCACCGAGTACTCGTGGTCTTCGGAGCCGTCGCCCGCCTCGGGGGCGGTCTCGGTCAGGATCCGGGAACGTCGCAGCGGAGAGAGCGCCGAGCGCCCCTCGGCGCGTCCGAAGCGGTGATAGTGCTCGAGGAGTTCGTGATCGCTCAGTGTCGCGAGCCCGGGGTAGCAGCGGCGATAGTGCTCGACGTCGAGCGCGTGCACGCTCTCCAGCCCCTCGGGCAGCGGCGGAATCCGCACGGGGGGAGGATCGGGCACCAGCAGGTGCGGGCGGACCCCCCACCGCCCCCGGGAGACTCGAGCGATGGCTGTGTTCCAGCCAGAGCGCACCGCACGCAAGGGCTGCGTGATCCGCCACGATACCGTCGCGACCGTCGCCGCCAGCAGCGCCTCGAGGCGCCCTGCGCGCCCCACGGCGACGAGCCGAGCGCCTTCGACATCGTGCGCGACCCGATGGATGACTTCGGAGCGGTCGCGCTGGATCGACGCCACGAGTTCGTGTGTGTGCGCCGCGACCCCGGTGCGGTACGACGCCGCATCGGCGTCGGCACTCCGAACGTGCGCGAGATGCGCAGCATCAACGAGTTGCGCGGTGAGGGCGCCGACCTGGTCCGCGTGCGCGCGCCGCTCCGCGGCGAACACCGCCTCCCGCTCGGCCCGGTCGGCGGCGGCCCGCCTCTGCGCAACTCGGATCTCCCGGAGATCGGTTTCCAACGCGGCAACCCGGGTCCTCGCCTCGCGGAGCGCCTGCACGTCGGCCCGTGCCTCATCGAGCTCAGCGAAGAGTCGATCGATGTCCCCGCGAAGCGCGTCATTGTCAACCCGAAGACCGGAGAGCTCGCGCTGCAGTGACGCCGCGTCGTCGCGCCGGGGATCGACCGCTGCGGCGCCAGAGGGATCGCTCACTGCGGCTCCGCGGCTCCCCTGCCCTGCGATCGTCATCACAACATTTTATAGACTCCTAACACTTCCTATGCTTCTTTTCAGAAGTCGCTTCGCAACGAGGTGGCGCACCGACAGGATGGAGAAATCGCATGACCTGGTCCGAAGAAGCACTCATCGCGCAGGCCGTGAGCCGGATCACCGACGAGGGGCCCGTGCTCGCTGCGGGAATCTTCGGACTGGCGAACCTCATCGCGGGCAGCACCGCGGGCACCGTAGCCGGAAGCGTCGCCGGGGACACCGCTGCAGGAGCGGCTGATGCGTTGGGCGTGGGCGGCATGTTCGGCGCCCTCCTCAAGATCGGTGGCGCGCTCGCGGGCATGCGGGCCGGCACCCACGCGACCGCATCCGCGCAGGGAGCCTCCGTCCGGCTCCTCGTGGCGATCACGGCCGAGCGGATCCACGTGCTCAACACCGGCGACGCGGATCAGCAGACCGAGTTCGACGCGTTCGATCGTTCGTCCGTGCACATTGACACGACCACCGTGGGGGTGAGCCGCTTTCTCACCCTCACCGATCCCGAAACCGGCCACACGCTCCGCCTGCACGGCACCCTGATGCCGCTCTCACCCCTGGCGGAGGGTGACACCACCGTCTTCGCGCTCCTCGAGGACGCGGAGAACGGGAAAGACCGCGCACCCTCGAACTGATGGAGTGTTCTGCACGCTTCCATAGTGCCTAATCTGGGAAGCAAAATACACAATCGACGCAGACGGGCCCCCGTCGAATTCCTGGCAGCTAGAACAGCTTGGTGAACAGCTCGGTTCGGGTGGTCGCGAACGACTGCATCGGGCCCGAGTGCCCGCGGCCGGCCACGTCGATGTAGAGCGCCGTGACGTTCGAGATCTCGAGACGGAAGTCCGATTCCGGATCGCCGAGTTCGGCGATCACCCAGAGGCCCTCTCGCTCGCGACTGAGTCGATACTCGCGGCCGTCCCGACGGAAGGTCACGGCACCCGCCTCGCCGATATCGACCGGAAACTCCGGCTGAATGAAGTCGCTGAGATCTCTCTTCTCCACCATACGGCCCACCCTATCCGGTTGGCTAGCGAATGCCGACTCGAACCCGTGCACGAGGAGCCGGCCTCGCTTCGAGGCCGCCGCGGTGCCAACCGGGAACAACAAAAGAACCCCCGCAAGTAGAAGCCTTGCGAGGGTTCGGAGTGGGCGTAATATTCCCACAGTGGCTCCGACGGGCGTCGATCCCGTGACCTCTCGATTTTCAGTCGAACGCTCTACCAACTGAGCTACAGAGCCATGGACATGTCGCCCATGAGACGAAGAAACCCCTCCGCAGAAGGGTTTGTTCGGCTGGCGACCCTGACGGGACTTGAACCCGCGACCTCCGCCGTGACAGGGCGGCGCGCTAACCAACTGCGCTACAGGGCCATACTGTTATTCAATTATCGCTGGCATTCAGTGACCCCAACGGGATTCGAACCCGTGCTGCCGCCGTGAAAGGGCGGTGTCCTAGGCCGCTAAACGATGGGGCCGAAGCAATTTCTTGCTTGCTACCGAGATGAAATCCTATGCTGAGTCACCCCCGCTGCGCAAATCGGCATTCCGAACGGGATCTCCCTGGCGTGTCGCGTGTCCCCCGCGCAGGGATCCCGACCCCCAGAATTCACGATTTCAGCGCAGAATTCTGGTCTCCGATGCACAGAAACCACCGCCTGCGTGGCACAGTGGAGACACGGTCGCGGGTAAGGATGCTCGCGACGACCGAGGAGGCGTCATGGGATCCCATCCACTCGATTCACTGACCGCGGACGAGCTCTCGAGCACGTCCGCAACACTCGCCCGCGAGAAGGGCATCGACGGTGGCTGGCGCTATGCGTCGATCATCCTCCGCGAACCACCCAAGGCCGAGGTCAAGTGCTGGACCGACGGCGACCCGATCGTGCGCCGCGCACTCGCCGTGCTCTGGGAGAAGCAGTCGAACGACGTCTACGAGGCCGTGGTGAATCTCACCGACGACACTCTCGAATCCTGGACCCATGTGCCTGGCGTCACCCCCAACTTCACCGTCGACGAGTACCACGATTGCGACGTCGCGCTCCGGGCCAACCCGCTCGTGCGTGAGGCGCTCGAGCAGCGCGGCGTCGATCCCGGGCTCGTACTGTTCGACCTGTGGACCTACGGCGGAGCCGTGATCCCGGAGGAGTGGCGGGATCGACGCCTCGGCTGGGTCGACATCTGGAAGCGCGCGACCCCCGACGGCAACCCCTATGCCCACCCGGTGAGCGGCATGAAGATCATCGTCGACGTCAACTCCATGGAGGTGCTCAAGATCGATGAGGCCCACGACCGCGGGTTCCCCGAGGTCGATGCCGAGTACACCCCCGAGCTGCGCGGGATCGAACCCCGCACCGACCTGAAGCCCCTCGACATCATCCAGCCGGAGGGCGTCTCCTTCAGCCTCGATGGCTCCCTGCTGACCTGGCAGGACTGGGAGTTCCGACTGGGCTTCAACTACCGCGAGGGCCCCGTGCTCTACCAGGTGAAGTTCAACGACAACGGCGAGAAGCGCGACATCGCGTACCGCATGTCGCTCGCCGAGATGATCGTGCCGTACCGCGACTCGAGCTTCGACCACTACCGCCGCACGGCGTTCGACATCGGCGAGTGGGGCCTCGGCTACATGTGCACGTCGCTCGAGCTCGGCTGCGACTGCCTCGGCGAGATCACCTACGTCGACGGGATCCTCCCGAACACCGCGGGCCAGCCCCAGACCATCAAAAACGCGATCTGCCTCCACGAGGAGGACGACGCGGTGCTCTGGAAGCACGTCGACCCCGACGCCGGCACCGAGGTGCGCCGCATGCGGCGCTTCGTCGTCTCCGTGCACGCGACGGTCGCGAACTACGAGTACCTCGTTTACTGGCGGTTCTATCCCGACGGCAACATCGAGTGCGAGATCCGGGCGACTGGCATCATGGTGACGACGCCGATGGAGGATCACACCCCCGGTTTCCCCACCGGCACGGTTGTCGATCGGCGCACGTACGCCCCGTACCATCAGCACTTCCTGGTGGCCCGACTCGATCTCGACATCGACGGCGACGACAACACGGTCGTCGAGTCCGACTCGATGGCGGCGCCGATCAGCGACACCAACCCATTGGGGCTCGATCTCAACACCCACGGCACGGTGATCCGCTCCGAGGCCGAATCCGGGCGCACGTTCAACTGGGAGCGGCAACGATCTTGGAAGGTGCAGAACCCGAACCGGCTGAACGCGTGGGACGCCCCGACCGCCTACAAGCTCGTGCCGTCGGCGTCGTTCCCTGCGATGTTCGACGAGTCGTCGCCGATCCTGCGGCGGAATCCGGTGATCGGCAACACCCTCTGGGTGACGCAGCACCACGAGACCGAGATGTGGCCGGCGGGCGACTACCCGACGCAATCGCGCAATGACCTCGGCAACGGGATGAGCGCGTGGATCGCCGACGACGAGAACCTCGTGAACACCGACGTGGTGCTCTGGTACGTCTTCGGCATCCACCACATCACCCGCACCGAGGACTGGCCGATCATGCCGGTCGACAAGGTTGCGTTCACGCTGAAGCCGTTCGGCTTCTTCGACCGCAATCCAGCGCTGGACGCCCCTCGGTCACCCGCGAAGGGATCTTCCTGCTGCGCCGGCGGCACCTGCTCCTGCGAGCACTAGCTGGTCGCGAGTCGCCTTCCGCGATCCGACATGCACCAACGAGTGAACGCATCTGCACCGCGTGGGAAACCAGACGGTGCAGATGCGTTCACTCGGCTGTGGCGGCGTGAGAGCGCCGTGCAGAAAACGGACGGGTGCGGACGGGCGAACCCTCAGAGGCCGCCGAGGGCGCGCTGCACGCGGCTCAGCGAGATGTTCTCCTGCAGCATGACACCCGAGCTGGTGCTCTGCTCGAGGTTGTAGCCCATGCGGCCCTGGCTGAGCAGACCGATCAGGTGCGGCTCGGATGCGCTCCACATGATCCACGTGGGCAGGCCCGCCGCGTTCTTGCCGAGGAACGTGATCTCGATGTCGCGGTTTCCGATGCGCTGCACACTCGGCATGAGGCGATCTGTCGAGAGGGCGACGCTGCCGTGTCCCGCTTGCTGCATCTCACTCATAGCTCGATCCTAGCGAACACGCGCGCGAGAGTGTATAGGGCGCGCGGCACTCCCCCGCGACGGCCCGCCGAGAACGGATCAGTCCTTGTACTCGAGCTCGATGTCCGCGACGTCCTGATCCTCGAGGTTGACGACGATGTTGTCGGGGTTGCGGGTGGTGAGCCAGATGAGCTCCTTCGAGCGGCTCACATTGCCTTCGATGTGCGGCACGAACGGCGGCACGTACACGAAGTCGCCCTCCTCGAAGTAGATGACCTCGGTGTAGCGCTCGCCGAACCGGATGTATCCGCTGCCCTGCAGCACGTACCCGCCGGTCTCCGCCTCGCCGTGGTGATGCGGATCGGAGTGCTCACCGACTCCCGTGTGCACGCGCCCGAACCACAGGTCAACGACGTCGGTGTTCTCGACGGAGACGCCCGAGTAGCGCTTCGCTTTCGACGTCTGGCCCGGAGCGAGCGGCAACTCGTCCTTGCGCTGGATGCTGATGCTCTTGAACGGGCGGCCGAGGGGGTCGAGTGCGTCGGTCATGGTGGTGTCCTTTCGATGGCCGCTCCGCGATGGATCGCGCGCCGTCGCTGCGTCGCGGAGGGATGATCCCGAATCTACGCAGCACCCGAGGACCCCGGAAATAATTCCGCGGAGCGGGATCAATACGCGAGCAGCACCTCGATGCGTGCGGCCGCCGCCCGCACCTGCTGCAGCAATCCCTCCTCGCGCGAGTTGAGCGTCACTCCCCGCTCAGGCCCGCCCATCCGCGACAGCGGCGCCGCGACCGTCAGACTGCTGATGACCTCGCCGCTCGGGCGTCGTACTGGCACCGCCAACGCATACATGTCCGCCTCGGACTCCCCGAGATTCCGCGCGAACCCGAGATCCCGCGCCGCATCGAGCTCGCGCTCGAGCTCCGTGACCTCGGTGATCGAGTCGGCGGTGATGGCGGGCAGCGGCGCAGACAGGTACACCTCGGTGAGTCGCTCGGGATCCAGAGCCGCGAGCAGGATCTTGCCCCCGGCCGCCGTGTGCGCCGGGGGCCCCTGGCCCACGCGGCTCGTGACGCTGACGGGCCGCCCGGACTCGACGGACGCCGCGAACAGGCAGCGTCCGCCGCGCAGCACCGTGAGGTGGATCGTCTCCCCCGTCGTCTCCTGCAGTTCGCGCATCACGTCCTCGCTCACGGCCACGCAGTGCTCGAGCGCCGAGACCGTCGACGAGAAGAGCATCGCGGATCCGAGTTCGTACCGTTTGCCGTTGCGCTCCTGGCGCACGAATCGCTGCTGCCGGAGCGTGGTGACGAGACGGTGCGCCGTCGAGGATCCGACCCCCACCTCGCGGGCGATGTCGGAGAGGCGCTGCGGTCCGTGGGCGCGCAGCAGGTGCAGGATCTCGAGCGCCTTCGCCACCGAGTGCAGCGTGCCGTCGCGGGCAGCTCCGTCGCGGAGTGCGCCGCTCATCGGCGCAGCGTCTCGGCCGGGGACTCGCCGAACCGCCGCCGGTACTCCGTCGAGAAGCGGCCCAGGTGCGCGAATCCGGCCTGCGTCGCGATGCTCGTGACCGTCTCGCGGTGAGGATCAGCCGCGGCGAGCAGTGCCCGCGCGCGGCGCAGCTGGGCGTCGCGCAGCATGGCGGTCGGCGTGGTGCCCCGCGTCGCCCGCACGTGGCTCTGCAGCGTGCGCAGCGGCACCCCGAGTTCGGTCGCGATGTCGAGCACACTCGAGCCCTCGGTCGCGGCGGCGTCGATGGCCTCTTCGAACCGCCGGACGAGAGCGTCGCCGCGCGGGATCGAGGTCGCCTCCGCATTCGACCACGCCCCGAGCGAGCGGCTCACCGAGTTGTCAGCCGCGTTCAGCAGCCGCGCGAGCAGGAGATCGGCGCTGAGCTTGCGCGCGAAGGCGCCGTCCGTCGTCGCGCGCTCCAGCACGTCGTGATGCTCCACGAGGGCGCGCAGGAAGTCCGCGCCCGCGGGAGCCCCGAGCTGCAGGTGCAGGCCGAGCTGCAGTCGATCCGCATCCACCTGGTACACCGCCCGCGCCATCTCGCGGAGCCGATCCTTCGCCACGTACACGATCAGGGTCGGCACGCCGGCCCCCAGCGCATGACGAACTCGCGATCGATGGGCGGCACGGTCGCGACCTGCGGCGACGAGTCCACCACCGCGTTGCCGACGTGCATCGTCGCGCGGCCGCTGAGCGGAATCTGCACCAGGTGGAAGTCCTCGAGCCCGCGGTCGACCGCGATCCTCACAGCGCGACCATAATCGAGCAGTTCGATCCCGACGCCGCCGTCGTGCACGGAGCGCAGCTGCATCCGCACCTCGCTGCGCTCGATCGGGGCGAGCGCGTGCTCGCAGAACAGCGCGGAGATGGTCTCGTGGGCCTCATCGACCGTCTCGGCGCGGAGGGTCGGTCGCGAGCTCAGCAACTCGTCGGCACGGGGAAGCTCGGCCCAGGCTCTCGGCGCCATCGCTCCCCCTTCCGCGACCTCCATCGGTGCATTGCGCAAAACGGATAAGGTCGGCGCGAGGTGGATAGTCGCGCGATCCCGAGTCGGTTTTGCTTGAGGGTAAGCATAGCGACCCGCCCGGAGCACCGGCAGTGGGCGCCAGTTCGATGAAGAACAGGAGAAGCTGCATGCCCGCACTCACCGACCGGGTCGCCATCGTGACCGGAGGCGCGACGAAGATCGGCCGCGGGGTGGTCGACGTCCTCCGGGGCGAAGGCGCCGTCGTGGTCGTCGCCGACATCGACGCCGACGGACTCGCCGCACTCGATCCCGGGATCGACGCCCAGCGCTGCGACATCGCCGACGACGCACAGCTCGCGTCGCTCGTCTCGGGCGCGGTCGCACGCCACGGCCGACTCGACATCGTCGTGAATCTCGCGGCGACCTATCTCGACGAGGGCGCCGACACCTCGCGCGCCGACTGGCTGACCGCCCTCGACATCAATCTCGTGAGCGGGGCCCGGCTCGTCGCCGAGGCGCGGCCGCACCTGGCGGCGAGCGGGCACGGTGCGGTCGTCAACTTCACGTCCATCTCCTCCTCGGTCGCCCAGACCGGGCGCTGGGTCTACCCCGTCAGCAAGGCCGCGATCGCCCAGCTCACGAAGCTCCAGGCGCTCGACTACGCGCCGGACGGCATCCGTGTGAACTCGGTCAGCCCCGGCTGGACCTGGTCGAACGTCATCGAGTCGGTCTCCGGCGGCGACCTCGCGCACGCGGACCGTGTCGCCGCCGACTTCCACATGCTCGGCCGCCTGGGACGCCCGGAGGAGGTCGGCCGGGTGGTCGCGTTCCTCGCCTCCGACGCCGCCAGCTTCGTCACCGGCGCGGACTACGCCGTGGACGGCGGATACTCGGCGCTCGGTCCGGAGCAGCGCGATCCCGCGATCCCGCTCCTCGCACCGCCCGAGTAACCCGCCGCGATCCGCATCCCGCTGCGGCCCGCGCCCAACCCCGACCCCGGACCGCACGCCGCCGCAGCGCGGCGATCCCGTACCCCTACGTCCCGCACCACTTCGAAAGGCTCACCCCATGTCCCAGCGTCACATCACCATCGTCGGAGCCGGCCAGTCCGGCATCCAGCTCGGCCTCGGCCTCCTCATGCACGGCTACCACGTGCGGCTGATCTCGGATCGCACCCCCGAGGAGATTCGCGCCGGCCGCGTGGCCTCGAGCCAGTGCATGTTCTCCAAGGCCCTCGAGTACGAGCGCGCCGTGGGGGTCGATCTCTGGCCCGACGCACCGCCGGTCGAGGGGATCGGCTTCACCGTGCCGCACCCGGAGCAGCCGGGCGAGAAGCTCTTCAGCTGGGCGGGCCGCCTCGATCAGCCCGCGTACGCGATCGACCAGCGCATCAAGTTCCCGGCGCTCATCGAGACGTTCCAGCAGAACGGCGGCGAGGTCGTCTTCGAGGAGGCCGACATCGCGGCCCTCGAGCGCTACTCGCTCGAATCGGAGCTCGTGATCGTCGCCGCGGGCAAGGGCGAGATCGCGCGGGCCTTCGAGCGCGACGCGGATCGCAGCACCTACGCCGAGCCGCAGCGTGCGCTCGCCCTCACCTACGTGCACGGCTTCGAACCCAGCCCCGATTTCTCCCGGGTGGCCTTCAATCTGATCCCCGGCGTCGGCGAGTTCTTCGTCTTCCCGGCCGCGACCATCAGCGGCGACTGCCACATCTTCGTCTTCGAGGGTGTGCCCGGCGGTCCGCTCGATCGCTGGCAGGGCCTCACGCCCGAGCAGCATCTCGACGCCTCGCTCGACTTCCTGCGCACGTACCTGCCGTGGGAGGCCGAGCGCGCGACCGATGTGAGCCTCACCGACGACCTGGGGGTGCTGCAGGGCCGCTTCGCCCCGACCGTGCGCCACCCGATCATGGAGCTTCCCTCCGGCCGTACAGTGCTCGGCATGGCCGATGTGGTCGTGCTCAACGACCCGATCACCGGGCAGGGGTCGAACAACGCATCCAAGTGCGCGCAGAGCTACCTCGACACGATCCTCGACCACGAGAACCTCCCCTACGACCGTGCCTTCCAGCAGAACGCCTTCGAGCGGTACTGGGCGCGCATCAAGCCGGTCGCCGACTGGACGAACGCGCTGCTGCAGCCGCCGCCGCCGCACGTGCTGCAGGTGCTCGGCGCGGCGTCCCAGTACCCCGAGATCGCGCACCGCTTCGCGAACGGCTTCAACGACCCGGTCGATTTCGGCGACTACTTCCTCGATCCCGCCGGCAGCGAGCGCTACCTGGCGGAGGTCGCCGGTCGCGCGGCGGCCTGAGCGGCACACCAGAACAGGAGAGCGAACATGTCCATCATCACTCAGACGTCAACGTCCTCGGCCGTGGAGGGATCCGCCATGAGTACCAGTGTCGATGCCGCAGATTTCGACCCGCGGGATCTGCGCTCCGCGTTCAGCCAGTTCGCCACGGGGGTGACCGTCGTCACGACCGTCACCCCGGAGGGCGAGCGTATCGGGGTGACGGCGAACTCCTTCACCTCCCTCTCGATGGACCCGCCCCTCGTGCTGTGGTGCCCCGGCCGGCACCTGCGCAGCCTGCCGGCGTTCGAGACGGCCACGCACTTCGCCATCAACGTGCTCGCGAGCGACCAGCACCAGCTGTCGCGGCAATTCGCGGCGGGGGCGACGGACAAGTTCGAGGGGGTGCCGCTGCGCGAGGGTGTGGCCGGGATCCCGGTGCTCGAGGGCACCCTCGCCACGTTCGAGTGCGAGACGACGGCACGCCACGAGGCCGGCGACCACGTCATCTACATCGGGCAGATCGTGCGGTACGCGCACGCGGCTGCGGCACCGCTCGTCTTCCACGGCGGCAGCTATCATGGCACCACAACGCACAGCTCGGAGGGCTCATGACAACGGTTGTCATCGGGAGTGGTATCAACGGGATGGTCGCGGCGGCTGAGCTCGCCCGCGCCGGGATCGACACGGTACTCATCGAGCGCGCGGAGCGGATCGGCGGCTTCATCGCCGCGGATCCCGAGCGCACGCTCCCCGGGTTCCGGCACGACACCTACTCCTCGTGGCATCCGCTCTTCGTCTCCAGTGCGGCGTTCGCCGAGCTCGGCGATGAGCTCGCGGCGCGCGGCCTGAGCTACTCGAACAGCGACGACGCCGTCACGGCGAGCACGGCCGACGTGCAGGGCGAGCGGCGCACGACGATCGCGTACCGCGACCCGGCGCGCACGGCCGAGGGTTTCGGGCTCGCGAGCGACCGCGACGCGTACCTCGGCATGCTCGACGAGTTCGGGCCGCGCGCACCGTTCATCTTCGGGGCGCTCGGCGCGGAGCTCGGCTCGAACCGCGTCGCCGGCACGCTCGGGTGGAAGGCACTGCGCGCGCTCAAGGCGGCCGGTCTTGAGTCGTTGGCCCGCGATTCGCTGACGAGCGCGCGCAGCTACCTCCGACGGAAGTTCACCGGGTGGGAGGTCGACGCACTCTGGACCCCGTGGGGCCTGCACTCGGGCCTCGGCCCGGATCACGCCACCGGCGGCATGATGATCCCGGTGTTCGCGGCCGCCATGCACCAGTTCGGCCTGCCCGTCGTCACGGGCGGCGCCGGGGAATTCCTCGTCGCGTTCGAGCGGCTGCTGCGTGACTCGGGTGTCGAGATCCGCACGGGCGAGGAGGCCGAGGAGATCCTCGTCTCCGGCGGCAAGGCCACCGGGGTGCGCACGTCGTCGGGCACGATCGCCGCCGACACCGTGCTCGCCAGCGTGTCCCCCGGCGCGCTGTACGGGTCGCTGCTCCGCTCGTCGCCCGAGGTCGCGAGCCAGCGACGGAGCGCCGAGCACTACCGTCCGGGCCGCGCAGCGATGCAGCTCCACTTCGCGCTGGATCGCCCACTGCAGTGGGAGGATCCCGCGCTCGCCTCGGTACCGCTGATCCACCTGAGCGACGGATCCGGGAGCACCGGAATCGCGTGCGCCCAGGCGGAGGCGGGGCTCCTGCCGTCGCGGCCCACCGTGGTGGTCGGACAGCAGAGTCTGCTCGATCCGAGTCGGGCGCCCCAGGGCCAGGCGACGCTCTGGCTCCAGCTGCAGGAGGTGCCGTTCGCGCCCGTCGGCGACGCGTCCGAAACGATCGACACGCGCGGCGGCTGGGAGAGCGGCGACCTGCGGCAGCGCTACGTGGACCGCGTGATCGACCGCCTCGAGGCGTTCGCGCCGGGCACTCGCGAGTCGATCCTCGCGACCGACATCATCGCGCCGACGGACCTGCTCGCAGAGAACCCGAACGCGATCTCCGGGGACCCGTACGCGGGCTCCGCGGAACTCGATCAGAACCTCCGCTGGCGCCCGTTCCCGGGCGCGGCGGGGCACCGGACCGCGGTGGGGGGTGTCTGGCACATCGGCGCCGCGACGCACCCGGGGCCGGGGCTCGGTGCGGGATCCGGGCACCTGGTCGCGCAGCGCATCATCACCGGCAAGACCCGGTAACAGCGAAACGGGTGTGGTGCTGATCCAGCGGCCAGCACCACACCCATCACGGCGTCCAGCTAGCTCGCCGGGATCACCGCCGTCACCTCGATCTCGATGAGCAGCCCCGCGATCGCAAGACCGGAAATGCCGACGATCGTCTGAGATGGATGCTCGCTGCTCCCCTGCACCTCCTCGATCGCGGCCGTGATCACCTCGTACTCCGTGGGGTGCACCGTGTAGATCGTGCGGCGCACGACGTCGCCCCACTCCGCACCCGCCGCGCGGAGGGCGATTCCGACATTCCGCATCGCCGCCCGGGTCTGCTCCGCCAGGTCCCCCGGACCGATCACCTGGAAATCACGCGAGAGGGCGATCTGCCCGGAAACATAGACGGTGGTACCCGGAGGCGCGATCGTGAGGTGGCTGAACCCGGGCGCAGGATGGATCTCCGGCGGGTTGATGACCGTGCGCGACATGGCGGCCCCTATGCGTCGATCAGCGCGTAGATGCGCGACGGGCTGCCACCGCCGCCGACGATCGGCAGCGGCGCGACGATGATCACGGCGCCGGTCGCCGGCAACTCGCCGAGGTTCTGCAGCGAGGTGATGCCGTACTTGTCGTTGCCGAGCAGGTGGTAGTGGGCGGCGAACGGCGGATCGAGCTCCGCCCCGCGCCCCGCGTCGATCCCCACGGTCTCCACGCCGACACCCGAGATCTTCGTCTCCTCCGCCAGCCACTTCGCGGTCTCCGCGGTCATACCGGGCGTGTGCGATCCGGTCTCGTCGGTGTTCAGGAACGCCTCGCGGTCGCTCGCGAAACGATCCCACCCGGTGCGGAAGAGCACCCACCCGTTCTCGGGCAGCGCGCCGTGGTCGGCCTCCCAGGCCCGGATGTCCTCGACCGTCACCAGGTAGTCGGGGTTCTCCGCCACCTGCGCGGTGAAGTCGAGCACCACGGCGGGACCGACGAGGCGGGCGGGCGGGATACTGGCGACATCGAGACCGTCCTTGCCGCTGATCCAGTGCACGGGGGCGTCGAGGTGCGTGCCGATGTGCTCGCCGGTGTGGATGTTGTGGTGCATCCAGAGCGGCCCAGGGTCGTTGAAGCGGCTGACCTCCTCCAGGCTGAAGTCGATGAGGTTCGCGAAGGGGTCGGGCAGCCGCAGCGTCGGCGTCTCGGACGACAGCGGATTGGTCAGGTCGACGATGCGGACCGTGCCCGATGCGAGGGCGGTTGCGATGTCCAGAGTGGTACTCATGTTGGGTTCTCCTCGTTGAGATGGATGCGCCCGGGGTGCCGCGTGGTGCGCACCCCGGTCTGGTGCTGGGTCATGCGATTACGCCACCGGGATCGTACTCCCCTCGATCCATCGGGTGTGAGTGGGATCCGCAGTCTCGTTTCCGACGAGGAGCTCGAGACGGGGCCGGATCGCGTCCGTGCGGGCGGTGGGAGGCTTCCGCCGCCCGGCGCGGTACTGATCGATCCAGCCGACCGCATCCCCACGATAGTCCTGGTCCGCGGCCGCGTGCAGCATCCAGTGCGGGTCGTAGAGGTGGCTCCGGCCGATCGCCACGAGGTCGCAGCGGCCGGCGAGCAGGAGCGAGTTCACGTCATCGTAGGAGGAGATCGCCCCGACCGCGATCACCGCGACGTCGGCTTTCGCCGCGACCCGGTTCCGGATCTTGTCGGCGAACGGCGTTTGGTAGCTCCGGCCGTACTGCGGGCGCTCCTCCTTCGCAACCTGTCCGGAGGAGACGTCGATGCCGTCGGCCCCGTGCGCGATGAACGCCGCGGCGATCTCGACCGCGTCGTCGTCAGTGATGCCGCCCGGGATCCAGTCGGTGGCCGAGAGACGCACGAGGAGCGGCTTGCCCTCGGGCCACGCCGCACGCACCGCATCGAACACCTCGAGCGGGTAGCGCAGACGATTCTCGAGCGAGCCCCCGTACGCGTCGTCGCGCCGGTTCGAGATGGGCGAGATGAAGGAGGAGAGCAGGTAGCCGTGCGCGGCGTGGAGCTCGAGCAGATCGAAGCCGGCCTCGGCCGCCCGACGCGTCGCGTCGACATAGTCGGCGGTGATGCGGTCGAGGTCGGCGCGGGTCGCCTCTCGCGGCGTCAAGCTGCCGGGCCCATACGGGATCGCGGAGGGCCCGATGACCTCCCAGCCCCCCGTCTCGACCGGCTCGTCGATCCCCTCCCACATCACCTTCGTCGATCCCTTGCGACCAGAGTGCCCAAGCTGGGCGCCGATCTTCGCGGTGGTCGTCGTGTGCACGAAGTCCACGATCCGCGCCCACGCCTCCCGCTGCTCATCCGTGTAGAGCCCCGCGTCCGCGGGCGAGATCCGGCCGTCCGCGGAGGGCGCGATCATCTCGGTCATCACGAGCCCGGCCCCGCCGATGGCCCGGCTGCCGAGGTGCACCAGGTGGTAGTCGCCGACGATCCCGTTCTCCGCAGAGTACTGATCCATCGGCGAGACGATGACGCGGTTCTTCAGCTCGAGCGTCCCGATCCGGTACGGCTGGAACATCGCGGGCACGTCCGGTCCGCCGACGCGGTCGGCGAAGTCCTTCTGCACGATCTCGGCGAAGCCCGGATCCCGGAGCCCGAGGTTCTCGAAGGTGATGCGGCGCGAGCGCGTGAGCAGGTTGAAGGCGAACTGCAGCGGCTCCTGTTCCGCGTATTGGCCGATGTTCTCGAACCACTCGAGCGAGGCCTGCGCGGCGCGCTGCAGCGACAGCACGACCGGACGGCGCTCGGCCTCGTAGGCCTCCAGCACCGCCGAGAGATCGTCGGGCTGCTCGTGCAGGTTGGCGGCGAGCGCCAGCGCGTCTTCGAGCGCCAGCTTCGTGCCCGAGCCGATCGAGAAGTGCGCCGTGTGGGCCGCGTCGCCGAGCAGCACGACGTTCTCGTGGCTCCACTTCTCGTTGCGCACCGTGTTGAACGTGATCCACTTCGAGTTGTTCGTGAGCAGCGTCGCGTCGCCGAGCTCCTCGGCGAAGATCTCGGCGAGCTTCGCGACCGAGGCGTCATCGCTGACCCCGGGCGGGAAGCTCGTGCTCTCGCTCGCGTCGAAACCCGCGCCGCGCCACACGTCCTCGTGCATCTCGACGAGGAACGTGCTCTCGGTGGCCGAGTAGGGGTAGGCGTGCACCTGGATGATGCCCCAGGGTGTGTGCTTGACGTGGAAGGTGAAGGCCTCGATCGCGCGGTCCAGCCCGAGCCAGATGAACTTCGACTTCCGCGGGTCGAGCGACGGCTGGAACGACTCGGCGTAGTGCGGACGGATCTTGGAGTTGATGCCGTCACACGCGATCACCAGATCGTAGTCGCGCGCGAGTTCCTCCACGTCGGGAGCCTCGGTGCGGAAGTGGATCGTGACGCCGAGCTCCTGCGCGCGATGCTGCAGGAGCAGGAGGAGCTCCTTGCGGCTCCCCGCGGCGAAGCCCTGGCCGCCGATCGTGATGCGCTCGCCCTTGAAGTGCACGTCGATGTCGGTCCACTTCGCGAAGCGCGCTTCCATCGCGGCGGCGAACTCGGGGTCGGCGTTCTCGATGCCGCCGACGGTCTCATCGCTGAACACCACCCCGAACCCGAAGGTGTCGTCGTGGGCGTTGCGCTCCCACACGGTGATGTCGTGCGTCGGATCGAGCTTCTTGGCGAGCACCGAGAAGTAGAGGCCCGAAGGCCCTCCCCCGATGACGGCGATCTTCTTTCCCATGCGCGATTCCTTTCTGCTGGGAAGGGGTGTGGTCGACGCTCCGTCGTTGGAGGCCGGTGATGCTGAGGTGGTTCGGGATCCGGGCGCGGTGCCACCGCGCCCGATCAGGTCTGGCGGATCATGCCCTCCTGCATGACGGTGGCGACAAGTCGGCCGTCGGCGGTGAAGAATCGGCCGGAGTTCAGCGCGCGCCCGCTCTGCACACCCGCGCTCTCCTGCGCGTAAAGCAGCCACTCGTCGGCTCGCGCCGGCCGATGGAACCACATGCTGTGGTCGAGGCTGGCCGTGACGAGCCCGGGTGAGGACCAGTTCAGCCCGAGGGCGCGGAGCGAGGGCTCGAGGATCGTGTAGTCGCAGAGATAGGCGAGCGCGATCTGCTGCGTGCGTGCGTCGTCGGGGAGCGCCTCGAAGGCGCGCACCCAGACGTGCTGTTCGGCTGCGGACCCCGCATCGCCGGCCGTGGAGCCGCCGTAGAGCGGCGCGGGATCGTGCCGCATGTCGAAGCTGCGACCCCGCGCCCAGTAATCGCCCGCGGCGGTCGAGTCGGCACCCGCGCGCGCCAGCACCTCGGCGGCGCTCGGCAGCGCGTCCGGCGACGCCCCCTCGGGCATGCTCGGCGAGAATTCGCGACCCGCCTCGGGCACCTGGAAGGAGGCGGTGGTCAGAAAGACGACTTTGCCGCTCTGATACCCGCGCACGTGCCGGGTGGAGTAGCCGCGACCGTCGCGGAGCAGCTCCACCTCGTAGCGCACCGGCTGCCCGCACTCGACGGGCCGCAGGAACGAGCTGTGGAGCGAGTGCAGCTCGCGGTCGTCGCCGATGGTCGCGATCGCGGCCGCAGCCGCCTGCGCCACGGAGTCGCCGCCGTACGCCTTCGGCCACGGCACGTACTGCGGGGTGACCGTGAACGCCCGGTCGAAGACCTGCGCCTCCGCCTCTTCGAGGCGGATCGCGGCGAGGAAACGCTGCGCGTCGGCCTGGTTGGTCGTGCGGATCGTGTCGTCCATGTCCTACTCCTGCGAGTCCGGGGCGTCGTGCCCGCTCGGCGCCGAGAGGCGCATCCGATTGCGGAGCGTCCCGATGCCCTCGATCGTGGTGGTCAGCACCTCGCCGTCCCGCAGCCAGCGCTGGGGGCTCATGCCGAGCCCGACGCCGCCGGGGGTGCCCGTGAGTACGAGGTCGCCCGGGGCGAGCGACGCGAACTGCGAGACGTAGGCGAGCAGGTCCGCGGCGTCGAAGACGAGCTCGCGCGTGTTGCTCGTCTGCACCGTCACGCCGTCGATCTCGGCGTGGATCGCGAGACCCTCCGTCGGCGAGACCTCATCGGCCGTCACGACGACCGGGCCCAGCGGGGTCGTGCGGTCCCAGGCCTTGCCCTGGAACCACTGCAGGGTCCGCTGCTGCCAGTCCCGGCACGAGACGTCGTTCGCCACGGTGTACCCCAGGATTGCGTCCTCGGCCTCGGATCGTGTGGCACGGTGCAGCGGGGCGCCCACGACCACCGCGAGCTCGGCCTCCCAGTCCACCTTCTCGGCCCCTCGATCGCGATCTCCGCCTCGGGGCCTGTGAGGGTGTCGGCGAACTTCGCGAACAGCGTGGGGAACTCCGGGATGTCGCGGCCGGTCTCCACAATGTGATCGTGGTAGTTCAGTCCGCAGCAGACGATCTTCGCCGGCCGGAGGATCGGCGCCGCGAGCTCGGCGCCATCGACCGGCGTGCGCTCGCCGCCGTCGCGCGCCGCCGCGATCCGATCCCGCCAGTCAGGCTCGGCGATCAGCGCACCGACGTCGGTGGCCTCCAGCAGGATCCAGGTGTCGCCGTCGCGCACGGCGGCCCGGGTGCCGGAGCCGGTCGTGGCGAGTGTCCCCAAGTGCATCGTTGCTCCCGTAGGTCGGTGGCGGAGCAGGGGTTCGGAGCGGTGACCGAAACTGCCTCGCGCGAAATCACCATTAGTATGTCAGAATATTCACGAACGTCACAAGTACGTGATGAAAGTTCCGGTTCTTGAAGCCTTCGCGATCCCGACCCCTGACGCACCCCACCCCCACTCAGCCCCAAGGAGACCCCGTTGTCCGCACAGATCATCAACCCCCCGCAGCTCTGCAAGCCCATCGGCTTCGCGCACGGCGTCAAGGCGGGGCCGTTCGTCTACCTCGGGGGCCAGACCGCCCTGAACGCCGACTACCAGATTGTCCCCGGCGGCATCGTCGAGCAGTTCGTGCAGGCGTTCGGCAACGTTCTCGCCACTCTCGAGCACGCGGGCGGCAGCCCCAGCGACCTGATCGACGTCACGATCTACCTCACGGACGTCGACGACTACCAGCGCCACGGCCGCGAGATCGGCAAGAAGTGGCGGGAGATGGCCGGGAGTGAGTACCCGGCGATGGCGGGCATCGGCGTCACGAAGCTGTGGCAGCCCGAGGCCCTGATCGAAATCCAAGGCGTCGCCTACCTCGGCGACTGACAGAAGGAGCGCCCACCATGCACACCAACACCGATGCAGTGAAGACCGTCCTCGGGGAGCTCGACGAGCGACTCGGGATCGAGTTCGTGCGGGTCAACGCCGACCACGCGATCGCGACGATGCCCGTTGCGGGGAACCGGCAGATCACCGGTTCGATGCACGGCGGGGCCTACTGCACACTCGCAGAAACACTGGCGTCTCTGGCGGCCTGCGAGCACGCGGGCAACGGCCGCACGGCCGTGGGGCTCGACATCAGCGCGACGCACACCGGCCGCGCCGCCGAGGGCCGCGTCACGGCGACCTGCCGCGCGATCCACCTCGGCCGCACCGTCGCGGTCTACGCCGTTGAGATCGACGACGCCCTGGGCCACCGGGTGTCGACCGCGCGGGTCACGACCGTCCTCCGCGACAGCTAGGCCCGACCCACCGCGCCCTCTCGCCCCCGCGCCCCGCGCCCCGGTCCCGAACGCCTCCTTCCACGCCGAACGCCTCCCAAGTGAGCGCGCAGATCGAAGGCTCTCGGTAAGAAGGGAGGGGTTCGAGCAAGATGACCGCGGGAGCGGGGTGCGAGCAGGTGCCGGGGGGGGGGCGAGCGGGTACGGGGGGGGGTACGGCGGCGGCCGTGCGGCCGTGCGCCGCCGCACCCCCGCACTACACGTTCCACATATCGGCGTACGGGTGGGAGCAGATCTCGAAGACGTTGCCCCACGGATCCTCGCAGTACACGATCTGGAAGCCGCGCGACTCGTCGAGCGTGACCACCTCCGAGCGCTGCGTGCCGCCCGAGGCGCTCACCTCCGCCGCGAACTCGGCGACGTTCGGCGCGGTGACGGCGAAGTGGTTGACCCCGCTGCGCCAGAATTGGAAGACCTCGTCCGGCCGCTCGTACGCGGGCGCATCGAACTGGAAGACCTCGAAGCCGTTGCCGTCGGGCGACGCCATGTGCGCGAACCGGAAGCGACGGAAGCCGCGGCCGTAGATCCCCGTGGCGGCGATGCCGAGGGGTGAATCATCCTCGAGCACCTCGAGCGGCCCCGCCAGCAGGGTGTAGCCGAAGACGTCGCGGTACCAGTCCACGGCGTCTTCGAGCTTGGGCACCGTGATGCCGACGTGGGAGAATGTGGGCCTGCTATTCATCGTCTCTCCTGTTTCTGAGCACACACCGTTGGGCTCTGCACAAAACTGTCACGATTCTGTGATGATCGCAACAGAGACGTTGCATTCCTCCCGCGAGAACCGAGTAGAACAGGTCGACCATGAGCTCGAACACCTCCCGCACCCTCCTCGTGACGCTGCTCGGCGCCTTCGCCCGCCGCACCGGGGACTGGATGCCCATCAAGGGAATCGTCGCACTGCTCGAGGAGCTCGGGATCGACGAGTCGAGCACCCGCACGGGCGTCTCCCGCTTGAAGAAGCGGCACTGGCTCGTACCGGAGAAGCAGGACGGCAAGAGCGGCTACCGCCTCACCGACCTCGCGAAGGCGTCGCTCGCCTCGGGTGATGAGGTGATCTGGCACGCCCGCCAGCCCGCCAAGCTCGAGGACGGCTGGTGCATCGCCACCTTCTCCGTCCCCGAGCAGCAGCGCGCGAAGCGGCACCTCCTCCGCTCCCGGCTCGCGCTGCTCGGCTTCGGCAATGTCGGGCAAGGGGTCTGGATCGCGCCGGCGCGCATGGCGGCCGACGCCCTGGAGCTCATCGACAGCCTCGAGCTCACGAACAACACGAACATCCTCGTCGGGCGGCACGCGGGTGGCCAGGATCTCACCCGCATGGCCCGGGAGAGCTGGGATCTCGACGCCATCGAGAGCGGATACCGCGAGTTCATCGCGCGCCACCAGTCGGGCTTCCAGTCCCTCATCCGGAGCCATCGCGACGGCATCGCCCCCCGCGAGGCGTTTGTGCACTATCTCCGCGCGCTCGACGATTGGCGCGTGCTCCCGATGCGGGATCCGGGACTCCCCCGTGAACTGCTCCGGAGCGATTGGCCCGGGGATCCCGCCACCCGCCTCATCGAAGAGGTCGTGACACAGCTCGAGCAGCCCGCCTTCGCGTACGTCCAGGAAGTGGTCGCGCTCGAGAAACGATGACGATCGGGTGACGCGCAGATCACAAGAGCAAACATTCTATTGACGCGCGTAACCGATTTGGGATAGAACTTGTGATGTCACTGTCGACGTCCGAGCATTCATGCCACCCCAAGACCCCTCTGTTCCGGCACGAACCTCTCTGCGATCGTCACTGACGCGTCAGAGCATGTTCACCCCGGCGGACCCTTCGCAGCAGCGGAGCCGCTCCGTCACCACAGAGAGGCATCAGCCCATGCGGAAGTCCATCCTCGTCCCACTCGTGGCACTCGCCGCGGGATCTCTCGCACTCACCGGCTGCGTGTCATCGGCCGCCCCCTCCGACGCCGGCGGCAGCGGCGACGACAGCGGGACCGTGCTGATCGGGGCCGTCATGGCCGAGACCGGTTTCATGTCCCCCTTCGACATCCCGGCGCTCAACGCCATGAAGATCAAGATCGATGAGCTGAACGAGAATGGCGGCATCGACGGCAAGCAGGTCGAGCTCTCCGTCATCGACACCGGCTCGGACTTCGAGAAGTACGCTCCGGCGGCGCAGAGCCTGATCGACGACGGCGCGAAGGTGCTCATGGTCACCTGCGACTACGACACCGCTGTGCCCGCCTCCCAGGTGGCCGAGCAGAACAACGTGCTGAATATCGCCCCCTGCGTGGGCGACACCATCTACGGCCCGGAGGGCGGCCTGAACATCGGGTTCTCCCTCGGCAACGCCGTGCCCGGTGAGGCCAGCGTGATGGCCGAGTTCGCCGCTGACCAGGGCTGGACCAAGGCCGTCTTCCTGAAGGACGACTCGATCAAGTACACCCAGAACCAATGCGAGACCGCCGCGAAGCGGTTCACCGAGCTCGGCGGCACGGAGATCGCCACCTACTCCTTCGTGCAGGGCGACAGCGTCAAGGAAACCGTTTCGAAGATCACGAGCGGCGAAGCCCCCGACGTCATCTTCAACTGCAGCTACGGCGAGGGCGGGGGCAAGGCGGCGAAGGAGCTCCGCGATGGCGGGCTCGCAACGCCGGTCGTCTCCGGCTTCGGCATGGACGGCACATTCTGGCTGGGCGCGATCCCGGGTCTCACCGACTACTACATCGTCACGTACCCCTCGGTGTGGGGCGATGACAGCGACGAGAAGGTCAACGAGGCGTCCGCGAAGTACGAGGAGGTCTACGGGCAGCGTCCCGAGAACGGCAGCATGACGACGGGCAACGCGGCGATCGAGGCCGTCAAGCTGGCGGTCGAGGAGTCGGGTTCGTGGGACGGCGACACGCTCGCCGAGGCATTCACCGGGTTCTCCGATGTGCCGCTGCTCGTCGGCCCGACCTCGTTCTCATCGGACCTGCACGTGAACGTCGAGCGGCCCCAGCGAGTGCTCGAGGTCAAGGACGGCGCGCTCGCGTGGCTCGAGACGCGGGCACCCGAGCAGGTCCTCCGCTAACCGGAGCATCCGCGCATGCAGCAGACCACCACTCCCCCCGCAGGCCACGACGGCCTGCGGGGGGACACCCTCTCCCGCTCCTACAGCGGGGTCCAGGCACTGACGGACGTGTCGATCGAGATCCCGAAGGGCCGGGTCACCGGCCTCATCGGGGCGAACGGCGCCGGCAAGTCGACACTCGTCAACATCCTCACGGGGTACGACCTGCCCGACAGCGGGCGCGTGTCGGCCGACGGCGACGACATCACCCGGGTGCGCCCGGAGCGCCGGGCCCGCCGCGGCATCGCCCGCACGTTCCAGCACGGGCACCTCTTCCGTCGCAGCACCGTGCTCGAGAACGTCGAGATCACCGCGCTCGCCTGCGGCGGGAGCCGGCGGGCCGCGCGGCGGCTCGCCCTGGAGCTCCTCGACGAGCTGCAGCTCTCCGAGTGGATGCTGCACGACGCCGACGGGCTGCCGCACGGCGTCGAGCGGCGCCTCGGCGTCGCCCGCGCGCTGGCGACCCGGCCGAGCTACGTCCTCATGGACGAGCCCGCGGCGGGTCTCAACGACGGTGAGGCCGAGCATCTGCGCACCACCATGCGCACAGTCGCCGACCAGGGCGTGGGGGTGCTCCTCATCGACCACAACATGCCGCTCATCTTCTCGAGCTGCGACACGATCTTCGTGCTCGGCGCCGGCAAGAACGTGCTCGACGGCACTCCGGACGAGGTCCGGCGCGACGAGCGCCTCGCCAGCAGCTACCTGGGCAGCGCGGCGCAGCAGATCGCAGAGGGAGGGCTCGCATGAGCGACGCACGCACCACGGCCCCGCTCTTGGCGGTCGAGGATCTCACCGTCGCGTACCGCGGTGTCCCCGCGGTCAGCGGCGTGAGCTTCACCGTCGCCGAGGGTGAGCTCGTCGGGATCATCGGCCCGAACGGCGCCGGGAAGTCCTCCATGATGCACGCGCTCGTCGGCGCGGTCCGCGCGAACGCGCAGTCGCTCACCTTCGCCGGTGCGAACCTGCTGGGGGTCTCGACGGAGCGCATCGCCCGCTCCGGGGTCGCACTCGTGCAGGAGGGCCACAACGTGTTCGGCCGGCTCACCGTGCGGGAGAATCTCCGGCTCGGCTCGACCGCCCGCGCATCGTCGGCCGGACTCGCGGAGGACCTGGAGTGGGTGTACACCCTGTTCCCGATCCTGCAGGAGTTCGCCGAGCGCCAGGCCGGCCTCCTCTCTGGCGGGCAGCAGCAGCAGCTCGCGATCGGCCGCGCGCTGCTCGCCGCGCCGCGCCTCCTCGCGCTCGACGAACCGTCGCTCGGGCTCTCCCCCACGGCGGTCGACACCGTGTTCGCGTCGATCGAGAGCATCCGGGCCCGCGGCACGGCCGTGCTGCTCGTCGAGCAGCGCGCGCAGCAGACCGTCGCCGCCGCGGACCGCACCCACGTGCTCAGCGAGGGCCGCATCACCATGACGCTGAGCCCCGCCGACGCCCAGGATTCCGCCCTTCTCATGAAAGCGTACTTAGGCTCGTGACCTTCCTCCAAGCACTCATCGACGCGACCTCCGCCGGTGCCGTCTACGCGCTCGCCGCGCTCGGCATCGGCCTGGTCTTCGGCGTCATGCGCCTCGCGAACTTCGCGAACGGCGAGCTCATCACCGGGGCGGGGTACGCTCTGATCCTGCTCTGGCCCGTCTCGTGGCCGCTCGCCATCGTCGCCTCGATCGTCGTCGCCGTGGCACTCGCACTGTTCATGGACGCGGCGGTCTTCCGCTGGATCCGCTCCCAGCCCCCGGCGACGCTGCTGATCGCGAGCTTCGGAGTGAGCATCCTGTTGCAGCGCGTCTACGATGGCGTCTTCGGCACGAACGTGCTGTCGGCGGCGGTCGCCCCGGCCCTCGCCTCCTCCGTCACGATCGGCGGATTGCGCGTCAACCTGATCTCGGTCGTGTCCATCGTGCTCGGCGCAGTCCTCCTGGTCGGCATGCACGTCTTCCTCACCCGCACCCGCATGGGGCTGCAGGTGCGGGCGGCGTCCGAGGACTTCCGGGCCGCGCGGGTGCTCGGGATCCGGGCCGGCAGTGTCATCGCGCTCACCTTCGCGCTGAGCGGCATCCTCGCCGCCGCGATCGCCTTTGTGCTCACCGCCCAGTCGGGGTCCGTCGGGCCGACGTTCGGCGTGCAGGTCACCCTGTTCGCGCTCATCGGATCCGCGATCGGCGGACTCGGGCGCCTCGGCGGCAGCGTCTTCGGCGGGTTCATCGTCGGCTTCGCCGTCTCCATGTTCACGACCTGGCTCCCCGACTGGATCAACGACTTCCGCATCGCGTTCGTCTACCTCCTCGTCGCCGTCGTCCTCGTCATCGCCCCGAACGGCCTCTTCGCCGGGCGGCACTCCAAGGAGCGCACATGACCACCTCCCCCGCACCCCGGCGTCGGTTCACCGGGATCACGATCCCGGAACCGCTGGCCCGCCTGTGGACCCTCGCCGTTCCGCTCCTCGTCGTGTGGGTCGTCTCCCTGGCGACCAGCTTCGTGTCGCAGACCGCAGCGATCGACCTGGGCTACGCCCTCGCGAACCTCATCATCGTGGTCGCCATGTGGACCTTCATCGGCAACAGCGGCGTGCTGTCCTTCGGCCACATCGCGTTCGTCGCGGTCGGCGCCTGGACGCTGTCGCTGCTGACGATTCCCCCGAACATCAAGTCCGCGATCATGCCCGACCTGTTCCCGTTCCTCGCCCAGGCGAGCGCGAGCCCGTTCGTGGCCCTGCTCATCGCGGCGCTGGTTGCGGGCCTCGTCGCCCTGCTCAGCGGGCTCGCCCTGATGCGCCTGAACGGCCTGGAGGCGGGGATCGCGACGTTCGCGCTGCTGATGCTCGTCGTGCAGATCCTCACCTACTGGAAGCAGATCGGCCCGAAGGCCGGTCAGTCGATGACCGGGCTGCCGCGCAGCTTCGATCTGCAGTCGATCCTGTTCATCGCACTCGCCGTGATCGCCCTCGCCTGGCTGTACGGCCAGAGCCGAAGCGCGCGTATGCTCCGGGCCTCGCGCGACAACGTGCAGGCGGCCCCGGCCTCCGGGATCCGCGTCACCCTGCACCGCCTGATCGCCTTCACCGTTTCGGGTGCGCTCGCCGGGATCGGCGGTGCCGTCTGGGTGCAGCTCAACGGGGTCGCGCAGGCCTCGCAGTTCTCGCTCGACTTCACCTTCACCACGATCGCAATGCTCGTCGTCGGCGGCATGCTGTCGATGTGGGGAGCGGTCGTGGGCGCCCTCGCGATCTCGGCGCTGAGCCACGTGCTCGGGCTGTTCGAGAAGGGGCTGCAGCTCGGCGACGTCGTCGTGTCGCTGCCCTCGGGGAGCCGGCTCATCACCCTCGGCGCGATCATGGTGATCATCCTGATCTTCAGGCCGTCCGGGATCACGGGGGTCGAGAGGCGACCTGGCCGTTCAAGCCCCGCATCACTCCGGTGAGCGGTAGCTGACGACCGCCGAACTGCGTACCCTCGTACGCAGACGCACCCGAGTGTTTCACTCAGGTTTCTAACATTTGCGTGACGCTCGTGGGTTCTTTGATATATTTGAGGGACGACCCTCGGGTCCGAGTCAACGGTGACATGGAAAGGCTGGATCATGGCAGAGCGTTCATTCGTCAATGAGGTGAAACTCCTGCGTTCGGGAGCCGGCACGCCGCTGCACGTCGAGGGGATCCTCGCGGTCACGAAAGCCCTGCTCGAATCGGGTGTCGCCTACGTCGGCGGGTACCAGGGAGCGCCGATCTCCCACCTCATGGATGTGCTCGGCGACGCGCACGACATCCTCGACGAGCTCGACGTCTACTTCGAGAATTCGGCCTCCGAAGCCACGGCCGCGGCCATGCTCGCGGCATCGGTGCACTATCCGCTCCGCGGCGCGGTGACGTTCAAGTCCACCGTCGGGCTGAACGTGGCGTCGGACGCGCTCGCGAACCTCGCGAGCGGCGGGGTCATGGGCGGGGCGCTCGTGATCCTGGGCGAGGACTACGGCGAGGGATCCAGCATCATGCAGGAGCGCTCGCATGCGTTCGCCATGAAGTCGCAGATGTGGCTGCTGGATCCGCGCCCGAACATCTCCGCCATCGTCGACTCCGTGAAGCACGGCTTCGCCCTCTCCGAGGCGAGCAACACCCCCGTCATGCTCGATCTCCGGCTCCGCTCCTGCCACCTCCAGGGATCCTTCATCGCCGAGGACAACGTGCGACCCCCGATGACCGTCACCGACGCCGTCGAGCACCCCCAGCGCGACCTCAGCCGCATCGTGCTGCCGCCTGCCAGCTTCTTGCACGAGCAGGAGAAGATCAACGCGCGCTGGCCCGCGGCGGTCGAGTACATCCGCACCCACGGCATGAACGAGTTCTTCGACGGCGCCGAGGGGGTCGACGACATCGGCATCATCGTGCAGGGCGGGCTCTACAACACCCTGAATCGCTCTCTCGAACTGCTCGGCTGCTCCGACGCCTTCGGTAACACCCAGGTGCCGATGTACGTGATGAACGTCACCTACCCGGTCGTCGACGAGGAGGTCCTCGAGTTCTGCGCGGGCAAGAAGGCCGTGCTGCTGCTCGAAGAGGGACAGCCCGACTACATCGAGCAGAACCTGCACTCGATCCTGCGCAAGGCCGGTGTGACCACCGCGCTGCACGGCAAGGACCTGCTGCCCATGGGCGGCGAGTACACGACTCAGGTGGTGACCAAGGGCCTCACCGAGTTCCTCGAGGCGCACCGCCCGGAGCTCATGGCGTCGCGCCCCGCGCTCCTCCTTCCGCCGGAGAACCCGGCGAGCCCGTTCGCACCGCGCGTGGACGCCGCGCAGGTGCAGGCACGCCCACCGGGGCTCTGCACCGGCTGCCCGGAGCGCCCGATCTTCAGCGCGATGAAACTCGCCGAGAAGGAGGTCGGGCAGGAGCACCACGTCAGCATGGACATCGGCTGCCACCTGTTCGGGATCAACGAGCCGTTCAACCTCGGCGGCACCACGATGGGCTACGGCCTCGGATCCGCCGGCGCCGCCGCGCTGAACGCCCGCGACGCCGACCGCTCGACGGTCGCGGTCATGGGTGACGGCGGCTTCTGGCACAACGGGCTCACCAGTGGCGTCGGCAACGCGGTCTTCAACAAGAACGACCAGGTGCTCGTCGTCGTCGACAACGCCTACGCCGCCGCCACCGGCGGGCAGGACGTGCTCTCCTCGTACGGCGGATCCGCGCCGGCCTCCCGCTCGACCCAGCACCCGATCGAACGCGCGGTGCGCGGCGTCGGGGTGAAGTGGGCCAAGACGATGTCGCACACCTACGACGTGGGCAAGCTCAAGAAGATCTTCGTCGAGGCGTTCACCACGAAGGAGGACGGCCCGAAGGTCATCATCGCCCAGAGCGAGTGCCAGCTCAACGCGCAACGGCGCGAGAAGCCGAAGACCCAGCAGGCCATCAAGGCCGGCAAGCGGGTCGTGCGCCAGCGCTTCGGCGTGGACGCGGAGACCTGCACGGGCGACCACGCCTGTATCCGCATCTCGGGCTGCCCCTCGCTCACGCTCAAGGACAACCCCGATCCGATGCGCACCGATCCGGTCGCGACCGTCATCGACAGCTGCGTCGGCTGCGGCGTCTGCGGTGCGAACGCGCACGCCGCCTCCCTCTGCCCGTCGTTCTATCGCACCGACGTCGTGATCAACCCGAGCTGGATCGACAAGACGCTCGGCGCCGTCCGCTCGGGCTGGATGTCGATGCTCTCCGGCCCGATCGAGCGTCGCGCGAGCAAGTACGAGGTGGCCGCGTGAACACCTGGATGACCGGCCGCCGGCCCATCACCATCGCCATCCTCGCGATGGGCGGCGAGGGCGGCGGTGTGCTCGCCGACTGGATCGTCTCGCTCGGCGAGGACGCGGGATACGTGACGCAGAGCACCTCGGTGGCCGGTGTCGCGCAGCGCACCGGAGCGACCGTCTACTACGTCGAGCTCTTCCCGCGCGCCGATACCGCGGCACCCGGCAGCCCGCGCGCCGAACCGATCCTGAGCCTCTTCCCCACCCCGGGCGAGGTCGACGTCGTGATCGCCTCCGAACTCATGGAGGCGGGTCGCGCGCTCCAGCGCGGCTTCTGCACGCCGGATCGCACCACCCTCATCGCGTCGACGAACCGCGTCTACGCGGTGACGGAGAAGATCGCGCTCGGCGACGGGCGCGTCGACGTCGAGAGCCTCGTGAACTCGGCGCGCGCCGGGTCGAAGCGCCTCGTTGCCACCGACTTCAACGCGCTCGCCCTGCAGGCGGGGAGCGTGATTTCGTCCTCGCTCTTCGGTGCTCTCGCGGGCTCCGGGGTGCTCCCGATCCCGCGCGAGCAGTTCGAGGAATCGCTGAAGCGTTCAGGCAAGGCCGTCGAGCGCTCGCTCAAGGCGTTCGGGCTCGGCTTCGAGGCCGCCCAGCGCGCCGCGGAGGAGGAGGCTGAGATCGCCGCGGCCCCGAAGCGGCCCTCGGGACTCGGCCCCGTGCGGGTCACGATCGGGCGCCGTCCGCCGCGGGATCCCGAGGCCGAGGCCGCCGAGATCGAGGCGAAGCGGCACCACGACCTCGCGATCTCCGATCCGCGTCAGCTCGTCGGCCCGAAGATCGCGGACCGCATGGATCGTGTCGCCGACTTCCCGGAGGCGGCTCGCTCGATGGTGGTGCACGGCTGCGTGCGCACCGCGCTCTACCAGGATCCCCGCTACACCGACCTGTTCCTGGACCGGGCCTCGCGAGTGATCCCGTTCGACGCGGGTCGCCCGGACGGCGACGCCACGCTCTCCATCGAGGTCGCCCGCCACACGGCGCTCTGGATGGCGTACCAGGACACGATCCACGTCGCCCTGCAGAAGCTGCGCAAGCGCCGCATGGAGGGCGTGCGGACCGAGGCCAAGGCCTCCGCCGGACAGCTGACGCAGGTCCGGGAGTTCCTGCACCCCCAGCTCGACGAGATCACGGATACCCTCCCCACGGCGCTCGGGCGTGCGCTATCGCGCTCGAAGCTGTTCGCGAAGCTCGTGAGCGCCGTCACCCGCGACGGCATGGTCGTGAACACCACCTCGGTGTTCGGCTTCAGCTCGCTCTGGTTCATGGCCTCCATGCGCCCGATCCGGCCCCGCTCGCTGCGCTACGGCCGCGAGCAGGCCGCGATCGACGCGTGGCTCGACCTCATCGTCGACGTCGCCGCCACCGACTACGACCTGGCGTGCGAGATCACCACGTGCGCCCGAGTATTGAAGGGCTACGGCCAGACGCACGCGCACGGGTCCGAGAGCTTCGGGATCCTGCTCGGCACCGTGCCGAGCCTGCTCGGCCGGCCCGATGCAGCGGCGACGCTCGCGCGCCTCACGAAGGCCGCGATGGCGGACGAGGACGGGGTCGCGCTCGCGCGGGCCGTCGCCGCACTGCCGGTGGCGGCGTAGCAGGGTCGGCGGTGCGGGCGCCGCTACGCGCGCAGCTCGGACGGCAGCACCCCGAATCGCTCCACGAAGTACTGGGCGAACCGGCCGGTGTGCGGGATCCCCACCTCCGCGGCGACCTCGCTCACGGAGCGCGGGGATCCCGCACCGCCGCCGGCGTCGCGGAGCAGGACCCAGGCCCGATCGAGCCGGGCGTCGCGCAGGTACTCCTGCGCCGTGCGGCCGAGATGCGCCTGGAACGCGAGCTGCAGTTGGCGGCTGCCGATGCCGACGACCTCGCCGAGACTCGCGAGCGACACCGGCTCCGAGAGGGTGCGGCGGAGGTGGCGCACCGCCTCCGCCAGGTACGCCGGCGGGGCCGACCACGGGGTGAGCTCCGAGTCCCGGTACGTCGTCCACATCGACAGCCCGACGACCAGGCTGTCGACGAGGGGCGAGGGGTCGCCATCCGGATCCGCCGCGAAGGTGCTCCACACGCGGCGAAGCGCCGGGCCCGCCGTCACCGGGATCGGCCGCGCCTGCGCCAGGTCCACGGCGAACTCTCGGTCGGCGCCGAAGCTCTCCTGCAGCAGCGCCGTGAGGGCCGATGCGTCGACGGCGCCGACGAGCGCACCCGCCGCGGGGTCCGGCACCATCACGGTGTCGGCACTCGCCGACAGCACGAACGGCGTGGTCATGCGCGTGTGACGCCCATCGACCGTGACGTCCATCGGCCCGAGCGGCACCACGAGCACCACCTGACCCCGCGTCGCGGGGGCGACCACCCGCACCGGGGTCGCGTACGCCACGTAGACGAGGGAGAGCACGTCGAAGCGGGCGCCGTTCACGGTGCCTCGCGGCGACCCCGGCGGCGCCCCCGGCGGCGTCGCGCCCTGCAAGCCCGAGCCCGCCAGCACCGCGTGGTCGTAGCCGGTCACCCCGTCGACGGCGTCCCGGAGCCTCCCCGCGCTCGCGGCGCGCGCGACGGGGAAGCCGGACAGCAGCGGGGCGGCCATGCTACTCGCGCGGCGTGCGCACGCCCATCCGCTCGAGGATCGGCATCACGTCGCGACCGAAGCTCGTCACCTCGGCGGTGTAGTCGACGAACGCCAGGGTCATGCCGTCGAACCCGGCGTCGCTGACCTCGCGGATCTGCTCGGCGACCTCCTCGGGAGTGCCGACGATCGGCAACGAGCCGTGCCCGGAGGCGAAGCGGGAGCGCATGGTCTGCAGCATCTCCGGAGTGAACGACTGGGCGTGCAGGCCCTGCAGCGACATCAGGTAGTCGACCGCGCCCCAGTCGGCGTGCTCGTCGGCGTAGTAGGCGAGGTAGTCCTCCGCCTCCGCCCGGGTGTCGCGGCACACGACATGACCGAGCGTGAGCACTCCCACGCCGCGGTTGTAGGTGCCGCGGGCCGCATCCTTCATCGATGTCACGATACCCGCTCCGGTCGCCGCATCGGGGATGATCGTGAAGGCGAAATCGGAGTAGTGGGCCGCGAAGTCGCGCCCCTGGGGCGAGGATCCCGCGTTGAGGATCGGCACCCGGCCACCGCGCGGCTTCGGCTCGGATTCCGAGTCCTTGAGCTGATAGAACCTGCCGTCGTACTGGAACTTGCCCTCGGAGCTCCAGGCCCGGTCGATGATGTCGAGCCACTCCGCCGCGAAGCCGTAGCGGTCGTCGTGGGCCTCGGGCATCGGGGCACCGAGCGCCTCGTACTCGGGGAGGTTCCAGCCGGCCACGACGTTGAGCCCGGCGCGGCCTCCCCCGCCGAGCTGGTCGAGCGTCGCGAGCTGTTTGGCGACCACCATCGGGTTGTTGAAGGCCGTGTGGATCGTGGAGAACACGTTGATCCTCCGCGTGCTGGCGAGGATGCCGGCGGCCCAGACGATGGGGTCGAGCACCGAGCCGTGGAAGTTCGTGTCGCCCTGGTAGCCGATGAAGCGTGCGATCGGGAGGAGGAAGTCGATCCCGGCGGCTTCGGCGGCGTGCGCGAGGGCGAGGTTGTCCTCCCAGCTGGCGCTCCAGCGGTCCGGGATCTTCGTGACCGCGAGGCCACCGGAGCAGTTCGGGGAGAATAGGCCGAGCTTGAAATCTTCGCCGTTGAGGATGTCGCGGATCATGGTGCTCATTTCTATGGGGAGGAGTGGTTCTGCGGGGAGGGGTGGTTCTGCGGGGAGGGGTGCAGCTCCGGGTGGATGATGGTGGTGGGGCGTCCGATCATGAGGTCGTGGTCGCCGACGATCAGACGCTGGTGCAGGCGGCAGTCGAAGCGGGTGCCGATCCCGGGGAACACGGGATCGCCGTGCTCGTTCCGCTCGAACGCGAGGCCCGCGAACTTGTCGCCCCCGCGCTGCGCGAAGACCGCGACGAGCGGGTGGTCGAGGGGTCGCTCGATGCGCGGCAGCACGTGCAGTGCGTAGGAGTCGACCGCGCGCCAGCCGTCGATCGCGGTCGAGCCGTGGTCGACCGCCCAGCTGATGAGCGGAGGGTCGAGTGACAGCGAGGCGAAGGAGTTGCAGACGAGCCCGATGGGCGCCCCCGATGGAGCGACGCCGGTAACGAGGCAGATGCCCGTCTGCCACTGACGCATCGCGGCTCTGAAGTCCTCGCGCACGGTGCTTGTCCCCTTTTCTCGACGCTGATGATCAGGTTGAGACAAGAGTGCACCGGGGCGGGCGAAACCGCCATCCGAAATACGAAGTGCGTGGGTGGGTGGTGGTGCGGGTGGGTGTGAGGGTGCCGCCGGTGAGCCGGCCTCAGTCACTCACTCCGGAGAACTCACACATGCTGGAGAGGATCCACCGGATCTCTCCTGCATGCGTGAAATCTCCGTCAGGTGTGGCGCCAGGCCAGGCGTGGCGCCACATCAGGAGGCGCCACGGCAAGTGTGGCGCCACCGAGGGGCGCGCCGCGCCCAGCGCGCCCGCTACGCCCCCGCGAAGAACGCGGTGGCCGCGCGCGCGAGTCCGTGCAGGTCGTCGAGGTGCGCCAGCTCGCGAGCGGAATGCATCGAGAGCAGCGGCACCCCCACATCGACGGTGCGGATCCCGATCCGCGTCGCCGTGAGCGGGCCGATGGTCGAGCCGCACGGCACGATGTTGTTCGACACGAACTCCTGCGTCTCCACGCCCGCCGCGTCGCACACCCGCCGCCACAGCGCGGCCCCGTGCGCGTCGCTCGCGTAGCGCTGGTTGGCGTTGACCTTCAGCATCGGGCCGCGACCGGCGAGCGGCCGCACCCGCGGGTCGTGCTTCTCGGGGTAGTTCGGGTGCACCGAGTGCCCGGCGTCGGCCGAGATGCACCACGAGTCCGACAGGCCGCGCGCGGCCTCATCGGCGGTCGCGCCGAGGCCGGACTGCAGGCGCCGCAGCACCTCCTCCAAAAATGGACCGCTCGCCCCGGAGCGCGAGTTCGAGCCGAGCTCCTCGTGATCGAAGGCCGCGAGCATCGCGATCGTGCCGGGGGCGGGCTCCGAGCCGAGCAGCGCCGCGAGCCCCGCGAAGGTCGAGCTCAGGTTGTCGAGGCGCGGCGACGCGAGGAATTCCTGACGCGCACCGATGCGTCCCGGCGGCTGCGTGTCGAAGAGCCGCACGTCGGCCCCGACGATGTCCTCGGCGGAAAGACCGCCAGCGGCGACCCCCTCGGCGCGTTCCGCACCCTCGGCGAGCAGCGTCAGCACCGACACCCCCTCGGCCGCGATGCCGAGCACGGGCTGCACGTGGCGCTGCCGGTCGAGCGTGAGGCCGGAGTTCGCCTCGCGATCCAGGTGGATGGCGAGCTGCGGGATCCGCGCGACGGCGCCGGTGCGCACGAGGTGCTCCCGGCCGTCCGCGGTGACGATCCGCCCCGCGAACCCGAGGTCGCGGTCGAGCCAGGAGTTGATGAGCGGGCCGCCGTAGATCTCGACCCCCGCCTGCGCCCAGCCGTCGGCCGTGAAATCGGGACGGGGCTTCAGCACGAAGCCCGGTGAGTCGGTGTGCGTGCCGAGGATCCGCACGGCACTCGTCGGCCCGACGTCGGCACCGGCGTGCCAGGCGATGATCGCCCCGTCGCGCACCACGAACCCGCGCGACCCCGCCGCAACGGGATCCCACGCGTCGGTCTCCCGGTGGGCCGTGTAGCCCGCGGCCTCGAGCGTTGCGGCGAGCGCAGCGGCCGCGTGGTACGAGCTCGGCGAGGCCGACACGAAGTCGGCGAACTCGCGCGTGTAGGTGTCCCGGTCCCCCAGCAGCCGCTGCACGTCGCTCATGCTCCGGCCGGTGCCTCGAACGCCACCGCGAACTCCGCGAGCAGGCGGGCGCCGAACCCGGTCGACCCGACCGAGCGCCACAGGTCGTCGCTCTCGGCCTGCATCGTCCCGGCGATGTCGAGGTGCCCCCAGGGCAGCCCGTCGACGAACTCGTTCAGGAAGAGACCCGCGAGGATCACGCCGGCGTACTGGCCGCCGATGTTCGAGAGGTCCGCGGTGTTCGACTTCAGCTGATCGCGGTAGCGGTGGTCGAGCGGGAATCGCCAGATGTTCTCGTCGGTCGTGTCCGCGGCGGCCTGCAGCTGTGCGGCGACCGAGTCGTTGTTCGCGAGCATCGCCGCCGTGCGGGTGCCGAGCGCCATCATCGCCGCTCCGGTGAGTGTGGCGATGTCGACGATCGCGTCGGGCCGCTGAGCTTCCTCGGTGGCGAGCACGAGTCCGTCGGCCATCACGAGACGGCCCTCGGCGTCGGTGTTCTTCACCTCGACGGTCTTGCCGCCGCGGATCGTGAGCACGTCGCCGAGCTTCGTCGCGCTGCCGGACGGCATGTTGTCGGTGCACATGAGCCAGCCGGTCACCGCGGTGGTCGAGCCGAGCTCGCGGAGGGCCGTCATCGACGAGAACACCGCCGCGGCGCCCATCATGTCGAACTTCATGGCCGCGTGCATCGCGTTCGAGGGCTTCAGGCTGATCCCGCCCGAGTCGTACATGATGCCCTTGCCGATGAGCGCGAGGTGGCCCTCAGCGTCGGCGGGGCGGTAGGAGACCTTGATCATGCGCGGCTCCTCGATGCTGCCCGCATTGACGCCGAGCAGACCGCCGCAGCCGAGCTCGATGAGCGCCGCGCGATCGAACACCTCGACCTCGAGCCCGAAGTCGGGGGCGACCCGCTCGATGACCTCGGCGAACTTCTCCGCGCTGAGGTGCCGCGGCGGGGTGTTCGCCAGGTCGCGGGCGATGCCGGCGGTGCGGGCGAGGATCACGGCGCGCTGCACGCCCTCGCGCGCGTCCGCGGCGTCCGCGTCGGACACGCCGAGCACGAGCGTCTCGAGGGCGACGGTCTTCGGTTCGCTCTTGAGCGCGTCGTAGCGGTACCGGGCGAGGAGCGCACCCTCGGTCGCGGCGAGCGACGCGTCTGCAGCCGAGAGCTCCGAGCCGATCACTCCGCTGAGATCGATCGCGAGCGCACTCGACTCGTGCGCGGCCCGCGTGAACGCGGCCACGGCGTCGCGCAGTGCGGCCGCCGATTCGAGGCCTCCGCCGATCCCGACCAGCACTCGCAGCGGCGCACCGGGCAGCAGCAGCGTCTGGTTCTTCGCGGCCGTGAAGCCGGCGGCGGCGAGCGCCTCGCGGCTCAGCTCAAGCTCCGGCAGGTCCCCCTCGCCGGAAACGAGGATCGCGCGCACGGGTGCGGCCTCGACCTCGGCGGCGGAGGCGACGCGCACGTCGGTCTCGCGGCCGAGAGAGGGGACGGGATCGAAGGCAGAATCAATCACAACAGTCATGCCTCCAGCCTAGCCACCCTCGCACCGGCGCGAGCCCGGAGACCGATGTGGCCACCCAGTTCCTTCGCGGGGTCACTTGTGCGGGGTTCCCGCACCGCAACACCCCGCACAAGTGACCCCGCAATGTCTGCTGCGTTACTCCACCGCCAGCGCGGCGACCGGCGACACCCGGATCGCGCGACGCGCGGGTGCCGCGGCCGCGCCGATCGCGAGCACCGCACCGAACGCCACGACCCCGACCAGGATCGGCCACGGGATCGTCGGGGCGACGATCCCGGCCTGCGACCCGAGCATCGACTGCGCCGCCGCCCAGCCGTAGAAGATCCCGAGCAGCAGCCCGAACCCCAGTGCCGCACCCGTCATCTGCGCGCTCTCGGCGATGACCATCGACCGCACCTGCGAGCCGGTGAACCCCAGCGCGCGGAGCAGGCCGAGCTCGCGCGTGCGCTGCAGCACGCCGAGCGAGAGGGTGTTGATCATGCCGACGGCGGCGATGACCGCGGAGAAGCCGATCAGCCCGGTGAAGATCGCGGTGGTGATGCTGAGCGTCTCATCGAGCGCCGCGGCCATCGCTGGGTCCGCATCGAACGCGATCAGGGTCATCGTGCGGTAGCTGTCGAGCGCCACCGCGAACATCGTGACGAGGGTCACCCCGATCACGAGGCCGATGGTGGCGCGCGAGCTCCGCTCGGGGAACCGCACGGCGTTCGCCGCGGCCAACCGTGCGGTGGGGCTCCCGCCGAGCATCCGCCCCGTGAGCCGCAGCAGCGGCGGCATGATGAGGTGCGCGCCGAGGGCGATGCCGGTGAACGAGAGCAGACCGCCGACGAACGCCACCAACAGCGCGAGCGGCGTGACGAGGCCGAGCACGATCCCGAGCGCCAACACGGCCGAACCGGAGATGAGCAGCAGCAGAGCCCACACGGTGCGCGCGGTGCGGCCGCGCGCCGCTTCGGGCCGCAGCTCGACCGCGGCGCCGGTCGCCGCGATCGGCGAGACCCCGGCGACACGGCGCGATCCCGCCCACGCGGCGAGCCAGGTCGTGAGCACCACGATCGCGAGCGCCACAAGGGCGAGCGGATCGAACAGCGGGTAGGCGCGGCCGGCCGGCAGCCACCCCTGCGCCGGTCCGAGCGTCACCGCGAGCGCGCAGAGCCCGACGGCGAGCGCGCCCCCGAGCAGCGCGCCGAGCGCGCCCACGACGAGCCCCTCCGCCGCGACCCGCGCACGCACGCGGGCCGACGTCGCGCCCACGAGCCGCAGCAGCGCGATGGTGCGCGTGCGCCCGGCGATGATCGTGGCGAAGGTGTTGGCCGTGACGATCGCCCCGACGTAGAGCGCGATCAGGATGAACACGAGCGACACCATGAGCAGCATGACGCGGAACGTGCCGGATGCTTCGATCAGCTCGGGATCCATCGCGGTCGACAGGATCCCGGTGAACAGGATGAGCGCCGCCGCGAAGAGGGACGCGATCGTCGAAACGACCAGCGTGGCGCCGTGCTCCCGCAGGGTGCCGCTCACGCCTGCACCCGCTCGAGCTGCAGCATCACGGACGAGATCTCCTCGGGACGCATCGCGCCGTGGTCGGCGACGATGCGGCCGTCGGCGAGGAAGAGGATGCGATCCGCGTGGCTCGCCGCGATCGGGTCGTGGGTCACCATCGCGATGCTCTGCCCCGAGGTCTCCACCGCGGACCGGAGCAGCCCGAGCACCTCGCGTCCGGTGCGCGAGTCAAGTGCTCCGGTCGGCTCGTCGGCGAAGATCACATCGGGCCGGGTGGCGAGCGCCCGCGCGATGGCGACACGCTGCTGCTGCCCGCCCGAGAGTTCGTGAGGGCGGTGGCGCACCCGATCCTGCAGGCCGAGCCGGGCGAGCAGCGCGTCGATCCGGCGCTGCTCCTCGGCGGTCGGCGCGGAGCCGTCGAGCTGGAACGGCAGCAGGATATTGCCGCGCACGTCGAGGGTCGGGATCAGGTTGAACGCCTGGAACACGAACCCGATGCGGCGGCGGCGCAGCTTCGTGAGCGCCGCGTCGCCGAGCCCGGTGATCTCGTCGTCGCCGAGCCACACCCGCCCCTCGCTCGGGGTGTCGAGCCCCGCCATCACGTGCATCAGGGTCGACTTGCCCGAGCCCGACGGCCCCATGATCGCGGTGAACTGGCCGCGCCGGATCCCGATCGAGACGTCGTCGAGCGCGGTGACCCGCCGCTCCCCGTCGCCGTAGTACTTGCCGAGTTGCGCCACGCGCGCAACGAGCCCCATATCGCTGGTCTGAATCTCCATGCTTCGACAGTAGGTTTCGGGTCGGGGGTTCGGGATCGCCCCCGGGTACCGAGGGTATGGCCCCGGGGTACCACGGTTCCCGTGTGCCTCTCGAGCCGCCTCCGGGGTCACTTGTGTGGGGTGTGAGAGCCCGCGTACCCCACACAAGTGACCCCGAAACGTCGGTCTGGGACACGCAGAGCTGAGCAGCGCAGAGCAGAGCACCGATCCCAAACTGTATCCGCGGGAATACAGTTTGCGCCCGGCCCGTTGCACCCGGCATGAGAGCATTCGGATTCCTGTCCTTCGGGCACTACGGCCCCGTCCCGGGTTCGCGCGTGCGCACCGCCGGCGACATGCTGCGCCAGACCATCGAGCTTGCGGAGGGCGCCGACGAGATCGGCGTGAACGGCGCCTACGTGCGCGTGCACCACTTCGCCCGCCAGGCGGCGTCGCCGATCCCGCTGCTGACCGCGATGGCGGCCCGCACGAAGCGGATCGAGGTCGGCACCGGCGTCATCGACATGCGGTACGAGAACCCGCTGTACCTCGCCGAGGAGGCGGCCGCGCTCGACCTCATCTCCGACGGCCGACTCGCGCTCGGCGTGAGCCGGGGATCACCCGAGACCGCGCTCCGCGGCTACGAGGCCTTCGGGTACACGGGCTCGAACGACCCGCGTGGCGCCGACATCGCCCGCGATAAGTTCGAGCTGTTCATGCAGGCCATCGACGGCGAGGCGCTCGTCGAGAGCGATCCGCAGATGGCACCCCCGGGCCGCCTCGCGATCGAGCCGCGCTCCGCGACCCTGCGCGACCACATCTGGTGGGGCGCCGGATCCCGCCCCTCTGCCGAGCAGGTGGGCCGGATGGGCCTCAACCTCATGAGCTCGACCCTGCTGACCGAGGCGACGGGCGAGCCGCTCGATGTGCTGCAACGGGACCAGATCGACCGCTTCCGTGCGGCGTACCGCGCCGCCGGACACACCGGATCGCCGCGCGTCTCGGTGAGTCGCAGCGTGTTCCCGATCGTGACGGCCGAGGACGAGGCGTACTTCGGGATCCGGTCGCGCGAGAGCCAGGACCAGATCGGGATCATCGACGGTCACCGCTCCACGTTCGGCAAGACCTACGCGGACACCCCCGACAAGCTCGTCGAGCAGTTGCTCGCGGATGAAGCGGTGATGGCCGCCGACACGCTCATGCTCACGATCCCGAACCAGCTCGGCCCCGAGTACAACCTGCACGTGCTGCAGGCGTTCGCGGAGCACGTGGCGCCGGCGCTCGGCTGGAAGCCGAACACGGAGGGCCCGGTGCAGGGGGACGCGATCGCGTAACGGCGAGGCCGGGCTCGCGGGTCACTCGGCGGCGCCGATCCCGCGCGCCCGAAGCTGCGCGACGAGCACCGCATCGTCCGCCGAACTGAAGACGAAGGTCGTGAGCGTCGGACCGATCGTCCGCACAACGGTGGCGCTTCGTCCGCGGCGCGCGCACCACCAACTGCGCTCACCGCTGCGCTGAAAGTACCCCGCGAGAATCGACACGATGTCGAGGCCCGCGATCCGGAGTCCCGCAGGGACCTCCGTGAGCGGTCGATCCGACACCCGCACGTCCGTGATCTCCGCGAGCGGAATGCGCCGTCGTCGGCAGAAACTCCAGACCTTCCAGATGCCGCGCGGGGAGACGGTGAGGGCCTCGTCGCTGATGCTCGCGGCCACGAGAGCCCGGACGCGCGCGCCGGATCCGGTCCGGCCTCGATCTACGGCGCCCACCTACGAGCCCCCGCAATCCGGGAAGTACAGGTGGCAGGTCTCGATGGGCACCTGATTCACGGCGAACCCGACGGCGATCCCCGCTGCCACGAGCACGAGCGGGACGGGGATCGTCCAGGGGTGGAGGCGTCGCGCCGCCACTACGGTCGCCCCGATGCCGACGAGCACGGCGAACCCGAACAGGCCCCACGCGACGGCTCGGGCGATCGCCGCCTCGCCCGGATCCGGCCCGATCTCGAGTACCAGCGTGCCGCGCACGAGGTGCTCGCCGCCCATCCGCACGGCCGGCACCGCGAGCAGTGCCGCGATGAACGCGGCGAGGCAGAGCACGACGAACCCGGTGATCGCCCCGGCGGATGCGGCAGCCCCGGTGAATCCTGGGGACCCCGCAGGCACAGCACTTCCCGCTCCCCCGCGGTCGCGCGGTTGCACTCCTGCCTGCACCGATCCGCCCTCTCGTCGATCCCGTCACACCCAACCTACTCGTGACGCGGGCCCGCGCCACCCGGCGGCACCCAGCACCCAGCACCCAGCACCCAGCACCAGCCACCCACCATCAGCCACCCCCCACCCGCCGCCCGCGGCTCTCCCCGATGCACCACAAACCTGAGCAACAGCTGTTGCTGAAAGGCACAACCGACTGGCACCGCGCCGGGCAGGAGAGGAGACTGGAGGTGACCCTCGTGCTGAGGTCGCGAGGGCGATCGACGAAACGAAGGGATCGACATGAAAGCCGTGCAGTACCGCGAAATTGGCAAGGGACCCGAGGTCGTTGAGATCGAGACTCCGGAGCCCGGCCCCGGCCAGATCCGGCTGCGGGTGACCGCCGCAGGGCTCTGCCACTCCGACTGGTTCGTGATGGATCTGCCCGCGGAGGCGTACACCTACGGCCTGCCGCTCACGCTCGGCCACGAGGGCGCCGGGATCGTCGACAAGCTCGGCGACGGCGTCGAGGGCATCGAGCTCGGCGGCTCGTACGCGATCTACGGCCCGTGGGGCTGCGGGCTCTGCCACGCGTGCGCCCAGGGCCAGGAGAACTACTGCACCCGCGCCGCGGAGCTCGGAATCCAGCCTCCCGGTCTCGGCGCCCCCGGCGCGATGGCCGAGTACGTGATCGTCGACGACAAGCGTCACCTCGTGCCGCTCGGCGACCTCGACCCGGTCGAGGTCGTCTCGCTCACCGACGCCGGACTCACGCCGTACCACGCGATCGTCGCGGCAAAGGATCACCTGCGCGCGGGATCGACCGCCGTGGTGCTCGGCGTCGGCGGCCTCGGCCACGTGGGCGTGCAGATCATCCGCGCGATCTCGGGCGCGACCGTGATCGCGGTCGACACGAGCGACGAGAAGCTGGCCCTCGCGAAGGAGGTCGGCGCGCACCACACCGTGGTCTCCGGGCCCGACGCCGCCGCGCAGATCCGCGAGCTCACCGGCGGCCAGGGCGCGGAGGCCGTCTTCGACTTCGCCGGCGTGCAGCCCACCATCGACATCGCACGCGAGGTCGTCGCCGTGAACGGCAATATCCACATCGTCGGGATCGGCGGCGGACTGCTGCCGACCGGCTTCTTCTCGACCCCCTTCGGCGCCTCCGTGCGCGCACCGTATTGGGGCAGCCGTTCCGAGCTGATGGAGGTGCTCGACCTCGCCCGCGTCGGCGCGGTCGACGTGCACGTCGAGCGGTACGGGATCGACGACGCCCCCGACGCCTACGCGCGTCTGCACCACGGTGAGGTGCGCGGTCGCGCAGTCGTGATTCCGTAGGTCACGGGATCGTTCGCGGGGGTCCGGAGCCGGGGGACGGCGCCGGGCCCCCGCGCCGCATCACGGGCGCTGCGCCTCATAGGCCTCGCTGAGCGCCGGGTAGTACTGGTCGAAGTTCGGCTGCTCCGTGCCCTCCGTCGCCGCCACGAGCAGGTCGAGGTAGTACTCCCAACCCGGCCCGATGTCGCCGACGTTCTCGGCGGAGTCGAGGTGGTGCACGAAGCGCAGCAGGGAGTCGTCCTCGCCGTCCGCCTCGAGGTGCAGTTCGAGCTCCCACCCGTCGTCGTTGGTGGTGGTGACGAGTTCGAGCCGGTGCGGTGCCTCGCAGGCGATGATCTGCGCGCGCACCGGCGGACCGTCGGCCTCGAACGCCATGCGGATCCTCACGCTCCCACCGGCGCGGCCGTCACCGTCCCAGGCACCGAACCACTCCGCCGTGCGCTCGGAGACGGTCAGGTACTCCCAGGCCTCGTCGATCGGCAGCGCGAGGGATCGCACCAGCACCAGGTCGACGCCCTTCGGGGTCGGGATCACACGCCCGGTCGCTTCGGTGGTCATGACTGCTCCCTCACTTCGGGGCGGACACCGCCCGCCGCTGGATCCAGCGTACTGGCGTCGCAGCGTAGGATCTCCCCATGCCTCAGCTTCTCGAGATCGCCGCGGGCCCGGTGCGACTCGATGACGCTCGGCGCGGCACCACACGATCGGTCGACCTGCAGTCGTATCGCATCGGCGCATTCCCCGTCACCACCGCGGAGTACACGGTCCGGGCGCACGGCCATTTCGACGGCGACAGCAACAGCAACAGCAACAGCAACAGCGCATTGCCGGATGCGGACGAGCTTCCGGTGGCGGGAGTGCGCTGGATCGACGCGATCACCTGGTGCAACGCCGCCTCGATCGCCGCCGGCTTCGAGCCGGCCTACGCACTCGACGAGGGAACGGTCACCTGGAGGCTCCATGCCGCGGGGTTCCGGCTCCCGACGGAGGCCGAGTGGGTGCGAGCGTGCCGGGCCGGCACCGACGGTGCGCGCTACGGCGAGCTCGATCAGATCGCCTGGAGCGCGGCCGACGAGATCACCGGCCCGCAACCGGTCGGCCGCAAGAACCCGAACGCATTCGGGCTGCACGACACCCTCGGCAACGTGTGGGAGTGGTGCTGGGATCGACTCGACCCCGCGCGGTACGGCGACTACCGGGTGCTCAAGGGCGGCGGATGGGCGGACCCCGAGTGGAGCTGCCGAGCGGGTGTGCGGCGCGGCGATGCCCCCGACGCACGCCTCGAAGATACCGGGTTCCGGATCGCCCAGGGAGCGCCCGGCCCGGAGGGGCAGGGGTGGTCCGAGGCCGAGGATCGTCGCCGAGCGGCCACTCCGGGGCCCCGCCCGGTGGGGTGGACACCGCTGGCTTCGGCGTAGCGCCAAACCCCAGGATCGCCGCGTCTGCCCGCAGGCGGGCACCGAGGCCGGGCGCCGCGGGCCTTGCACGCTGCGCCCGAACCTGCGTACACTCGACCCCGTGAAGATCTGACGCAGTTGATGCTCCGCGCCCGAGGCGCCGATCCTGCGTGTTCACATCTGTGCGAGGCACTGCCGTCTTCCGGCTGGCCGCACCTGCACCACGTCGGCACGGCACGCCCCGCGGAGTCCTCCTTCAGTTCTCCGAAAGGCGGCTCCCATGCCCGCACCAGCGACCCATCCCACCACCCACCACGCCGCCCACCACTCCGTCGCCCCCGACCTCACCGCGGCCGCGCGGGTCGCGCGCTCCGGCGAGCAGCGCTCCATGGGCCTCGGTCACCTGATCGTCGACGGGGTCTCCCAGAGTTTCGGCGATCGTCGGGTGCTCAGCGACATCTCGTTCACGGCGGCGCCCGGCGACCGCATCGGGCTCATCGGCGAGAACGGGACCGGCAAGTCGACCCTGCTGCGCATCCTCGCGGGTGACGCGGGTCCGGATCCGCTCGTCCCCGACGCCGGCCGGGTGCGGCACCCGGGCTCCGTCGCGATCCTCGCCCAGGAACTGCCGTATCCCGACGGCACGCCCATCGCGCGGGTGCTCGACGACGCGCAGCGGGGATCCCGCACGGCACTCGAGCGCATCGAGCACCTCGGTGCCGCATTCGCTGAACACCCGGATGACCCCGAGCTGGCCGATGCCTACGCCGCGGCACTCGAGGCGGCCGACCGGGACGAGGCCTGGTCCGCCGAGGCCCGGCGCGGGGACATGCTCATCGGGCTCGGGCTGCGCGGGATCCCGGAGGGCACACTCATCGGCGAGCTGTCGGGCGGCCAGCGGCTGCGTCTCGCGCTCGCGGCCGTACTCCTCGAGCACCCGTTCACCCTGCTGCTCGACGAGCCGTCGAACCACCTCGACGACGCCTCGGCGGCATACCTCGAACGTGTGCTGGCCGGCTGGCCCGGGGTGGTCATCGTCGCGAGCCACGATCGTGCGCTCCTCGACGCGGTGACGACCCGGATCCTGGATCTCGACCCGCTGCCGATCGCGGCGCGCACGCTGGCGGACGCGGCGGCGCCGGTCGCCGAGAATACTGATCTGACGGAGCGCACCGGGCCCACGGAGCGCACCAGACTGACGGAGCGCACCGCGCAGACGGAGAACGCCGCGCAAACCGACGATCCCGGCTCCGGGCTCGGGGTGCGGGTCTGGGGCGTCGGCTACTCCGCCGCCCGTGACGCCCGTCGAGCCGAGCTGCAGCGCTGGCGGGAGCGCTACGCGACGGAGTCCGAGGAGCGCGAGGCGCTGGTGCACGAGATCGAGGTCGGATCGCGCGAGGTGAACAGAAAGCACGAGTCGAAGTCCGAGTCGCGGATCACCCGCAAGTTCTACGCCGACAAGGACGCCCGGGTGACCTCGCGACGCGCCCGCAACGCCCGGGTCCGACTGGAGGTGCTCGAGCGCGATCGCGTGCGGCGCCCACCCGAGCCGCTCCGTTTCCGCGGATTCCCGGGCGAACCGGGAGGCGCGCCTCTGACCGACGCGCACCTGCGCGACGTGCCCGTGCTCACTGCGGAACGTGTTGCTCTGACGGATCGGCTCACCACGACGAGCCTCGAGCTCGACCGTCGCGGCAGGATCATGCTGACGGGCCCGAACGGGGCCGGGAAGTCGACGCTGCTCGCGATCCTCGCCGGTGAGCTCACCCCGTCGAGCGGAGCGGTGACCCGCGACGGGCGGATCGGATACCTCCCGCAGGAGGTGACGTTCGATGCTCCGGCCCGCTCGGCCGCGGAGACCTACCGCAGGCTCGTCGGCCCCGAGGCAGCCGATGCCAGGCCCCTCGCCTCGACGGGTCTGCTCGCCCCGCGGGATCTCGAGCGCGCGGTGGGCGCGCTGAGCGTCGGACAGCGGCGGAGGCTCGCACTCGCGGCGCTGGTCGCCGATCCGCCACCGATCCTGCTGCTCGACGAGCCCACGAATCACTTATCGCTCACACTGGTCGAGGAGCTCGAGACCGCACTGCGAGCGTTCGATGGCGCCGTGATCATCGCGACGCACGACCGCTGGCTCCGGTCGCAGTGGACGGGCGAGATCCTGCCGCTGTGATCGATCGGAGTTCGCCGACACGAACTCCGACGAGCGCCCCGGCGAGGTGCAACTCGGGCTTCTCCCTCTCCGCCGAACCTTGCTAGCGTTGCGGTTTGCCGACGGGTGTCGGCGCACCACCGCACGATCCGCGAGAACCGCCAGACCCGCAGGAGCCGCCATGAGCGACGTCAACATCGCCAACCCCCACGAGTACGATCACCGCCACGCCGACGTCTCCTCGGGCTGGCTCCGGGCGAGTGTGTTCGGGGCGATGGACGGGCTCGTCTCGAACCTCGGACTCATCGCGGGGATCGCCGCGGCGGGCGCGGCGCCGGGGATCGTGGCCATCACCGGCATCTCGGGTCTCATCGCCGGCGCGATCTCGATGGCGCTCGGCGAGTTCACCTCCGTGCGCACGGCGAACGAGCAGCTCGACGCCGAGGTCCGGGTGGAGCGGGAGGCGCACGACCGCAACCCCGAGGGAGAGCGCGCCGAGCTCACGCAGCTCTTCGAGCGCCTCGGCATGGACACGGAGATCGCGCGCACGGCCGCCGGCCAGGTGCACGCCGACAGCGAGCAGGCCGTCAAGGTGCACCTCTCCCACGAGCTCGGGCTCAGCCCGGAGGAGAAGCCGTCTCCGTGGGTCGCCGCGTTCTCCTCGCTGCTGTCGTTCGGGATCGGCGCGGTGATCCCGATCCTGCCGTTCATCTTCGGCTTCGGCACGCTCGCGTGGGGTCTCGCGCTCGGCGGCGTCGGGCTGCTGATCGCCGGCGGGCTCGCCGCACGCGTCACGCGCCGCAACTGGCTCGCCGGAGCCACCCGGCAGTTGCTCTTCGGCGGGGTGGCCGTCGCCGTCACCTACACGATCGGCATGCTGCTCGGGGTCTCCGCGATCGGCTAGCCGGCAGCCCGTAGACTCGATGGGTGCCCAGTCCCGAATTCGTCGATGCCGTGCTCGCGACCGTCGCGCGCATCCCGCCCGGGCGCGTCATGACCTACGGCGACGTCGGGATCGCGATCGGCTCCGAGGCCCCTCGGGCCGTCGGCCGGGTGATGGCACTCTACGGGCACGGCACGCACTGGTGGCGGGTCGTTCCGGCGAGCGGTCAGCCGCCGCAGGGGCACGAGGTGCTCGCGCTGCCGCACTACCTCGAGGAGGGCACGCCGCTCCGCGGAGAGCCCCGACCCGGCGAGTACCGCATCGCGCTGTCGAGTGCGCGGCTGCCCTACACCCACGAGATCTACGCGGAGGTCGCGCTGTGACTGAGACGACACCCGACCCCACCCACGCGGAGACCCCGGCCCTGCGCCTCGGGTTCGCGCGCGGCATCGCCCCGAGCAAGTGGGCCGAGCGCTGGCGAGTGGTGCAGCCCGGGATCCCGCTCGAGCTCGTGCCGCTCAACCTGACCTTCGCGGGGCCGAAGCGTCCCGAGGACTACGACGTGGTCATCGAGCGCGTCGCCCCCGGCCAGCGCCCCGCCGGCACGGTGGAGGTGGCCGGCGCGGCCGCGCCGGACCGGCACGCGATCCGCCTCTACACCGAGGCCATCGCCCTGGTCGTGCCGCGCGACCACGAGCTCGCCGAGCAGGAGCAGGTCGCCCCGTCGGACCTCTCGCTCGTGACGCTGCTCGATCACCCCGATCACTCCCCCGAGTGGCCCACGGCCGAGCCCTGGCAGGATCCCGACTGGATGCCGCGCAACGCGCTGGCGGCGCTCGAGCTCGTCGCTGCGGGATCCGGCGCGATCCTGCTGCCCCAGCTGCTCGCGCGGCACATCGGCGACAAGCGACGGCACGCGGTGCTGCGCGTGGTGGGCGAGCCCCCGCTCGCGGGCAGCACGGTCTGGGCGAGTTGGGCGGTCGAGCGCGATGCCGCCGACGTGCAGCAGCTCATCGGGGTGATGCGGGGCCGCACCGCGCGCAGCTCCCGGCCGGCGGCGGACGGGGATCCCGCACAGACGCCTGATGCGCGGCAGGCCTCGCAGAAGGCCGCGCAGCAGAAGTCGGCTCAGCAGAAGTCGGCGAAGTCGGCGAAGCTCAAGGCGAACTCCCGCGGCGCGCAGCTCGCGGCAGCCCGGGAGAAGATCGAGCGGGCGAAGGCCGAGAAGCGCAAGGCCGCGCGCCGCAAGCGCCGCTAGCCGGGCTCTACAGCGCCGACGCCGCCACGTCGAACGTGCCGCACGAGGTCGGCCCGTTCTCGTACCCGGTCATGAACCAGCGCTGGCGCTGCTCCGACGTGCCGTGCGTGAACCGCTCGGGATCGACGCCGACGCCCGCGGACTCCATGATGTGGTCGTCGCCGACCGTGCCGGCGGCATCCATCGCGTCGGCGATCTCGGCCTGGGTCACCGGCTTCAGGAACGGCACCCCGCTGTCATCGGTCACGGTCTGCGCGCTCTGCACCCATGCGCCCGCGAAGCAGTCGGCCTGCAGTTCGAGACGCACCGATCCCGAAGCCGGGCCGGTCTCGCGGCCGACACTCTGCAGCGATCCGATGAGGTTCGAGACGTGGTGCCCCCACTCGTGGGCGAGCACGTACATCTGGGCGAGGGATCCGCCGCTGGCGCCGTAGTCGCTCCGGAGCGTCTCGAAGAACGCGACGTCGATGTAGATCGACTCGTCGGACGGGCAGTAGAAGGGGCCGGTAGCGGAGGAGGCCGCACCGCAGCCCGACTGGGTCTGGCCGGAGAAGAGCACAACGTCGGCGGGCCCGCGGTAGTTGCCCACCTGCGTCGACCAGTACCGCTCAAGCGAATCGCTCGCGGCGGCCATGCGGCATTCCGTGTCCTCGTTCGCGTCCGCGCCCGTCTCGCACCCCGTCAGTGCGACCTCCTGGCCCGCGTCGCCCGAGCTTCCGCCGCCCACGAGCTGCTCCACCACGGGCTGGAACGGGGCGAGGTTCACGCCGAGGATCTGCGACCCGATCAGCAGGAGAAGCGCGATCCCGATGCCGCCGCCCGCGATCGCTCCGCCGCGCCGGCCACCGCTGCGCTTGGACACCTTGCCGGTGTCCACCCGCACGTTGTCGTTGAAGGTCATGGTGCACTCCTCGGGGTGACGGCGACACACACGATCGCTGCTTCCATAGTAGGGGTGCGTGCTAGCCGAGCGCGGCTCGAGCAGCGACGAACGCCGCGACGCAAGCCCGGATCTGCGCCTCGGTGTGCGCCGCCGAGAGCTGCACCCGGATGCGCGCGGTGCCGTGCGGGACCACCGGATAGCTGAAGGCCGCGACGAAGATCCCCCGCTCCTGCAGCTCCGCCGCCATGCGCGCGGTCAGGCCCGCGTCGCCGAACATCACCGGCACGATCGGGTGCTGCCCGGGCAGCAGCGTGAACCCCTCCGCCGCCATCAGCTCGCGGAACCGCTCCGCGTTGTGCCGCAGGCGATCCCGCGCATCCTCGGCCTGCGCGACGAGGTCGAGCGCGGCCAGCGTGCCCGCGACGAGCGCCGGGGTGAGCGAGTTCGAGAAGAGGTAGGGCCGCGAGCGCTGGCGGAGCAGCGCCACCACCTCACTGCGCCCTGAGACGTACCCGCCCGCCGCGCCGCCGAGCGCCTTGCCGAACGTGCCGGTCAGGATGTCCACGCGATCCGCCACGCCGCAGAGCTCCGGGGTCCCGCGGCCGTGCTCCCCGAGGAACCCGACGGCGTGGGAGTCGTCGACGAACACGAGGGCGCCGTGTCGATCCGCGAGGTCGCAGATCTCGGCCAGCGGCGCGATCGAGCCGTCCATCGAGAACACGCCGTCCGTCACGATCACACGGAATCGCGCATCGGACGCCTCGACAAGCCGCGCCTCGAGATCCGCGAGGTCCCGGTTCGCGTACCGAACCCTCCGCGCCTTCGACAGCCGGATCCCATCAATGATCGAGGCATGGTTGAGCGCGTCGGAGATGATCGCGTCCTCAGCACCGAACAGCGTCTCGAACACCCCGCCGTTCGCGTCGAAGCACGAGGAGTAGAGGATCGAATCCTCGGTGCCCAGGAACGCCGACAGCCGGGTTTCGAGGTCGCGGTGCAGCTGCTGGGTGCCGCAGATGAAGCGCACGCTCGCCATGCCGTACCCCCACTCGTCCAGTGCGCGATGCGCCGCGGCGACGATCGTGGACTCGTCCGCGAACCCCAGGTAGTTGTTCGCGCAGAAGTTGAGCATGCGCGCGCCGTCGACCTCGACCTCGACGCCCTGCGCCCCGACGATCTCGCGCTCGGACTTCAGGAGACCGGACGCCTGAATCTCCGTGAGTTCAGATTCGAGATGTGCCCGGAAGGCCGCGCGGCTCACAGTGCGGTCCAATCCAGGATGATCTTGCCGGTGGCGCCGGATCGCGCGGCGGCGAACCCTGCCTCCCACTCGCGCGCCGGCAAGGTCTGGGCGATCACCGACGAGATGCGCTCCCGCAGCGTCTCGCTCGTCTGGAGCATGCTGGCCATCGCGTTCCACGTCTCGAACATCTCGCGTCCGTAGATGCCCGAGAGCGTGAGCATGTGCGTCACCACCTTGCTCCAGTCGATCGGGTACGGCTCCGCGGACAGCCCGAGCATCGCGATCCTCCCGCCGTGATTCATGTTCTCGATCATCTCCGGCAGCGCGCCGGGCGCCCCGCTCATCTCGAAACCGATGTCGAACCCCTCCCGCAGGCAGAGCGTCTCCTGCGATCGACTGATCCGCTCCCTGGAGACATCGACAGCATCATTCGCGCCCATGTCCGCGGCGAGCGCGAGCCGTGCCGGGCTGACGTCGGTGGCGACGATGTACCGCGCTCCGACGTGGCGAGCGACCGCGATCGACATCAGCCCGATCGGACCGCAGCCGCTCACGAGCACGTCCTCCCCGACCAGCGGGAAGGCGAGCGCCGTGTGCACGGCATTGCCGAGCGGATCGAAGATCGCGCCGAGCTCGGGGGCGATCTCATGCGAGTGCACCCACACGTTGCTCGCGGGGATCGCCAGCAGTTCGGCGAACGCACCGTCCCGCTGCAGTCCCAGCCCGATCGTCCGGATGCACATCTGGCGACGTCCCGCTCGGCAGTTCCGGCAGGTGCCGCACACGATGTGTCCCTCTCCCGAGACCCGATCGCCGACTCGGACGTCGCGCACGCCGTCCCCCACCTCGACCACCTCGCCGAAGAACTCGTGACCGGGAACGAGCGGGGCGCGAACGGCGCCCGCGGCCCAGTCGTCCCACGCGTAGATGTGCAGATCGGTGCCGCAGATGCCGGTGCGGAGCACACGTACCACGACCTCGTCGGCACGGCACTCGGGGTCGGGCACCTCGGACAACGTGAACCCTGGTTCGGATCGTGACTTCAGCAGCGCTTGCATGTGACCATTCCGCCATCTTTCTGGATTGAGAACAACCGGCAAGAACTTCAACATTGGTTAAGCTAAGGCTTAATTAGGGAGCACCATGGAACTTCGGCAGCTCGAGATCTTGCGCGAACTCGGGGCACTCGGCAGTGTGACCGCGGTGGCCGCCGCGCTCCACGTCACTCCGAGCGCGGTGTCCCAGCAGTTGTCGGCGCTGCAGCGGGAGTTCCAGGCGCCCCTCACCCAGCGGCGTGGCCGCAACCTGAGCCTCACGAACGCCGGGCTCGCCCTGTCTCGCGCGGGGGTCGACGTGATCGATGCCATCGCGGCTGCGCGGCACGCCGTGGAGGTGTTCGAGGCCGTGCCGAGCGGCACCGTCCGCCTCTGCGGGTTCCACAGCGCCGCACAGGCGCTCTTCGGGCCGGTGATCACGGAACTCCGCACGCTCGAGGACGCTCCGAAGCTCCACCTCGCCGACGAGGACGTCGCGCAGGAGGGCTTCCCGCAGCTCGCCGCCCGCTACGACCTGGTGCTCGCGCACCGTCTGGCGCACAGCGCCCCGTGGCCGTCGGACGACCTGCAGGTGATCCCGCTCGTGCAAGAGCCGCTCGACGTCGCCCTGCCCATCGGCCATCCCCTCGCCCGTCGCGCCGAGCTGGCTCCCGCCGACGTCGCCGGAGAGCGCTGGGTCACGAGTCGCGAGGGGTTCTCCCCCGACGATCTGGTCGGTGCGATCGCGGCGGTCACCGACCGTTCGATCGAGGTCGTGCACCGCGTCAACGACTATGGCTCAGTGGCGTCGGTGATCGCGTCAGGCGACGCGATCGGCATGGTGCCGCGCTACACCGTCGGATCGGCGCACGCCGGCCTCGTGCTGCGACCCCTGACCGGCATCACGGCGAGCCGCCGCATCGACCTGCTGACCCGACCGGAGAACCTGCACCGGCAGTCGGTGCAGACCGTCATCGCGGCCCTCCGCTTCGTGATGGCGCGACTTGTCGAGGCGACCGAACTCCCCCCGCCCCGCCCCGAGTGAACGCAATGCACCCCTGTGTCGTGTGGGGAGGTTGCATTGCGTTCACTCGCCCGGGGGAGGCGCAGCTCAAGAGGCGGGGCTCAAGAGACCTGGCGAGTCTGCGCGAAACGACCTTCGGCGAAGCGATCCGTCGCGCGGATCAGCGCGTCGACGATCCCCGGCTCGCTCGCCGCGTGACCCGCGTCCGGGATCATCTCGAGGTGCGCCTCGGGCCAGGCCCGGTGCAGGTCCCACGCCGTCCGCGCGGGTGTGCAGGCGTCGTAGCGACCCTGCACGATCACCCCGGGGATTCCGCTGAGCGTCGCGGCAGCGTCCCGAATCAACTGACCCTCCTCGAGCCAGCCGCCGTGGGTGAAGTAGTGGTTTTCGATACGGGCGAACGCCACCGCGGCTGCCTCATCCGCGCGCGCCTCGGCGATGCCGTCCTGATCCGGGATCAGTCGGATCGTCGAGTTCTCCCACACCGTCCAGGCTACTCCGGCCGGCACGTGCACCGCCGGGTCCGGGTCGAAGAGTCGGCGGTGGTAGGCGGCGACGAGATCCCCGCGCTCGGCCTCGGCGATCACGCCCAGGTACTCCTCCCACACATCCGGGAAGAGGTGCGACGCGCCCTCCTGATAGAACCAGTCGATCTCGCTCTGCCGCAGGGTGAAGATCCCGCGCAGCACGAGCTCCGCCGCCCGGCTCGGGTGCGTCTGCGCGTACGCGAGGGCGAGCGTCGATCCCCACGAGCCGCCGAACACCTGCCAGCGCTCGATCCCGAGGTGCGCGCGGAGTCGCTCGATGTCGGCGACGAGGTGCCACGTCGTGTTCGCCGAGAGATCGGCGTCGGGGTCGCTCGCGTGCGGCAGGCTGCGCCCGCACCCCCGCTGATCGAAGAGGACGATGCGGTAGCGCTCGGGGTCGAAGTAGCGGCGATGGTCGACGCTGCAGCCGCCGCCGGGGCCGCCGTGCAGGAAGACGACCGGCTTGCCCGTCGGGGTGCCGCAGACCTCCCAGTACACGCGCTGCCCGTCCCCGACATCGAGCATGCCGGAATCGTGCGGTTCGATCGGGGATACAGCGTTCGCAGCTCAGTCATGCGTCCACTGTATCCCCGCGTCGCACGAGGATCGGGGCCGGGGCCGGGACCAGGGCCGGGGTCAGGATCGGGCGCGCGCCCGCAGCTCCTTCTCGTGGATCGGCCACGTGCCGGCGGCACGCTGGGCCTCGACGTACGCCTGCGCCTCCGCCTGCCGCTCGGCCTCGATCCCGGTGGCGATCTCGGCGCGGAGCAGCTCCGGGGTGAACCCGAACGCAACGACGAGATCGAGGGCGTGCTCGCGGAGCCGGCCGATCAACCGGTCGATGTACGCCGTCACGGCTTCGGCGCGCTGGCCCGAGATCCGGCCCTGCACGAGGTACCAGGCGGCGTTGGTCTCGATGAGACCGAGGCCGAACAGGTCGCGCAGCCAGGTGAGCACCTGCCGCGTCGGCTCGTCGGTGATCCGCTCGATCGCGTCGGTGAAGGACTCCCACTGCAGGAGCTCGCCGTGGGCGCGAGCGGCCGCGATGAGCTTGTGCTGCTGGGCGTTGAAGGCCGCCTCGTTCGCGATGGCCCGTGCCCGCGCATCGCTCTTCGGCACGTCCTTCGTCGCGTCGCGCAGCGCGAGTGCGATTTCCGAGATCATCGTCTCGACCCGATCGGTGAGGAGCGCACGCTGCGACTCCGGGTTTCGCACGCTCTCCACCGAGCGCGCCACCTGACCGAGATCGGCGATGCTCTGGCCGACCTGCCGGAGACCGAAGCGGCTCACGCGGTCGCCGAGCTGGCTCGCCGCCGCCTTCGCGAGGGTGGCGCGATCCGCGTTCTTGAACTGCGCCGCGTAGTCCGTGAGCAGTCGCTTGCCGACGAGCTGGAGCAGGACGTTGTTGTCACCCTCGAAGGTGACGTAGATGTCGAGATCCGCGCGCAGGCCGGTCAGGCGGTTCTTCGCCATGAACCCTGCGCCGCCGCAGGCTTCGCGCGCTTCCTGCAGCGTGTCGAGCGCTGCCCAGGTCGACAGCGGCTTCAGCGCGGCGGCGAGCGTCTCCAAGTCTTCCCGGTTCTCTGGAGTGTCGCCGACACCGGAGAACACTTCGTCGAACAGAGTGAGCAGCCGCTCGTCGGCGAACGCCATCGCGTAGCTCTGCGCGAGCCGTGGGATCAGCCGGCGCTGGTGCTGGCCGTAGTCGAGCAGCACCGTCTCGCGACCCGATGCGCCGGGGAACTGCCGCCGCTCGCTGCCGTAGCGGATCGCGATGGCGAGCGCCGCCTGCATGGCGCGCACGGAGGCTCCGTCGAGCGATACTCGCCCCTGGACGAGCGTGCCGATCATCGTGAAGAAGCGGCGGCCGGGGCTCTCGATGTCCGAGGTGTAGGTCCCGTCGGCGGCGACGTCGCCGTAGCGGTTCAGCAGGTTCGTGCGCGGGATCCGGACGTGGCTGAAGTGCAGCCGGCCGTTGTCGATCCCGTTCAGACCGCCCTTGACCCCGTCGTCCTCGCTCCCGACGCCGGGCATCATGTCGCCGGCCGGGGTGCGGATCGGCACGAAGAAGGCGTGCACGCCGTGGTTCACACCCGCCGTGATGAGCTGCGCGAACACGACGGCCGCCTGCCCGTGTAGGGCCGCGTTGCCGAGGTAGTCCTTCCAGGCGCCGGTGAAGGGCGTGTGGATCTCGAACTCCTCGGTGTCGGGATCGTAGGTCGCGGTGGTCCCGATCGAGGCGACGTCGGAGCCGTGGCCGATCTCGGTCATCGCGAAGGCCCCGGGAAGCGTGAGGTTCATGACGTCCGGTAGCCAGCGCTCGTGGTGCTCGCGCGTGCCGAGGTGCAGGATCGCGGCTCCGAAGAGCCCCCACTGCACACCGCTCTTGATCTGCAGCGACGGATCGGCGAGCACCAGCTCCTGGAACGCGGCGATGTTGCCGCCGTGGTTGTCGGAGCCGCCGAGATCAGTCGGGTAGGCGCGCTGGATCGCACCCGCCTCGACCAGCAGACCGAGCTGCTCGAAGACCCGGTTGCGATGCTCCGCCATGGTCTGGCCCGGGATCGTGTGCAGTCGGGGGTCCTCGGCGGTCGCGCGCGCCTCCAGGCGCTCCTGCTTCCACCGACCGAGGAGCGCGTCGCCGACGGCCTCGACATCAATGCGTGCGTCGCGTGCGGCGGCGGAGGTCTGCGCAACGGTGGTGTCGGTCATCAAGACTCCTTTGTGACGGGACATCTCGGCGCAGCGTCGCTGTCCGAGTGATGCTGCCAGCGTAAGTGGCACCGCGGACACCGGCAATCACTCGACCGACTCCCCACAACGCACCCCGGGACGCTCCCGGGAGCACGTTGTCGAACCCCTCCAATAGCGACCCTGGTTTTCTGGAGGTCGCCCCAAACAGCGGGAGCCTTACCGCTCGAGCCGCTGGCCCGGCACGAAGTCGCCGAAGCTCACCGGCGTGACACCGGCGTGCTCCAGGAGTTCTCGCGTCCGCTGCTGACGCGTGCGCGGGATCACGGTGATCACCTGGCCGCTCTTGCCCGCCCGCCCGGTGCGGCCCGCACGGTGCAGGTAGGTCTTGTAGTCGTCCGGCGGATCCGCCTGCACGACCAGGTCGACATCGTCGACGTGCAGCCCCCGCGCCGCGACATCGGTGGCCACGAGCACGGCCGCCTTGCCTTCGGCGAATCGCGCGAGGTTGCGCTCGCGCTTCGACTGCGTGAGGTCGCCGTGGAGGGCGATCGCCCGGACACCCGCATCGGCGAGCAGCTCTGAGAGCCGCTCCGCGGATGCGCGGGTGCGGCAGAACACCATGATACGCCCGCGACGCGAGACGAGCTGAGTCAGCACGGCGTCTTTGTCCTCGCGCATGACCACCAGGACCCGGTGCGATGATTCACCCCGGCGAGCCTCCTCCGCCTCGTGCGCGGCGGGCGAGCGGAGGAACTCCGCGATGAGCGCGGAGACCCCGCTGTCGAGCGTGGCCGAGAACAGCAGGCGCTGCCCGCGGCGGTCGGTCTCGCGCAGGATCCGCTGCACCGGTTCCAGGAATCCGAGATCGCACATGTGGTCCGCCTCGTCGAGCACGGTCACCACCACCTCGCGCAGATCCAGCTTCCGGCGGGTGATGAGATCCTGCACCCGACCCGGAGTCCCGATGACGATGTCGACGCCGCGCTCCAGCGCGTGCAGCTGCGGGTCGATGGGCACTCCCCCGACGAACTGCCCGGTGTAGAACCCGACGGATCGGGCGATCGGCTGCACCGTGCGGTCGATCTGGAGGGCCAACTCCCGCGTCGGGGCGAGGATCAGCGCCTTCGGTTTGCGCGCCACCCGTCGCGGGGCACGCTCACCGCGACGGGGTTTCGCGGCCTTCGCGGCCGGATCCGACGCGAACGCGCCGTCGGCCTTCAGCTTCAGGAGCCGCTCGACGAGGGCCGCTCCGAACGCGATCGTCTTGCCCGAGCCGGTGCGCGCACGACCCAGCACGTCACGCCCACGGAGCGTGTCGGGAATGGTCGCCGCCTGAATCGGGAACGGCGTCGTCGCTCCGAGTTCGGTGAGCGTGCGCACGATGTTGCCGCCCAGTCCGAGATCCGCGAAGTCGAGCCCGGCGACATCCGCCGCGGTGGTGAGCTGGGTGTCGAGCCGCTCAAGCACCACGTCTGCCGCGGGGGCCGGGCGCGGAGACCGCGGGGCGCGCTGCTGCGTCGAGTCGTTCGACTTCGGGGTACCGGACCGGGATGTCCGAGATGTCCCGTCACCCGACTGGGGCGCCCGGGATTTCGGGGATCCCGCGTCCGAGCGATCCGGCTTCGGGGCATCGCGCGGCCCGAAGCGCTTGGGCTTGCGCCCGCGCGACGGCTCGTAGTTTCCGGGGGCCTTGAACCCGCCTCGGCGCTTCTGTGCCACGGTCTAGTCCTGTGTCCGCTGGTCGCCGTGCTCCGGCGATGATGGGTGTTCGGGATCGGCGCGAGGAGCCAACGGGGTCCGCGGAGCGTCGGCGGCGTCGGCCTGACCCGACTCCTCCTCGATGGCCTCGTCGACCTCCTGCGTCGCCTGCCAGAGCAGCTGCTCCCAGTCCAGCTCCCCCGTCACCGGCGGCGCGGCCGCCTCCTCGGGGAGCACTCCGTGCGCGCCCGGTGCCGCGCTGTCGTCGCCGTCCGGCTCGATGGGTGCGACGGATTCGGCGGGCGCGGCGGGCACGACGGGCTCGGCACGCTCAATGGGCTCGATGGGCTCCGCGCGCTCCACGATCTCATCGATCTCGTCGGGACGGAGCGGATCCTGCTCACCCACAAATCCGAGATCGTTCAGCGCGAGCGACATCTGCGCCGTCGCCGGCCCGGCATCCGCTCCGCGGTCGTCCGCAGGAACGTCAGGGGCAGGAGGGTCGTCCGGTCCGGACGCATCCTCGGCCTTCGCGTGCTCGACCGGCTGGACCGGGGTCACCGGTACCGCGGGCATCGGCGGCGTCCTGGGCTCCGGCGACACGGGCGGCGTCACAGACGCAGTCGGCGCGGGCGGCGTCACAATCGGCTCCGGCGGAATTGGCGGCATCGGCGGCATCGGCGAAGCCTCCTCGACGACCGGCAGCCCGAGCGTCGAGCGGCCGCGCCGCGGCCCGATGCGCTCGACCGGAAGCGTGTCCCCGGGCGACGGCTCCGACGGCTCACGCGGATCCGGAACCATACCTCCACCCGCACCGAGACCAGCACCCGCACCAACGAGCCCAGCCGCGGCGATCCCGCCCGGCCCCGAGTCCGCGCCCCTGCGGCGACGCGGACGGGACCCGCCCTCGCGCCGACGCTCGACGATGTAGTAGAGCGTCGGGAGCACCACCAGCGTGAGCACCGTCGACGACAGCAGGCCGCCGATCACGACCACCGCGAGAGGTTGCGAGATGAACCCGCCCTTGCCCGTGATCCCGAGCGCCATCGGCGTGAGCGCCAGGATCGTCGCGAGCGCGGTCATCACGATCGGTCGGAGACGCTGCAGGGTGCCGTGCAGCACCGCGTCCCGCAGCGCGTCTCCGCGCGCCCGATACTGATTCACGAGGTCGACGAGCACGATCGCGTTCGTCACCACGATGCCGATGAGCATCAGCACCCCGATGAGCGAGGCGACGCCGAGCGGGATCCCGGTCACGATGAGCAGCAGGATCGCACCGGTCGCCGAGAACGGCACCGAGATCAGCAGCAGGAGCGGCTGGAGCAGGCTGCGGAATGTCGCGACCATCACGACGTACACGATGAGGATCGCCGCCAGGAGCGCGAGGCCCAACTGCTGGAAGGCTTCGGACTGCTGCGTCATGACGCCGCCGATACTCGCGCTCGCGCCCTCCGGGAGTTCGACCGACTCGAGCGCTGCATTCACCGCGACGCTCGCCGCGGTGAGATCGTCGCCCTCCGGCAACGCGGAGACGGTGACCATGCGCACGCCGTCCTCGGTGCGGACCGTCACCGGGCCGTCAGCGACCGCGACCACGGCGAGCGTGCTGAGCGCCTGCGGCCCTGCGGCCGTCTGGATCGGGAGCGCGGCGACACCCGCCTCGTCCGTCGGAGCGACCCCGTTCTGGAGGTACACGGCGATGGTGTTCGCCTCCATCGTGATCTGGCCGATCTGGCTCGGCTGCATCTGGCTCGCGACCTGCCCTGCGACCCCGGCTTCCGTCAGCCCGACCTGCGCCGCCGCGGCGCGATCCACCACGATGCTCAGGTACGGTCGGGACTGCGCGAGATCACTCTCGATCTGGCGCAGCCCGCCCTGCTCGGCGAGCTCGGCGGTGAGCGCCTCGCTCGCCTCTGCGAGCAGCTGCTGGTCGGGCGCGGTGACGTTCACCTCGATGGCGCTCGACGAGGTCACGCCACCGCCGGACTGGCCGATCGAGAACTCGCCCGCGTCGTCGAGGGCATCAACGGCATCTCGGATCTGCGTCTGCGTCTGCTCCTGGTTCGCGCCGGGATCGGTGGTGATCGAGTAGCTCACGGCACCGTCGCTTCCGCCACCGAAGAGTGCGGTCATGCCGCCACCGGCGCTGCCGATCGTGACCTGCACGGTCTCGACCGCGGCGACCTCGCCGAGGGCGGTCTCGACGCGCTCGGCCTGCGCGAGCTGGGCATCGAGGCTGGTGCCGGGAGCGAGCGTCTGCGTCAGGCCGACCGAGTTCTGCTCGTCAGCGCCCAGGAAGTTGGTCTTCATGAACGGGCTGGCTGCGATCGTGAGCCCGAACACCACAACGGCGACGACGAGGGTGATCGCGGGGCGCCGCAGCGTCCACTCGATGATGGGGCGGTAGCCGCGCTGCAGGGCCGTCACCGGTTCAGCCTCGGCGCCCGTCGGATCGGTTGCTGCAGAGCCGGCCTCCGCGGAAGCTGCATCCTCGGGGCTCGCCGCGACGGCGGTGCGCCGACGCCCGAAGCGACGTGCGCTCCCGGACTCGGGCCGCAGGAACCAGTACGCGAGCACCGGCACGATCGTCAGCGACACGAGGAGCGAGGCGATCAGGGCGATGGTGACCGTGAAGGCGAAGGGCCGGAAGAGCTCGCCGACCATGCCGTCCACAAACGCCATGGGGAGGAAGACCGCCACGGTGGTGATGGTGGACGCGGTGATCGCCCCCGCGACCTCCCGCACCGCCTCGATGATCGTCGCCGTGCGGTCGGCACCCACCGTCAAGTGGCGCTTGATGTTCTCGATGACCACGATCGAGTCGTCGACGACGCGGCCGATCGAGATGGTCAAGGCGCCCAGCGTCAGCAGGTTGAGCGTGTACTCCGCGAAGTTCAGGCCGACGAACGTGAGCAGCACGGAGGTCGGGATCGAGATGGCCGTGACGAGGGTCGCACGCACCGACATCAGGAACACGAGGATCACGAGCACGGCGAAGATCAGTCCGAGGAGACCCTCGGTGGTCAGGGTCTCGATCGACTTCTCGATGTAGGGGGCCTGATCGAAGATGACGGTCAGCTGCGCGCCGCCGAGCTGGTCCTGCAGTTCGTCGAGCTTCTCCTGCACGGCGTGCGACACGTCCACGGTGTTCGCCGCCGACATCTTGGTGACGCCGATGGTGAGCGCCGGGGCGCCGTCGACCCTCGAGATGCTCTGCTGCGGATTGGGTTCGAGCGTCACCGTCGCGAGTTCGCCGATCGTTGGGGTCGGCGCCGCCTCAACGGCCGGGAGCTCCTCGGCGATGCCGGGTCGGAGCGAGGCCTGCGCCTGCTGCTCGAGGATCGCCTGCTGTTGCGCGGCGAGCTGCTCGGGGCTCACGGCAAGCGGCAGCGCGGCGATCTCCTCCGCCGACGAGATCGCCGACCCCGCCTGCACAGCGAGCGTCCGGTCGCCGTCCGTCACGGTTCCCGCGGCGATCAGCACCCCGCTCTGCTGGAGCGTGTCGGTGATCGTCTGCGGCGAGAGGCCCTGGGCTGCGAGCGCCTCGACATTCGGCACGATCGTGACCCGGTCCCCGCGGGCACCGGCCAGCTGCGCGTCCCGCACTCCCTCGAGATCACTGAGCTCCGGGGTCGCGATCCGCTCGACGAGCTGCGCGGTCGCCTCGGGGGTCTCCCCCTCCGCCGGAGTGACCGCGATCTGAATGACCGGAAAGTCGTCGATGCTGCCCGACGCGACCTGCGTGTCCGCGGACGCCGGGAGCAGCTGCGAGATCCGGCTGATGGCCCGCTCGACCTTCTGCTCCGTGACCGAGAGATCGACCCCGTAGGTGAACTGCGCGACCACCATCGAGGCACCGGTGCTGGAGGTCGCCGTGGTGCTCTCGAGCTGCGGCACACCCCGAAGCGCCGTCTCGATGGGACCCGAGACGTCGTTGTTCACGACGTCCGGGGAGGCCCCCGGGTAGCTCGTCACGACGGCGATCGCGGGGAACTGCACCGAGGGCATGAGCTCCTGCTTGAGCGATCCCACCCCGATCAGCCCGAACACGGCGGCGACGATCGTCACGAGCGCGATGAGCGCGCGGTTCTTCAAGCTCAACGCCGTGAGAATATGCATAGCGCCGATTATCCCACGCGGCGTCGCGGAATCGGCCCGGCGATGCGCCCCCGGAGGCCCGTCGGCCCGACGGCGGGGCTCCAGGGTGGATAATACAAGGATGCCGCAGTCTCGAAGCCGACGCACGCTCGGCGCCGTCACCCCCGCCGACTTCGAACGACTCGCCGGCCTGCGCAAGATGCAGGCCATCGCACTCGGTCTGCTGGCATTCATGGCCGTCGTGTTCGTCGTGTCCTTCGCACTGCAGGATCGGGTCCCGTGGCTCGGCTACGTGCGGGCGGCGAGCGAGGGCGGCATGGTCGGTGCACTCGCTGACTGGTTCGCCGTGACCGCGCTCTTCCGGTACCCCCTCGGCATCCGGATCCCGCACACGAATCTGATCTCCAGCAAGAAGGACGACATCGGCGAGGGACTCGGATCCTTCATCGAGGAGAATTTCCTCGCCGACGACGTCGTGCACAACAAGCTCAGCCAGATCAGCGGGGCCCGGATGGCGGGCGAGTGGATCACGCAGCGCGCCAATGCGGAGAAGGTGAACGGCATGATCGCGTCCGCCGGACTCGGCGCGCTCACCGTGCTCGACGACGACGACGTGCGTGAGCTCATCGAGTCGCTCGTGCGTCGTCACGTCGTGGAACCCGAGTGGGGGCCTCTGCTCGGGCGCGCCACGGGATCCTTCCTGGAGGGCGATCACCACGAGGCGCTCATCGACATCGCGGCGTCCCGGCTCGAGGAGTGGCTCGTCGCGCACCCCGCCGCGTTCGACCGCGTCGTGTCGTCCCGGCTCCCCTCCTGGGTGCCGAGTGTGGTCGACCGCTTCGTGGACGGGCGGATGCACGCCGAGGCGGTCCGCTTCGCGCAGTCGGTGACGCAGGATCGTGAGCACCCATTCCGGATCGCCATCGGACGCTTCCTCACCGACCTCGCGAGGGATCTGCAGGAGCAAGAGGCGCTGCAGGCGCAGCTGGAGTCCTTCAAGCACGAGGTGTTCGACAGCCCCCGGATCCGCGCACTCGCGGCGAGCACCTGGGAGCTTGCCCGCAGCGCCCTCGTGGAGATGCTGGAGGATCCGGAGAGCGACCTCCGCACGCGGCTCACGACCGCGCTGCAGGACTTCGGGCATCGACTCCTCGACGACTCGACCCTGCAGTTCAAGATCGACGTCTGGGTGATGGGTGTGGTCCAGCACCTCGTCACCACGTATCGGCACGACCTCGCCGGGGTCGTCACCGAGACGGTGCAGCGCTGGGACGCGCAGGAGGCGGCGGAGAAGATCGAGTTGCAGATCGGTAAGGATCTCCAGTTCATCCGCATCAACGGCACGATCGTCGGCTCGCTCGCCGGGCTCGCGATCTACGCGTTCGCGACGCTCGTCATCACGCCGCTCACCCAGTAGCCCGTCGGCGGCGGGCCGAAGTCGGCTCCGGCGAACGCCGAGGTCGGCTCAGCCGAATGCGACCGGGAGCAGTATGTCCTGGATCCGGTCGGAGGACGCCGTGTGGTCCGCGCGCGTCGCGATCGCGCACCGGGTCACCGTGCAGTCCAGCCCGTCCATCACGGGATCCGGTACGGTGATGCGAGCGGAGAACGAGCCCTTCTCCGGATCGTCGTACCCCTGCGTCGCGAACGCCCGCCACGCCCAGTCGTCGGTGATCCAGACGCTGGAGAGCGCCTCCGCACCGGCCGCGCCACCACCCTCAGCGCCATCGGGGATGCCCCCGAGACACGGTGACGGCTTCTCCGTCGGCGACTCCGGGATCGCGCAGATCGCGACGTATATGCCGATACCGGCATCAAAGCCCGTGCCGCGCACCTCGAGCTCCTCCCCCGGCACGAGGGCGCTGACATCGGCGGGTGCACCGTCGCTCGTGTCGACGCTGAGCACGCGGGTCCGGCCGTCAGCGCCGTCGGCACGCACCTCGGGCACCAGCTCGTCCGAGATCTCCTGACCCGATCCTCCCGCGCTCTGGTGGGTCAGAATCGGCACGAGGACGGCGATCACGACGCCCAAGACCAGCACGCCGACGGCGAGCAGGGCGATCAGGATCACACGCACGGAGCGGGATCGACCGCGGGGTTCACTCATGCGTTCATCGTAACGCCATCGGGCTCAGCGGCATGGTCCGTCATGCTAGAATCTGCTCCATACGTCTATTTGAATTGGTACCTGTCCCGAGGCGCAGTCCGCGGGGCCCGAATGTGTAAGGGGGTCACGCATGGGGCGCGGCCGTCAAAAGGCAAAGCACACCAAGGTCGCCAGGGAGCTGAAGTATTTCAGTCCCGACACGAACTACTCTGCGCTTGAACGTGAACTGTCGAACGGGTCGAGCACCCAGGTCGAGCAGGATCCCTGGGCGGAATACGCCGAGCAGCACGGCGCAGAGGACGACGACGAAGGCTCGGCCACGCGCTAACCGGAGATCCCGAGCACGACGTGCCGCGGGCTCTGCGACCGGGTAACCGAGGACTCACGCCCCCGACCACCCGGCTCCGCGGACCGCGTCAACGTCCCTGTTGCGCGACGGCTGCGGCACCCGCGGCCGCGGCTTCGGGGTCGAGGTACTGGCCTGCGCCCAGCGGGGACCCGTCTTCGCTGATCTGGTAGACGAGCGGCATGCCGGTCGGGATGTTGAGACCCGCGATGTCGGCGTCGGAGATGCCTTCGAGGTGCTTGACCAGCGCACGGAGCGAGTTCCCGTGCGCGGTGACGAGCACCGTCTTGCCCGCGCGCAGATCCGGCAGGATCTCCGTCTCCCAGTACGGGACCATGCGGGTGATGACGTCCTTCAGGCACTCGGTGCGCGGTCGCTCGCCGTCGATGTCCGCGTAGCGCGGATCGTTCGCCTGCGACCACTCGCTCGTGTCGTCGAGCACCGGCGGAGGGGTGTCGAAAGAGCGCCGCCACTCCATGAACTGCTGCTCGCCGTACTTCTCGAGGGTCTCGGCCTTGTCGAGACCCTGCAGCGCGCCGTAGTGGCGCTCGTTCAGACGCCACGACCGCTTGACCGGGATCCACAGGCGGTCCGCCGTCTCCAGCGCGAGGTTCGCGGTCTGGATCGCGCGGCTGAGCACGGAGGTGTGCAGCACGTCGGGGTGCAGCCCCGCGTCCGCGAGCAGCTCGCCGGCGCGAGCCGCCTCGCCGCGGCCCTTCTCCGTGAGCCGAACGTCCACCCAGCCGGTGAAGAGGTTCTTCTCGTTCCATTCGCTCTGGCCGTGGCGCAGCAGAATAAGTGTCTGGGTCATGGTCGTGAACCTATCCGTTCGGTCGATTGCGGCGTGCGGGGAAACGCGTGGTCGGCAGCACCCCGCGGGTGGCGCCGGCGTCCGCGGGGACGATGATCTCCTGAGTGGCAGCCACGATCTGTCCCTCGACGCTCGACGCGTCGGCTCCGGTGCCACCGGCGCGGAGTTCGAGTGCGGCGTCTTCTGCCACCGCGCGCTTCACGAGCGCCAGCGCGATGCCGCCCCACTCGTGGTGCAGCGCGGAGCGGGTGACCCGACCGACGGGGCGCGACTCGGGATCGGCGGCCTCGCCGGCGCGATAGACGAGCGCGCCGGGGACCGGGAGTTCTCCCCCCGACCCGTCGAGGTGCAGGAGCACGAGGCGGCGCGGCGGGTGCCCGAGGTTGTGCACCTTGGCGATCGTCTCCTGCCCGCGATAGCAGCCCTTCGTGAGGTGCACGGCGGTGCGCATCCAGTCGAACTCGTGCGGGATCGAACGCTCGTCGACGTCGCCGTGCTGCGCGGGCCGCCAGGCCCGCACCTCGAGCGCATCGAGCGCGAGGAGCCCCGCGGCGCGGACGCGGCCGACACGGACGAGATCGACCACCGCGTCCAGCCGCTCGCGTTCGAAGACGAACTGCACCGCCGACCACTCGGCGCCGGGGTGCTCGCCGTGCGAGTACTGCACCCCGCCCGGGAGCACCCGGGACCAGGGATCGCGCCACTCGGTCGCTGGCGCGATCGTGCGCAGCGCGTCTGCGGCCGGGCCTTCGAACGCGAGGACGGCGGCATAGGCATCGGAGGCGTCCTGCACCTCGACGCGGAGCGCGAAGCGCATGCGGGTGAGGAACTCCGTGAGCGGCGCGGCGGATCCTTCGTCGACGAGCAGCCAACTCCGCTCGCCGTCATCGACCAGGCGGATGACCCGCTCAATACGCCCGTTCGGATCCAGGAGCATCGTCTCGACGCACTCGCCCGGCTGCAGGCCGGTGAGCTGCTGACTCGTCATCGAGTGCAGCCACCTGAGACGGTCGGGGCCGGAGACGATCACTACCCCGCGATGGGAGAGATCGACGATCGCCTCCCCCGCGTCGAGGCTGCGCTGCTCGAGCAGCGGCTCGCCGTAGTGCGCCGCGACGCCGATCTCGTCAGCGGCGACGGCTCCGGGGAGCGCCAGGAACGGCGTCATCTCGCGTGTGCCAGAGAGCAGGGGTTAGCGCTGACCCTTGAAGAGACGGTAGATGACCGTGCCCGAAACCCACATGATCGCCAGCGATGCCAGGCCGAGCAGACCCAGGAAGAAGAGTTCGAGAGCGAGAAGCATGGCGCCAGTCTAGCAAATCCACCGGAACTTCCGAATCGCCCCGGCGAGCGTCGTCGCCCGTTCCGGTGCGGCCGCTCAGGCGGCGTCGACGAGCAGACCGATCACATCGATGACCGCGATGATCAACACGGATCCGGCGACACTGAACGCGACGCGCGTGATGAACCCCACGCGCTGCGCGGTACCGAGCTGCAGGGCGAACGTCACGAGCGTGCTGACCCCGATCGCCAGGACGAGCCAGGGGAACCGCTGCTCGGTCGGCACCAGCAGGGTCACCAGCACGCCGATCACGGCGGTGAGCAACCACGCGATCACGAGGCGCGGGACATGCCAAGCGTGCGCATCCCGCATCTCGGGGGCGTCTGAGGGCGCAGGCTCGGTCACGCTCCTATCCTCGCACACACGCCCAGGACACGACCCGGCAATGCACCGGTCGGCTCCGCGACACATCCTCGTCATCCGAATGCTGGTGACGCCGCCCCGAGGCGAGGCGGCCGCGTGACCGAAACACCGCTGGAACAGAACGTAACGAACCTGAAACACGCCTCAGTACTATGGAGTTCACGTCGTCGGTGCGAGAAGGGAGCGAACACATGCAGCTGCTCTGCCTCACGGATCGCGATCCCGCGGACTCCCTGCCCGGGCTCGACCTGCTGCCCCACGAGGTGCGCACCTCCCCCCTCTCCCTCCGCGTACCGGAGACGATGGCGTCGCGCTTCGACGCGATCCTCATCGACGGCAGCCTGGATCCGCGCCGTGCGCGCACCGCGAGCCTCGCGCTCGTCGAGGCGACCGACACCCCCCGCGTCGTGATCCTGCCCGAGGTCGCGCTGCCCGCGCTGACGCTGGACTGGGGAGTGCGCGACCTGCTGCTGCCGACGGCCAGCCCCGCGGAGATCGAGCTCCGCCTCCGCTTGCTCGAGCGCCCCGTCTCCGACACCGATACCACTCCGCCCGCGGTCCAGTCCGCGGGCGTTGTCATTGATGAGTCCAATTTCATCGCGCGGGTCTTCGGCCGCACCCTCGATCTGACCTACAAGGAGTTCGAGCTCCTCCACTTCCTCGCGGGGCACCCGGGCCGGGTCTTCACCCGCGATCAGCTGCTCAGCGAGGTGTGGGGCACGGACTACTTCGGCGGCACCCGCACGGTCGACGTGCATGTGCGGCGATTGCGTGCGAAGCTGGGCGAACACGAGGGTCTGATCAGCACCGTCCGCGGAGTGGGGTACGGGTTCGCTCGGGCCCGCTACGACGAGGACGGCGAGTGACCACCTCCGAGCCAGAAGACCGAACCACCCAGCACCCCGTGCTCATCGCGACGCGCGTCGAGGCAACCGATGCATCGGCCATGCGTGCCGCTCGCGCGCTCATGGCACGGGCGGAGGAGCACGATGGCCTCTCCCCCGTCTCCGATCAGGCGATGCTCGCCGTCGCCCAAGGGCAGCGCACGCTGCTGATCTTCGCGGAGCCGGGAACCGACGGCATCGCCGGCGACGGCATCACCGACGACGGCATCGACGCGGACGGCATCGTCGCCGCCGGGATCGTCGGCGACGGGGAGGTCGACCTCGTCGTGCGTCCGGACGCTCGGGGGCGCGGCATCGGCGGCGCCGCACTCGAGTTGCTGCTCGCAGAGGCACCGGGCGAACTCCTCGCCTGGGCCCACGGCGAGAACCCGGCGGCCGAGGCGCTGCTCGCGCACGCGGGGTTCGCCCCCGTCCGCTTGCTCTTCCGCATGGCGCTCGATCCCGCGCGTCTGCCGGCGGACGGCCTCGATCCGCTCGGTCTGCGGCCCCCCGAAGGCTTCACTCTCCGGGCGTTCCGCGCCGGCAACGCCGCCGACGTGGACGCCTGGGTCGCGGTCAATGCCGCGGCCTTCGCCACGCACCCCGAGCAGGGGCGTATGACGGCGGATGACGTCCGGCTCGTCACCGAGGAGCCGTGGTTCGATCCCGACGATCTCTTCCTGCTCGCCGGGCCGAGCGGAGCGCTCGCGGGCTCCACCTGGGTCAAAACGATCGCGGGCGAGCCGGGCGAGGCCCCGGAGTGCGAGCTCTACGCCGTCGGGGTCCACCCGGAGTACGCGGGCCACGGGCTCGGACGATTCCTCCTCGACGTCACGCTCGCCCGCATGGCCGAGCATCGCCCGAATCGGGTCACCCTGTACGTCGACGGCGACAACGAGCGCGCGGTCGAGCTCTACCGCCGGGCCGGGTTCACCGTTGATTCACGCAGCCGGCAATGGCGGCGGAGCGGGACGCTCGCGCAGGGTGTCAGAATGGACGCATGACCGACGACACCCGCGACGAGATCCTCGATCGCGACAGCCTGCCCGCGGACCGCTACATCGACCGCGAGCTCAGCTGGCTCGCTTTCAACCAGCGCGTCCTGGAGCTCGCCGAGGATCCGACGATCCCGCTGCTCGAGCGCGCCAACTTCCTGGCGATCTTCGCCTCGAACCTCGACGAGTTTTTCATGGTGCGCGTCGCTGGCCTCAAGCGCCGCATCGTCACCGGACTCGCGGTCCCGACCAACGTGGGGCGCGCCCCGATCGAAGTGCTCGCCGACATCAACCGCACCGCGTACGAGCTGCAGCTGCGCCACGCCCGCTGCTTCGTGGAGCAGGTGCAGCCGGCCCTGGCCGAGGCCGGAGTGCGGATCGTCGACTGGGACCAGCTCGACGACGCCGATCGCGAGATCCTGAACGACTACTACGAGCAGCACATCTACCCCGTGCTCATGCCGCTCGCCGTCGACCCGGCGCACCCGTTCCCCTACATCTCGGGCCGCGCCCTCAACCTCTCGATCCGCGTGCGGAACCCCGCGACCGACAAGATCGAATTCGCGCGCCTGAAGGTGCCGCAGATGATCCCGCGCTACGTGCGGGTGGATCGCCGCGAGTCCGTCGACGACGTCCGGTTCATTCCGCTCGAGAACCTCATCGCGAATCAACTCGACGGACTGTTCCCCGGCATGGAGGTGATGGACGACCACGTCTTCCGCGTCACCCGCAACGAGGACGTCGAGATCGAGGAGGATGAGACGGAGAACCTCATCCAGGCCCTCGAGAAGGAGCTGCTGCGCCGTCGGTTCGGCCCGCCGATCCGGCTCGAGATCTCCGACGATATGGACGAGGCGACCCTCGACCTGCTCGTCCGTGAGTTCGACATCGATGAACAGCAGGTGTACACCCTGCCGGCGCCGCTCGACCTCAGCGGGCTCTTCGCGCTCACCCGGATCCAGCGGCCCGACCTGAAGTTCAAGCCGCACATCCCGGTCACCCACCCCCAGTTCCGCACGAACTCACCGAGCGAGAAGCCCGACACGTTCTCGGCCATCGCGCGCCGCGAGGTGCTGGTGCACCACCCCTACGAGTCGTTCGCGACGAGTGTGCAGGCGTTCGTCGAGCAGGCGGCGACCGACCCCGACGTGCTCGCGATCAAGCAGACACTCTACCGCACGTCGGGCGACAGCCCTATCGTGGCGTCGCTCATCAAGGCCGCGGAAGCGGGCAAGCAGGTGCTCGCGCTCGTCGAGGTCAAGGCTCGCTTCGACGAGGAGGCGAACATCACCTGGGCCCGCAAGCTCGAGCAGGCCGGTGTGCACGTGGTATACGGCCTCGTCGGGCTCAAGACCCACTGCAAGCTCGTGCAGGTGATCCGCGACGAGGGCGGCAAGCTGCGCCATTACTGCCACATCGGCACGGGCAACTACAACCCGAAGACGAGCCGCATCTACGAGGACTTCGGCCTGTTCACCTCCTCGCCCGAGGTCGGCCGCGACGTCACGAAGCTCTTCAACGTGCTCTCGGGGTACGCGATCGAGACCGACTACGACCGCCTGCTCGTCGCGCCGCTGCAGCTGCGCGCGGGGCTCCTCGAGCGCATCGAACGCGAAGCCGCGCACGCCCGCGCCGGGCGCCCCAGCGGCATCAAGCTCAAGGCCAACTCGATGGTCGACGAGGCGATCATCGACGCGCTTTACCTCGCCAGCCAAGCAGGTGTGCCCATCGAGATCTGGGTGCGCGGGATCTGCTCGATCCGCGCCGGTGTGCCCGGCCTGTCCGAGAGCATCAGCGTGCGCTCCGTGCTCGGCCGCTACCTCGAGCACTCCCGCATCTACGCCTTCGAGAACGACGGTGCCCAGGAGGTCTTCATCGGGTCCGCCGACCTGATGCACCGCAACCTCGACCGGCGGATCGAGGTCATCGTGCAGCTCGCGGAGCGCGAGCACCTCGCCCGGATCAACCGCTTCTTCGAGTTCGCGTTCAGCGACGCCGTCTCCTCCTGGCGCATGCTGCCGAACGGCTCGTGGCAGCGCCGGGTGATCAGCGAGGAGGGCGAGCCGCTCCCCGATCTGCAGGACCTCGTGATGGCGGATCGCACCGAGGCGCGGTCACGGCGAGCGCGGTGAGCCGCGACATTCTCGCGGCGGGCACGGTCTGCTGGCGCCGCGTGCCGAAGCCCGGCGGGGGCAGCCGCGTCATGGTGCTGCTGATCCACCGCACGAAGCAGAAGGACGTCTCCTTCCCGAAGGGCAAGCTCGATCCCGGCGAGAGCATGCCCGAGGCGGCCGTCCGGGAGACGCGGGAGGAGACGGGGCTCTCCGTCGCCCTCGGCTCGCACCTCGGGACCATCCACTACGACCTCGCGGGCGGCAACACGAAGACCGTGCAGTACTGGGCGGCCGAGGTCTCCGCCGAGGCGGCGCTCGCCTCGACCTTCACCCCGAACGGCGAGGTGCAGGCGCTCGAGTGGGTGCCGGTGGAAGCGGCCCGGCGCCGCCTGAGCTACCGCGCCGACCGGGAGCTCTACGACGTCTTCCTCCGGCTCGCCGAGCACGATCTCTTGGAGACGTTCTCGGTGACGCTGCTGCGCCACGCGAAGGCGGAGCCTCGCGGCGAAGCGTATCCGACGGATCACCTGCGGCCGCTCGCAGCGACCGGGCTCGCCCAGGCCGCGACGCTCGCCCCGATCCTGGCCGCCTTCGGACCGCGCCGGATCCTGTCGTCGACGGCCACGCGCTGCCTCGAGACCGTCGCGCCGCTCGCGAGCTCGCTCGGCAAGCGGGTGCGCCCCAAGGAGGCGCTCAGCCAGGACCACTGGGACGAGGGGGACTTGACGGATCTGCGCGCGCTCGTCGGCAAGGCCGTGTCCCGCGGCCGCAACGCGGTGCTGTGCAGCCACCGACCGGTGCTGCCCGATCTCGTGCGCGAGCTGATCCTCGCCACCGGCAGCCTGCCGGGCGGATACGTCGACAAGGCTGCGGCGCTCCCGCCTGGCGGCTTCTCCGTCTTCCACCTCTCGCGCACACGACCCGGCGCCGGGATCCTCGGCGTCGAGACCTATCCCCTGAAGCACTGACATGTCAGCGGCTCCGGCGCCACAGCTGCCGATCGGCCTGGTGGTCAATCCCGCCTCGGCGCTCGGCAGGGGTCGACGCGTGGCGCAGCGGGTCCGACGCGCGCTCGACGCGCTCGGCGTCCCGTCGGTGGTGATCGCGGCGGCGAGCGCGGCGGAGTGCCAGGAGGCGGTGCGGTCGGCCGTCGCGGCTGGGCTGCGCGCGCTGATCCTGGTCGGCGGCGACGGGCTGGTCGGCACGGTACTGCAGGTGGATGCGGCGCGGGAGCTGCCGATCGGGATCGTTCCGGCCGGGAGCGGCAACGACTTCGCCCGGCAGTTCCGGTTGTCGCGGGATCCGGATCGCGCGGTCGCGCGGATCCTCGCCGCCGAGGTGCGGCCGCGCGAGGTGGATCTCGGGGTCGTCGAGACCCCGGGCGGTGAGCGCTGGTTCGCGGGTGGGCTGTCCGTGGGCTTCGACGCGGCGATCAATCGGCGGGCGAACGCGATCCGCCTCCCCCTCGGGCCGCTGCGCTACCAGATCGCGCTCGTCACCGAACTGCTGCGGCTGCAGCCGCGACACTTCACCGTGTCGTGGCCGGGCGCGCATCGACCGTTCCGCGGGTTGCTCGCGACCACCATGAACATCCGCACGCTCGGGGGCGGCATCCCGATCGCGCCGCGCGCTGAGGTCGACGACGGCCGGTTCGACCTCGTGCTCGTCGACGAGTGCTCGCGGCTGCGGGTCTTCAGCGTGCTGGGGCACCTCGTGCGGGGGCGGCACGAGCGGCTTCCCGAGGTCGCGATCGTCCGCACAGCCGTCGTCCGGATCGAGGCCGGTGACGAGGTCGCCTACGCCGATGGTGAGCGGGTCGGGACCGGGCCGTTCGAGGTGCGGCTCGAGGCCGGCGCGCTGCGGCTCCTCGCGTAGCGCTTGCGCTCGGGCGGCGCCAGTCGCGATCCCTGACCACCGCCGAGATGCCACCGTCTCGCCGAGCTGCTACCGTGTCAGCGCCGACACCATGGCGGGTCGGCGAGACGATGGCAAGTCACGTGGTCACGTGGTCACGTCGTCACGTGGTCACGTGGTCACGGGGGTACAGGCTTACGGCTCCTCGGAAAGGAGCCACTCACGAGCGCCCGCCTCGGCTGCCCCCATCGCATTCACGGTTGCGCGGGTGCGATCGAGCACCCCGGCGTCGAACTCGGGCGACTGGCAGACGCCCTGGGGCTGATCCGGCATCACCGAGCACCACTTGTAGGCGCCGTTCTGCGTGTTCGTCGCGGCGTTCCACGACACGTCGTTGGTCGTCCAGGTGCCGTCCGGCTGCTTCGCGAACTGCACCCGCGTCATGAGGAACTCGTTGTTCACCTGCTGCGCGGGAGGCGCCGACTCGCTGATCGTGTTGCCGGTGCCGTAGAGCACCCACTTCCCGTTCACGTTCTCGAGCGGCTGCACGGCATGCGCGTGGTGCTGGTACACGAAGTCGAAGGCGCCACTGTTGTGGAGCTGCAGCGCGAGATCCCGCTGCCCGGGCGTCGGCTCGGACCAGTACTCCTCGCCGATGTGCTGGACGCCGATCACGAGGTCCGCCCCCATCTCGCGCGCCTTCTGGGCTTTGGCGATCATGCGCTCGGGATCGACTCGCGGCTCCTCATCGCGGTAGTCGACCTGCCAGGGGTACTCGGCGTACAGACCGTTGAGCGAGAACGTCGCCGTCATGATCGCCACCTTCGCGCCGTTCGCTTCGACGATGAGCGGGATGTCCTGCTCGCCCTCGGCACGGTACGAGCCGGTGTGCGCGATCCCCGCCGCATCGAGACCGTCGAGCGTGCGCAGCAGTCCCTCGGTCCCCTGATCCACCGTGTGGTTCGAGGCCGTGGTGCAGACGTCGTAGCCGACCGCCTTCACGGCGGCCGCGAGCTCCGGCGGGGTGCTGAACGCGGGGTAACCGGCGTATGGCCCGCCCACCGGGGCGAGCGGGGTCTCCATCTGGCAGATCGCGAGGTCCGACCGATCGAGGTACGGCTTCTGCCCTTCGAGCAGCGGCACGAAGTCGAAGTTCTGCCCGAGCTCATTGGTCGGGATCGCGGACTGGCTCCACAGCCCCTCGTGGAACAGCAGGTCGCCGGTCATGACCACACTGACGCAGTGGTCGGTGGGGCAGGCGGGGCCGGCACCCGGCTGCGGCTGCGGTTCGGGCTCGGGGGTCTCGGTGACCACCTCGGGCGCGGTCGTCTCGGCGGGAGCCTCCTCGACGGGTTCGGGCGCACACGCCACGAGCCCGCAGAGCACCAGCGCGGTCACGGTTCCAGCCACGTACTTCGTCATGTTCGCCACCCGGCCATGGTACAGGGAGCGCATTCGGCGACGCTCGTTCACTCGTTGTTCACCCGCTGGCAGACCGCGGGTCATGAAGCGTGCCTAGCGTAGGTGATGTGGCGTTCCGCATGCCACGGACCATCATCCGTTTTCAGATTGGATCGAATTTCACGTGAAGCTCTCAGCACTGACCAAGGTCGCAGCTATCGGCGGAATCGCCGCGCTCACGCTCACCTCCTGCGCCGCGAACGAGTCAGCTTCGGGATCCACCGAGGGTGGAGCCGCGGCCTCGAGCCTCTCCGGCAACCTCATCGGCGCCGGCGCTTCGTCGCAGGGCTCCGCTCAGGAAGCCTGGGTCGCCGGCTTCCAGACCGCCAACCCGGACGTCACGGTGAACTACGACCCCACCGGTTCCGGTGCGGGTCGCGAGACCTTCCAGCAGGGCGCGAGCGCCTTCGCCGGATCCGACCGCGCGTTCAAGCTCGAGGAGATCGAGGCCGGCCCGTTCGACGCGTGTGCCGCTGACAGCGGGATCGTCGAGTTCCCCGCCTACATCTCCCCGATCGCCCTGATCTTCAACGTCGAGGGTGTCGACTCGCTCAAGCTCGATGCGCCGACTGTCGCGAAGATCTTCTCCGGCGAGATCACGAGCTGGGACGATGCGGCCATCGCCGCTCAGAACGAGGGCGTCACCCTGCCCGCGCAGAACATCGTCGCCGTGCACCGCTCCGACAAGTCGGGCACCACCGAGAACTTCACCGATTACCTCACCGCCGCCGCTCCCGCCGAGTGGACCCCGGGCGCCATCGAGGAGTGGCCGACCGAGTTCGGCGGCGAGGCCGCCCAGGGCACCTCGGGTGTCGTCGAGGCCGTCGCCAACGGCGTGGGCACCATCGGCTACGCCGACGCCTCGCGCGCCGGCGACCTCTCGACCGTCGAGATCAAGGTGGGCGAGGAGTACGTCGCGTACTCTCCCGAGGCCGCAGCCGCGATCGTCGACGCGTCGCCGCTCGAGGAAGGCCGTGGCGAGCACGACCTCGCCGTCACGATCGACCGCAGCACCACCGAGGCGGGTGTCTACCCGATCGTGCTCGTGAGCTACCTCATCGGCTGCGAGGCCTACGAGGATGCCGCGAACGCCGAGCTCGCGAAGGCCTACTTTAATTACATCGTGAGCGCCGAGGGCCAGGACCTCGCGGCTGAGTCCGCGGGCAGCGCCCCGATCTCGGACTCGCTCCGCAGCAAGATCCAGCCCGCGATCGACGCGATCAGCTAGCCCCTCGTCACCGGTTGTGCGACTCTGGAACCCGCCCCCGGTTCCCGAGCCGCACAACCGGTGACGTGCGCCCTCACCCACCTCACACCCCCGAAGGACACACATCCAGTGACCTCCCCCGCAGCTCAGCCGGTGCTCAGCCTCGGAGATCGTGTCTTCTCCCGCTCAGCGGTGTTTGCCGGAAGCATGATCCTCGTCACCCTCGCGGCCGTCGCGATCTTCCTCATCGCGCAGAGCCTGCCGGCGTTCCTCGCCACGGGCGAGTCCGCGAGCCTCCTGACCACGAACTTCTGGTCCTACGTCGGTCCGCTGGTCTTCGGAACGGTCTGGGCCGCGATCCTGGCGCTCGTGATCTCTCTCCCCATCGCCATCGGGATCGCCCTCTTCATCTCGCACTACGCGCCCCGCAAGCTCGCGCAGGTGCTCGGCTACATCGTCGACCTGCTCGCCGCGGTGCCGAGCGTCGTTTTCGGCCTCTGGGGTATCGGGGTCCTGTCCCCGGCCGCGCAGCCCATCTACGAGTGGCTGAACCAGAATCTCGGCTGGATCCCGTTCTTCAGCGGCACCGTGACCGGCACCGGCCGCACGATCCTCACCGCCGCACTCGTGCTCGCCGTCATGATCCTTCCGATCATGACGGCGATCTGCCGCGAGGTCTTCCTGCAGGCCCCCGCGCTCCACGAGGAGGCCGCCCTCGCACTCGGCGCCACCCGCTGGGAGATGATCCGGATGGCCGTGCTGCCCTTCGGTCGCTCCGGGATCGTCTCCGCCGCGATGCTCGGCCTCGGGCGAGCGCTCGGCGAGACGATGGCGGTGGCGATGGTCCTCTCGGCCACCGGCATCGTGAGCATCCGACTGCTCACCTCCGAGAACCCCTCGACGATCGCCGCGAACATCGCCCTGTCCTTCCCCGAGGCCTACGGGGAGAACGTCAACGTCCTGATCGCGACCGGCCTCATCCTCTTCATCGTCACCTTCCTGGTCAACGCGCTTGCCCGTTGGATCGTGAGCCGTCGCGCCGAATTCAGTGGAGCTAACTAATGGCCATCACCGTTCGCACCGCCGCCGCGGGCTCCACGCTCGCGGGCAACCGCCTCTCCCGCAGCACTCCCTGGATCACCCTGGCCGCCAGCCTCGTCGCCGCGTACGCGCTCTTCGCGCTGCTCGCCGCCGCCTCGGGCACCGAGTACTCCGTCGTCGGGGCCACGATCGTCGGCCTCCTCGTCTACCTCGCGGTGATCACCGTGCTCTCCGCCACCGTCGAGGGCCGTCGCCAGGCGATGGACCGCTTCATCACCGGACTCGTGACCGGCGCCTTCCTGCTCGCAATGGTGCCGCTCGTCTCGGTGGGCATCACCGTCGTCGGCAACGGACTCGCGCGCTTCGACGCGGAGTTCTTCAACTCCTCGATGCGCAACATCACCGGCGAGGGCGGCGGCGCGCTGCACGCGATGATCGGTACGCTGCTCATCACGCTCGCCGCGACGATCATCTCGGTGCCGCTCGGGCTCATGACCTCGATCTACCTCGTGGAGTACGGCCGCGGCCGTCTCGCCCGCATCATCACGTTCCTCGTCGACGTGATGACCGGCATCCCGTCGATCGTCGCGGGTCTCTTCGCCTACGCGCTCTTCGCGCTCTTCCTCGGGCCCGGGGTCCGCATGGGCATCATCGGCGCCGTCGCGCTCTCCGTGCTCATGATCCCCGTAGTCGTGCGGTCGAGCGAGGAGATGCTGCGGCTCGTTCCGAACGAGCTCCGCGAGGCGGCGTACGCCCTCGGCGTGCCGAAGTGGCGCACGATCCTCAAGGTGGTGCTCCCGACCTCGATCGCGGGTATCACGACCGGCATCATGCTCGCCATCGCCCGCGTCATCGGCGAGACCGCACCGCTGCTCATCACGGCCGGCTTCACCGCCTCGATGAACTACGACCTCTTCAACGACCGCATGCAGTCGCTGCCGGTCTACGTGTACACGCAGTTCGCGAACCAGGGCAACCCGGCGTTCGCGTTCCTCGAGCGCGCCTGGGCCGCCGCCCTCCTCCTGATCCTCATCGTGATGGCACTGAACCTGATCGCGCGCCTCATCGCCCGCTGGTTCGCACCTAAAACCGGTCGCTGACCGGACGCCCCCACGACTGCCGAACCCGAACGAAAGCACCCACACCATGTCGAAGCGCATCGAAGTCTCGGACCTCAACGTCTACTACTCCAAGTTCCTCGCTGTCGAAGACGTCTCGATCAATATCGAGCCCCGCAGCGTCACCGCGTTCATCGGACCGTCGGGCTGCGGCAAGTCCACGTTCCTCCGCACACTGAACCGCATGCACGAGGCGATCCCGGGCGCTCGCGTCGAGGGCGAGGTACTGCTCGACGGGGAGAACCTGTACGCGGCGGGCGTCGATCCCGTCCTCGTGCGCCGCCAGGTGGGCATGGTCTTCCAGCGCCCGAACCCGTTCCCCACGATGTCGATCCGCGAGAACGTGCTGGCGGGCGTTCGTCTCAACAACCGCAAGATGGCGCGCTCCGATGCCGACGCCCTCGTCGAGAGCTCGCTCGTGGGCGCGAACCTGTGGAACGAGGTCAAGGATCGCCTCGACAAGCCGGGCTCCGGCCTCTCGGGCGGTCAGCAGCAGCGTCTCTGCATCGCGCGTGCGATCGCGGTCTCCCCCGAGGTCCTGCTGATGGACGAGCCCTGCTCGGCCCTCGACCCGATCTCGACGCTCGCGATCGAGGATCTGATCGACGAGCTCAAGAAGCAGTACACGATCGTGATCGTGACCCACAACATGCAGCAGGCCTCGCGCGTCTCGGATCGCACCGCGTTCTTCAACATCGCGGGCACCGGCAAGCCGGGCAAGCTCATCGAGTACGACGACACCAGCACGATCTTCTCGACGCCCAGCGTGCAGGCGACCGAGGACTACGTCTCCGGCCGCTTCGGGTAGGGGGCCGGGCTCGGCGGGTACGAAAAAACCGAGCCGCAGAAACGCCTCTCGGCGGAAGACCGCTCGAAGCGGCAAAAATTGGAGCCCGGGGTTACTGCGGCCCGGCGCGGCCCAGTTTAGCGCAGAGCCCCGGAGAGTTCATCCTGACCCTCTCCCGGGCGCGGGACTACTCGAGCGTTCCGTCGCGCCAGCGCCGGGCTCCCCCGTGCAGCTCCTGGGCGAGCGTCGAGTAGCGCAGCGAGCGGGTCGTGAGCTGGGCCGCGTGGGCGTCGTCGTGGGCGTCCCGATCATCCGCGAGGTCTGCGGCGCCGAGGGACAGGATCCGGCAGTAGCTCGAGGCACGATCCAGCGCCACCGCGAGGTCGCCCGCGAAGACGCCGCGCAGGATCGTCTCGCACAGCTCCGAGATGGAGGTCGGCGTGACCGGCTCGGCAGCCCCGGCCACCGCCGGATCGATGGTCACGGCGAGGCTCGCTCCCCGGCGGAACAGGTCGGCTGTGCCCTCTGGGTCTGACGCGGCGACGCGCCGGAGCAGGTAGAGCCGCCACAGCAGTCCGGCGAGCGAGTGGGCGCCCTGGTGCGACCAGAGCTCGGCGATGTCGTCGATGCCGCTGCCGGCGGCGAGCCCCACTACCCGCTCGACCACGGTCGCGTCGGCGCCCTGGCGCACCCGGTCGAGCAGCGCCCAGGAGGTCTCCTGCGCGAGCCGATGCGCGGCGCCGGGTTCGTCCGAGCCGATGATCCAGTCGAAGCTGTAGGTCGGCTGCAGGATGGGACGCGGATGGTCTCGGTGCACTGGGCTCCTCACTCGGTGATCGGGTCGACGACCGCATGATCCCACGCACGTTCTGCGCGCGCGGGATCAGTCGACCGCTCCGCGATTCTACGCGCGCACGCGACGCCGAACGTTCACCGGCCTCCCGGCTGCGCTCGGTAGAATGAGAGAACGGTCGGCCGCGCGCTCACTCCGCGCGCGTGCCCCTGAGCCCCGGCGATCTCGAGTCAGTGGTCAGCCCGCACCGACCTCGTGTGAGTGCCGAGCGTACCCAGCCCCAGCGTCAGTTACCAGATGAGCCGTTCCGGCCGGTACGAGGGCAGGGGGCGGGTCGCCTCCAACGGATCGTGCTCGGCCGCGGGATCCTCTGCGGGCGTCGGCGCCGACGGAGCTGCCCAGGGGTTCGATTCGCTATTGGTCATGACACATCCCTTCCCACTGTGGAAAGCTCATCCTAAACGGCCGAGGTTGCAACGAGGAGGGGATTGACACAGCGGAGTCTGATGGTCTTGTGGGGACAGCAGTCGACAGGGGCAACGAGGATCGCCCCGCGCTTCATGCTTGGGGCAACCGCGCGGGGCTTGGCCTCCCTCGATGGCGAGTTCCGCCCACGCCCACCCTAAAACCTGGCCCACGCATCACGTCGGCCGGGCAGCGTTTTCACCCCTGAAGTCACCCACGCCCCGATCCTCGGCCCAACCATGCCGTACCGTCGGGGGTCACATGTTGATGTTGAACTTGTGGGGTCGTTCCTCGATCACGCTCAGCGCATAGTCGCGGAGATCATCGTCGCGGAGGACAACACCGATCGCGCCGAACTCGTCCGCAGCGATGCGGGCGGCTTCATCGACGGGCCTCCCTGCTGCTGCGGCGCGAATCCGCAGATCTGCATCCGTGATGATCTGAACGACTCCGTCGTGAAGCTCATTCAGTTCGTTTCCTGCAGTACTCATTGCTCGTGCTCCCCTGCCCATGACTGCTGACCCTCGACCCTCACGAAACTACCGAGAACCGGGACGTTGACGCAGGCCATGGCGCGAACCCCCGGTGTCGTGGTATCACCCCTTTCTCACGCGCACGCGCGGTGGAATAGCGTGGGGACGTGCGGAAGGACGAAGCCCGGTAGGTGATCTGGTCGTCGAGGGTTTCCGTGCGACACTTGCGCGGTGGGGTACCTCCTGCATGCGGGTGAAGAACACGGGTTCGAAGATCGGTTGCTCGCGCGTGTGAAGGTCGCCACGGGGATGACGTTCCGCACACAGAAGAGCGTCTTCCTGAGTTGGGATCTGAATCTTGTGCATCATTCAGGCCGTATCTCGTGGTGGAGGATCCCGAGCCAGCAGATCGGGTTCCGATGCTCGGACGGGAAGCCAGCCGCCCTCAGCGCGGAGTGATTGCGTGTGCTCGGTGAGCTCTCCGGGTCGCCTCGAGGCCTGCTCGCGATGACGGAACGGGAAGCCGCGGGCTCCGCGGCGGGCGACGGCACGGCCTCCCCGGAGCCTGAACGCCAGCTCTCCCTGTCGAGCCATCACCACGGCATCTGGGGCCGTAGGGTCGCATGTCGAGTGGCCCGGGTCAATCCCCTATCGGCGAGCCGCTCGGCTTGCGACGCTGGAGCGATGGGCTACTTACTGTACGACCAGCAGAGGTATCACTTCGAGGATCGACTCCTCGTGCATCTCAGGCTCGCGATCGCGAGGAAGTTCCGACAGCACGAGAGCTTCTTCCTCGAGTGGGCGGAGAGTCCGGACTCGGGCGGCGGCCGGGTGTCGCTCTGGATGGATCCGACGCACCATCTCGGGTTCCGTTTCATCGAACACCAGACTGCTGAGCTGAATCTCGCATGGGTCGATGCCATGGCGAAGATTCGGGCCCCTCACCGCGGCTTGTTCGCAATCCCGGAACGTCTGGTCGACGGTTTCATGCCTGCCGACGACGGTCGGGGCCGGGAGGTGATGCCGCTGGGGGCACCCCAGCTGCGGGTTGATGAGGGAGACGACGCGTCGACTCACGCCTGAACCGGGGCGAACACCAGACGGCAGAAGTACGGGTACATACCGTGCCACGGCGAGTCGTTCAACCCCTCCGCGCCATCTGGAATCACTTCGTATGCTCGTGTCTGGGCTCTCATTGCTAGTCGTGAGAGCCTTTGCCCCCGAGCTGTACCGGGTCCCCGCCTGTGGCTCGGGGGCACTCACCCTGCCCCAGGCGGGTGAGTTATCCATAGACCGCGCCGATCACTGCCGCGCGTTTCCAGCCTCTGAGCTCGTGTTTTCCGGTGCCCCCAGTAGGGATCGAACCTACGACCTGCGGATTAAAAGTCCGTAGCTCTACCGCTGAGCTATAGGGGCCAACCCCACCAGCTTATCCGACCCGCGCGCCCCGGTGCGACGGCGCCGGGTCGCCGCCCCGTAGCGCCTCAAGCTGAACCCCACCAGGGGTGTCTGCGGCTTTGCGGCGGCGAGTAGCATCGCTCGGACCGGCAATTTCCACCCCGAGCAAAAAGGAGGACCATCATGAGTCACACCGAGGAGCTGACGCTGGACACCGTCGTATCGACGATGCGGGGCGAACGATTTGCCATGCTGTCGACCGCCACCCCCGACGGCAAGATCGTGTCCCACCCCATGACCCCGCAGAAGGTCACCGACACCGGCGAGACCTGGCTGTTCATCGGCCTGCAGGGCGACCAGGCCGACGCGATCCACGCGAATCCCCAGGTCAATCTCGCGTTCGCCGAGACCGGGAGCTGGCTCTCCGTGGCGGGCGTCGCGGAGTTCGTGCAGGATCGCGCAAAGGCGGCGGAGCTGTGGGACGACGAGGTGGGTGCGTACTTCGAGGGCGGGCTGGACGATCCGAACCTGGGTCTGCTGCGCGTGGTACCAGAGTCGGCGCAGTACTGGGGCGTTCCGGGCGGCAGGGTCGCTGCGGCGCTGAAGATCGCGGCGTCGAAGATCACCGGGCGCGAGAGCCCCGGGGTCTCGGGCACCGTCGAGCTGTAGGCTCATCGCACCCACGCCGTCGAGCTCTCGGCTCGGCGCCGGGAGTTCCGTCGAGGCCTAGCCTCGACGGAACTCCGCCGTGATGGGGCACGAGAACGGATCCCGCGCCGCCAATCCCACCCGATTGAGGTAGGCGATGACGATCGCGTAGGACCGCATGATCGACACCTCGGTGTACGGCACTCCGAGTGTGGCGCAGTGCTCGATCACGATCTCACGCGCCTTCGCGAGGTGCGGACGCGGCATGTTCGGGAAGAGGTGGTGCTCCACCTGGTAGTTGAGCCCACCCATGAACCAGGTCGCGTACCACCCTCCCGAGACGTTGCGCGAGGTGCGCACCTGCTTCGAGAAGAAGTCGAGGCGGGCGTCCCGAGCGAGGACCGGCATGCCCTTGTGGTTCGGCGCGAACGCCGCCCCCATGTAGATCCCGAACACGGCGGCCTGCACACCGAGGAACGCGAACGCCATGCCGAGCGGCAGGAACATGAAGATCGGGGTGAGGTAGAGCGCGAAGCGCACCGTGATGATGGAGAGTTCGGTCCACCGCTTCTTCACGGGCCCTGGCGTCACCAGGTACTTGAGGCTCTGGTAGTGCAGGTTGACGCCCTCGAGCGACAGGAGCGGGAAGAACAGGTAGCCCTGCTTGCGGGTGATCACTCGGATGAAGCCGCGCGACTTCGCCGCGTCCTCCTCGAGGAAGGAGATCGTGTCGACCTCGATGTCGGGATCCTTGCCCACCACGTTCGGGTTCGAGTGATGCCGCGTGTGCTTCGAGTCCCACCAGGAATAGCTCAGGCCGATGGATCCCGCGAGCCAGCGCGCAAGCTTGTCGTTGGCGGGGGCCAGCGGGAGGATCTGACGATGGGCGGCCTCGTGCGTCAGGAACGCGATCTGGGTGAAGATGATCCCCAACGCCCCGGCGATGAGGAGTTGGAACCAGCTGTCTCCCAGCAGGACGAACCCGGTGATCGCACCGCCGAGCGCGACTGCGATGAGGGTGGCCACAAACATGTAGAACCACGGCGTCCGCCGGAGCAGTCCGCTCTCCCGCACCGTCTGCGAGACATCGGTGTACGCGCGGTTCAGCTTGGGAAAGGTGTCGCTGGTCGCGATGGTCTGGCGGATCGGGCCGAGCCCGGTGAGCGGACTCACGGTTGAAGAAGCGATGCAGGTCCCCTATCTGTCTCCGAAGCACCCGAGGGGTCCGTCCGGCTCTACAGCCATGGGCGGAAGTGCCGATCGCTATCCCCAGCGTAGGCGGCGCACCATGCCGTCCCCTGAATACGTCCGACATTCAGGGTTTACGCCCAGATCACCTCGGCGATCTGCGCGACGCCCCGCAGCAGCCTCGGCACGGTCTCGGCCCCGTAGCCGACCAGAATGCCGTCGGATCCGGGATCACCGTCGGTGCCGGGATCGCCGTCGTTCCCCGCGATCCGGTAGGCGTGCAGCCGGTCGACGAGCACCCCGCGCTCGGCGAGCTCGCGCACAACATCTTCCCCACGACGACCTGCGGGCAGCGGTACCCGCACGTGCAACCCTCCGGCGTCGCCCGACACCTCGAGCCCGCGAACGCGGCACTCGGCGAGCAGCAACTCACGCCGGTGCCGGTACTCCCGCCGCGTGCGCCCGATCTCCCGCCGGAACCCGCCGCCGTCGAGGAACTCCGCGAGGGCGGTCTGCATCATCTGCGGGACCGTGGGACCGAGGTCCCGTCGCACCTCGGCCACCGCCTCGCGCAGCGCACTCGCGTCGGGGTCGTTGCCCAGCACGATGGCTCCGCAGCGGATGGAGGGCGAGAGGATCTTGTTGAGCGTGGTGACGTGCACGATCCGCCCGCCTCGGTCGAGCGACGCCATCGCGGGAAGCACCGCACCCGCGTGGCGGAACTCGCTGTCGTAGTCGTCCTCGATGATGATCGCACCGGACTCGCGAGCCCAGGCCACCAGCGCGTGGCGCTCCGCCGCCGGGATCCTGCCGCCGAGCGGGAACTGGTGGCTCGGCGTCAGCATGAGTGCGGCGAGCGCGCGATGATCCGCCAGCGACCGCACCGCCTCCGCGGTGGCCCCGTCGGAGCCCACGGGGAGCGGAACCAGTTCCGATCCCGCGCGCGCGAGCGCGAGCGCTCCCTCGCGGTAGCCCGGATCCTCTACCGCAACCGCAACGGCGCCGCCGTGCAGTGCGCGCAGGGCGAGCGCGATGATGAGCAGCGCCTCCGACGTACCCGTCGTGACGGTCACATCGTCAGGGTCGCAGTCGATCCCCCGGCTCCGACGTGCGTGCGCGGCGATCGCCAGCCGCAGCGCGGGATCCCCCGATGCCTCCGGGGCGTCCGAGCGCCACGGTGCCCGGGCCGCCCGGGAGAGGGCACGCACCCACTCCCGCGGCGGCTGAGCGGCGACGAACGGACGCCCGGGCAGCAGATCGATCGGGGGTGCACCGCCACCCGCACCGAGAACGGTCGGCAGGCCGTCCACCTGCGGGAGCGCCGGGGCAGCGAGCGCCGGTGCCCGCTCGAGCGATGCACCTGCACCCGCGCGCTCGAGCCCCCAGTCCGGGAGTTCTCCGACCACGCGGGTCCCGGCGCCCTGCCGGCTCTCGAGATACCCCTCACCGACGAGCCGCTCGTAGGCGGCGACGACGACGGAGCGCGACAGCGCGAGCGTGGCGGCGAGGGCCCGCGACGCCGGGAGCGCGTCACCTGGGCGCATCGCTCCCGTCAGGATCGACTCCCGCAGCGACGTCGTCAGCTGGTCGACGAGCGGGCGTGACAGCTGCCGGTCGACCGCCAGTTGCGGAAAGTCGTCCATCCGACACCCCTTCTCGAATTGGTCTGGTCCATGTGGCGAGATTCGGACTTTCCCACCTGCCTCTGAGCAGCTTACTGTGGCCGTATCGATCCGTGCGGTGACGGGACCCCGAGCGCACGCCACCGCGTTTCACCCGAGAGGCCGACCATGCCAGCACCCCTGCCCACCCTCGTCTCGCAGCGCATGCCCGAGAAGATGAGCCGCGATGAGGCCGCCTTCGCGGACCTCTGCGCAAGCACGAGCCTGGCGCACGTCGCCTACACCTCCCCCGACGGCCCGCGCATCTTCCCCACGGCCTTCGCCGTGCTCGACGGACGCCTCGTCATCCACGGCTCGACGGGGTCGCGCTGGATGCGCCACCTCGTCGACCAGCCGGCGTCGGTCGCCATCACCAAGCTCACGGGCCTCGTCGTCGCCCGCAGCACGTTCGAGTCGTCGGTGCTCTACCGGAGCGCGATGGTCTTCGGCACCTTCTCGGTGGTCGGCGCGGATCGGACCGAACGCCTGCTCGCACGCCTCTCCGACCGCCTGATCCCGGGCCGCTCGTCGGAGGTTCGCCCCTCGCTCCGGAAGGAGATGGCGGCGACCATGCTGCTCGAGATGCCGCTCGACCAGTGGTCGCTGCGCGTCTCGGACGGCTGGCCGGAGGACGAGGAGCCCGACCGCTGCGGCGACGCGTGGGCGGGGGTCGTGCGGCTCGGAGCGCCTGCGGTCTCCGCGGAGGCGGCGCCGGACCTGCGCGCCGGGATCCCGATCCCGACCTCGGTCGCCCGTCTGCTCGAGGATCCGAGCGGCATCGTCTAGCGCGGCGCGCTGCCCCTAGTGCATGAGCAGGAGCAGACCCGCGACCACGATGAAGAGCGCCCCGAACACCGAGTTCAGGATCCGCTGGCCGCGCACGGTAGCGACGTACCGCCGGAACGGCTTCGCGGCCGCCGCGAAGAAGAACCACATGACCGCCACGTCGACACTCACGACCGTGAGCGTGAGGACGAGGTACTGCGGCAGGAGAGGTTCATTGACGCGAATGAACTGCGGGATGAACGCCAAGAAGAAGACGATCGCCTTCGGGTTCAGCAGGTTCACCCAGAATCCGCGGCGCAGGATCGACCACGCACTCTCCCCGCTTCGAGCCGCTGCAAGGGAATCGTCGGTCTCGAGCGCGGGCTTCGCGAGGATCAGGCGCACGCCGAGGTAGACGAGATACGCGGCGCCGATGGTGCGGATCGCGTTGAAGAGGAGCGGCGATCCCGCGACGAGCACCCCGACCCCCGCCGCCACGATCACGATGTGGACGAGGAGCGCGAGCTGCTGGCCGAGCACACCCCAGATGGAGCGCCGCCACCCGACCGTGAGCGCGTTCGACATCGTGTTGATGGCGCCGGCGCCCGGCGTGAGGCTGATGACCGCGGATGCCGTCAGCAGGGACAGCCACAATGCGAGGGACACCAGCACAGTGTAGTGCGTGCGGGATCGGCCCCGTGGGACGGAATTCGTGAACCTGGTGGATCTGAGGGGAATCGAACCCCTGACCTTCTCATTGCGAACGAGACGCGCTACCAACTGCGCCACAGACCCTTACGGCGTTCCACACTATCAGGCAAGCACCGCCCGCACGAAATCAGGTCACAGGATCGGCCCGTCGCGCCCTCGGCAGAACGTGTGGGGTCAGCCCGAGCGCGCTATCCGACGTTTCGGCGGCGCCGGAGCACCGCGTCGAGATCCGGCATGCCGTCGGTGGTGTCGCCCACGCGACCCATCTGGCTGAGGCGCTGGCGCGCCGCGATCCGCTCGGCGTCGACGCGCGACTGCGGTGCCTTCCGCGGCGCCGCAGGTGTCGTGGCCGCAACGGGATCCGGGGTCTGCGCAGCCGCAGCAGCCGCGGGCCGTTCCGGCGACGCCGCCGCGCGGGCGGAGGCACCGGCACTTGCACCGGCTCCGGCACCTGCGCTCCGGTCCGCTCCCGACTCGCGGAGCAGCATCGAGTCCGGCTGATTGACCCGCGACGATGCGCCCGGCGCTTCGGCCCGAGCGCGGGCCAGGGCGCGTGCCCGGGCGATCCGGTCGGCCGCAGCGCGCTGAGCCGCCTGATGCGCCGCCGCGGACTCGTCCGTCTCGCCCAGGGGCTGGTCGGCTTCGGGCGCGTGCACCTGCGCGGTCGGCGCATCGGCGATGCGCTCGGCGGGAATGCTGTGCATGCGGGCGCGCCCGGGGGCGAGCAGCACGAGGCCGCCGAGCGCCGCGGCGAAGAGCGCCGCCGACCACACGAGCATCGCGGTCCCGCTTCCGGCGATCGCGAGCCCGGTGCCGACGAGCGCGCCGAGCAGCCCGACGACGGTCCCGAGGAACGCGATCCCGCGCACCCGGCGCACGAGGGGACGACGGAGTCTCGCGGATCGATGCACTGCTGCCTGCTTTCGACGAATCTGCTGGGCCCGGATCTCGGCGCGCACCTGCTCGGCGCGCGCCTCTGCCAACTCGGCGTCGCGCTCGGCCTCCTGGCGACGCTGGGCGGTGCGGAGCAGCTTCTCGTGCGCGAGCGCCTGCTTGGCGGTGGCCTCGAGCCGCACCTCCTGCGGCACCTCGCTCGTCTCCGCGAGCACTCGGAGCGTGCGCTGCAGCCGGAGCGCGTTGCGCTCGGCGGCCCGGAACTCCCGCCGGCGCACCCAGGCGGGGACCAGCACGGCGATCCAGAGCAGCGCGGCGACGACGAAGATCACGCCGCCCCCGAGTCCGCCAGTCATGTCGTTCACTGTACGGTCATCCGCTGCGCTCCGCCTCCCGCCGCGCCGAGGTGCGCGAGCACCGGAAGCAACCCGAGCTGCGGGAGCAACCCGAGCTACGCGGTGATCCTCCGCAGCACACCGTCGGGTGCGTCCTCACGCGTCACCGCGAAGCAGTCGTGGTCACGCCAGGCGCCGTCGATGTGGATGTACCCCTGCCGGCGCCCCTCGTACCGCATCTGCAGCTTTTCGACCACCCGCAGCGAGGCCGCGTTCTCGGGTCTGATGCAGATCTCGACGCGGTGCAGACCGACACCCCAGAACAGGTGGTCGATGGCGAGCGCGACTGCCACGGGGGTGATCCCCCGCCCGGCGACGTGCTCCGAGACCCAGTAGCCGATCTGCGCAGACTGCAGCGCGCCCCCGCTCACCTCGGAGACGCTGAGCTGCCCCACAACCTCGCCGCGGTAGGTGATCACCATCGGAATCCCGCTTCCGGCGCGCAGCTGTCGGCGCAGGATCCGGACCGTCGGCCGCATCGAGACGCTCCCGGGGGTGATCCCCCGCCCGGAGGGATGGGTGGCCTCCCACTGCTGGAGCCACGGCCGGTTCGATGCGAGAAGCCCGCGCAGGGGTTCCGCATCCACCGCGTGGATCACGCGGAGCGCGACGGGCCCCGAGACCAAGAGGCCCGGGTCGTCGATGGAGCGGCCGAGGGGTGCCACGGGTCAGGCGCCGGTGCCCCGCGCGCGCAGCTGATCCGCGAAGTCGAGCACCCACTCGGTGATCTCCTCGCCGAGCTCCTCGTGGTCGACCCCGAGCAGCACGTTCGCCTTGATCCAGTCGGCGCGGTCGCCCGTGTCGTACCGGCGACCGCGGAAGATCACACCGTACACGGGGCCCTCCCCCTTGCCCTCGGCGAGGTGGTTGAGCGCATCGGTGAGCTGGATCTCGCCGCCGCGACCCGGTGGGAGCGCGTCGATGACGTCGAAGATCTCGGGGCGCAGCACGTAGCGGCCGATCACGGCGAGGTTCGAGGGGGCCTCGGCGGCGCTGGGCTTCTCCACCAGCCCCGTGACCCGCACGACATCGGGGTCGTCCGTGCTCTCGACGGCGGCGCAGCCGTACAAGTGGATCGAGGACTGCGGCACCTCCATCAGCGCGATCACGGTGGCACCGCGCGCATCGTGCTCGGCGACCATCCGGTCGAGCAGCGGATCGCGGGTGTCGATCAGGTCGTCGCCCAGCAGCACGGCGAAGGACTCGTAGCCGACGTGCCTGCGGGCGCGCCCGACGGCGTGGCCCAGTCCGAGCGGCTGCCCCTGACGCAGGAAGTGGACCTCGGCGAGCTCGCTCGACTCGTGCACCTTCTCGAGCTTGCCCTCGTCGCCTTTGCGCTCGAGCGTGTACTCCAGCTCCGGCACACTGTCGAAGTGGTTCAGGAGATTGTCCTTGTTGCGCCCGGTGATGATGAGCACGTCGTCGAGCCCCGCCGACGCGGCCTCCTCGACGACGTACTGGATCGCGGGCTTGTCGACGATCGGCAGCATCTCCTTCGGCATCGCCTTCGTCGCCGGGAGGAATCGGGTGCCGAGCCCCGCCGCCGGAATCACGGCTTTCGTCACTGGCCGGCCGGACACGCGCTGAGTTTCCGTCATGCCCGTTAGCCTAGTATCCGCGGATGGGCGCTCCAAGCCTTCCCGCAGCAGCGCGTAGTGTGGGCATCATGACGGAGTCGCCGGCGGACGAGAAGCGCCGCATTCGGGCCGCGGTACGACGGAGCCGGAACGCGCGCGCCGCACAGGACGCGGCGCACCGCGAGATCGATCGCGATCGCCTCACCGCCCAGCTCGTCGCACTGGTCGAGGATCTCGACGCCCGCGTGGTGTCCTGCTACCTGCCGACGCCGGGGGAACCCGACACAACCGGGTTCATCGCGTGGGCCCGGGATCACAACGTCGACGTGCTGCTTCCCGTTGCGCTGAGCGAGTACCGACTCGCCTGGGCCCGCCTCGGCGACGCGGGCACCGCCCCCGGCCTGCACGGGCTGGCGGAACCGATCGGCCCGAGGCTCCCCGCGGAGGCGCTCGCGGGCGCGGACCTCCTGCTCATCCCGGCGAGCGCCGTCGATGTCTCCGGCACACGGATGGGGTGGGGACTCGGGTACTTCGACCGCGCGCTCGCGACGCTGGCCCCCCGCCCGCCGGTCTTCGCCGTGGTGCACGAGAACGAGATCCTGCCCCGCGTCCCATCCGACGCCCACGACGTTCCCGTGACCGGCGCGGTGACCTCGGCGGGGATCCGGCGTTTCCCCACCGGCCCAGGCTAAACTCGATACTCGTGCCTACCTACGCTTACCGCTGCGCCGACTGCGGCCACGCCTTCGACATCTACCAGTCGTTCTCGGACGACGCGCTCACCGCGTGCCCCGAGTGCGGCGGCACGCTGCGCAAGGTCTTCGGTTCGCTCGGCGTGACGTTCAACGGGTCCGGCTTCTACCGCACCGACTCGCGGGCGGCGTCCGGCGGGAGCGGATCCTCGGGGTCCGGATCGAGCGGCTCGGGATCGAGCGGCTCCGGATCCAGCGGCTCGGGATCGAGCAGCTCCGGATCCAGCGGGTCGGGATCCGGCTCGAGCTCGTCGAGCTCCTAGCCCGCCGCGCTCGTCGCGCGCGGTCCAGCTCGGAGTGCGGCGCGTGGCCGCACACGGCTCCGCACGGTGCTGACGCGCACTGGTGCAGAGATCTGCGTTCGTGCTGACAGGATCGACCGAATCGCTCAGCAGGAATGCAGATCTCTGCTGCTGGGTGACGTCAGAGTCGCATCACCGACGCCGGACACGGACCCGCTGCCGTCAACACACCGCGACCACCCGCTGATCGAGTCACCCCTGCTACCCCCAGTGGGGGGGCCGGTCGCGGCGCAGCTGCTCGTCCGTCTCGCTCTGGCCCGCACGACGCCCGCCTCGGCCGTCGCCCCACGACTCGGGGCGATCCTCCGAGGCAGCGGACCCGAGCGTGTGCTCCGACGGTGCGGGGTCGACCCCCTCCGGAGCGGGTCGTGTCGCCCGCCGCGGGGTGCGCGCCGGGCGCTCCGTCATCGCGCGATCGTCTCCGCGTCAGCCGACTCGTCGGCGAACTCGACCCCGAGAATGCGTGCGATCCGGCGCGCGACCTCATCGGGATCCGCGAACAGGTCGAAGCTCTGCACCCGGTGGTAGTGCCATCCGAGTCGACGGAGCACGGCGGGGCGCAGGCGGAGGGAGTCGCGGAGACTGTCGCCGCCGTCGCCGAGGTCGAGGTCGATGGCGATCGCCCGCTCACCGAAGGACGCCGCGATCGGGATCGCTCCACGGTAATCGACGGCCACGGTGAGTCCGAGAGACTCGAGCCGATCCGCGAGCTCTCCGAGCATCGGATCGCGCTCGGCCGGCAGCGACGGGGGCGCGGGCGCCGGGTGCTCGAACGCGAGCAGCTCCGCGAGCTCGACGACGCCGTGCTTGATGCGAGCGGTGTCGAGGTCTTCGGGCTTGAAGCAGCTCACGATCGTCATCGCACGACGAGCGCGGGTCATGGCAACCGCGAGCAGTCGCTCGCCGCCCGGCTGGCCCAGCGAGCCGAAGTTCGACAGCACACGACCGTGCGGAGTGCGCCCGTAGCCGATCGAGAAGATGACGCGGTCGCGGCTCTGCGCCGTCGCCTGCTCGAGCGTCAGCACCGCGAACGGCTCCGCCCGCTCGCCGAGCAGGAACTCGCGGTACTGCGGGAACTTCGAGAACGCCTGCAGCACTGCCTGGTACACGCGGACCGCGTGGCGCTCGCTCGCCGTGATCACCATCAGCGACTCACTGCTGCGGTCGCTCGCGTGCTCGAGCACGAGCTGCACGACCCGATCGACCTCGGCGTCCGTGCTCTCGACGGCCCCCGTCTGCTGGTCCGGCAGCCCCTGGCCGCCGCGCACGAACTCGTAAGTGAGGCTCGAGTGGCCGAGGAAGCTTCCGGCCCAGGGCAGGGACTGGATCGCACCGTCGTAGAAGCGCGAGTTCACGAGGTTCGTGAGATCCTCACCGCCGGCGCGATAGCTGCGCGTGAGGGTGAGCGTGGGCAGCACCTCGCCGAGCTGCGCGAAGGCGGATCGGGCGTGCAGCGCGTCCGCGTCGACGGGCTCCTCGTCGCTGGGTGCGCCGACCGACATCTCGAACGCCGACGGCGTCTGCGTCATCGTGTCCCCGAACGCGACGACCTGACGGGCACGACGGATCGCGCCCAGGTTCTCGACCAGTGTCGTGGCGCCGGCGTCGACGAGCAGCACCGTGTCGAAGCGGATCGTGTCGGGCAGCTGGGCGACCTCGTACGGCGACATGGTCCACACCGGGGCGAGCACTCCCAGCAGATTCGGCGCGTGGTGCGCAAGAGCGCCGGCGGAGACGTAGCCGCTCCGGAGCGCCTCCCGCAGAGCGAGGGCCTCGTGCTTGTTGTCGAGCACCGACACCCGCCAGGCGTCGGCGAGCGCCGAGGCGAGCAGCGTGCCGTTCGCACCCGCGTGCGCATCGTCGACGAGTCGGAAGTCGGCCTCGAGCCGCTCGATCACACTCGTGTTGGCGCTGAGGAGCGCCTGGTTCGTCTGCAGCATGCGCTCGAGCGCAGACTGCCACCAGGCGAGCTCGAGCTCCGCGGCCACGTCGCCGGCGGGCACGTGTCGCGCCGAGAGATCGTCGAGCAGCGGTTCGAGGTGCGACGCGCGGAGGCGCTCGACGATGGTCGTGCGCTCCTGGATGTTCTGCAGCACCTCCGACTCGCGGGCGAGGTCCGAGACCCGGGCCGCGAGGGATCCGAGCGACAGGTTCTTCATGCGGTCCGCGTCGCCGACGACGCCGAGCACCCGATCCAGTTCGTCGAGATCCTGGTAGGCCGACTGATAGGCGACCACCACGTCGGCGATCCCGAGCGGCACCTCGGGCCGGGTGCCGGCCACGGTGGTGTAGCGCTGCCAGAGCACCCGCTGCTGCTGGATCTGCACGAGGCGCGCGTACATGTCGGTGATGTGCACCCCGGGGCGCACGTACTCGCGGGCGAGCTTGCGCAGGCGACGCTTGTTCGCCGACGACATGTCCTCCCCACCGCGAGGCGCGTGGGCGGCGATGACCTCGGTGAGCGAGCGGTCGTAGACCTCGGGGGTGAACCGGTCGAGCGTGTCCCGGATCCCCATGAGCAGACGCAGGAAGATCCCGAGCTCGGCGATCGTCTCGTAGGGGCGCATGGAGGTCTGCCCGATGACCTCGTTGGCCATCGAGATGAGCCGCGGCAGCTGCGACTCCGCGAGCTGCACGGCGAGGCCGTACGCCGAGCGGGCCTCCTCGGTGCTCGTGAAGTTCACGCCGTACCACGGGGAGTCCTCGGGGCCGTACTGGAACTGCCCCAGCCGGGCGACCTCGGTGAGCGCCTCGGCGACGGAGGTGCGGTCGAGCGTCAACTGCCCGAGGGCCTGGTCGTCGAGGCGGACCGTGGTGGTCGGCGGGTTGTCGCTGAGCGCGAGGAGCGTCAGGGTGCGGAGCGCGTCGAGCGGGGAGATACCGAAGCGCGCGTCCGACTCGGAGAGCGCGGACTGGTAGTCGAGCAGCACACCGCGCAGGCGGACGAGCGCCTCGTCGACGTCGCGGAGGTGCTCGGGGCGCGCGTTCTCGTTGCGGCTGATCGACTCGACGAGATTGCGCCGCAGGCGGCGCGGGTTGACGGCGAGCCCCGTCAGACCGGCGCGCGCGAGGCGGTGCGAGATGCCGTCGAGCGTGGCCCGCCGGGGCGACACCACCAGCACGCGCTTGCCCGACCGCGCCAGGCTGCCGAGTGCGTTCACGACCGTCTGCGTGCCGCCCGTGCCGGGCAGGGTGTGGACGACGATCGAGTGACCGGCATCGATCTGCGCCAGCACGTCGTCCTGCTCGGCGTCGGCGTCGTAGAGGTAGCGGTCCGTCTCGGGGGCGCGATCGTCGGGTCGGGTCGGGCTGACCGGGCGGTAGTTCGCCTCGAGCTGGCGCCGCGCGGGCTCACTGCCGCAGACGGCCGCGAGGATCGGGGAGTCCAGATCCTTCGCGTCGGCGACCATCTGCTGGGAGACGTTGTGGAACGAGGAGACGACGAGGCGCGGCTGCACGACGAAGCCGGGGACGCCGACGACCATCTGCCGCAGTCGATCGATGACCGGCTGGGGTTTGAAGACGCCCTCGGACTGCGAGAGCTCGATGAGCGTGCGCGCGTCGAGGCTGATCCCGAACTGCTGTCGCAGCACGCGGATGAGCTCGGAGTTCACGACCGGGAACTGCTTGAGCTTCAGCTCGAAGTCGCGGCCGTAGCGCCGGATGGCGAGCGGGCGCAGCAGCACCGGAGCGCAGAACTCCTCACCCTCGAAGCTCCACTTCGCGATGCCGACACCGAGGTTCACGGTCTCGAGCCCACGCACCGTGCGCATCTCGATCGCCTTGTCGGTGACGCGCCCCGCGGCCGCGCGCGCGTGACGGAGCGCGAGATCGTCGCGGATCAGCGCGGAGAGGAGGATCTTGTTGCCCGTGATGAACTGCGGGAGCCCACCCGGGTGGGTCGTGGAGAGCTCGATGCGGTTCGCCGGGCGATCGTCGAAGTAGAGCAGCGGGTTGCGACCGCCGATGCCGGCGAGCTCGCGCCGCCAGTCCGCGTGCTCGTCGGCGTAGCTGTCGACGAGGGAGACGGGTCCGGTCAGCTGGGCCGCGATCGCGTCATCGCTGCGCGGCTCCTCGAGTGCGGGCGCTTTCGCGAGCGCACCCTCGCTCCGCGGGTGCTCGACGGAGCCGTCCGCGAACGGCTGGGCGCGACTCGACTCCGCACCGGGATCGCCGGTGCGGGTTGCCGGCTTGTTCGCATCGCTTTGGCCACGACCCTTGGCATCCGGTCGCTTACGCCGATCCACACTCCACACACCGCCACCCTAAGCGGTGCGCCCGAGAAACCCCGGAATCAGCGCGGTGTTTCGCGGCCCGCCGTGACGACGGGATCCGCGACGACCATCTCGCCCCCGCGGAGGCGGGAGAGCGAGCGCATCACGTGGTAGACCACGACCGCGGAGATCGTGCCGAGCGCGATGCCGTTGAAGACCACGGAGCCGAACTGCAGGGTGAAGTCGGCGATACCCACGATGAGCGGGATGGCCGCGGAGAACTGATTGATCGGCTTCGAGAAGTCGACCTTGTTGTCCATCCAGATCTTCACGCCGATCAGGCCGATGAGGCCGTACAGCGCCACGGTCACGCCCGCGAGCACACCCGCGGGAACCGAGAAGATGAGGGCTCCGATCTTGGGCGAGAAGCTGAGCAGGATCGCAAAGATGCCCGCCACCCAGTACGCGGCGGTCGAGTACACGCGCGTCGCGGCCATCACGCCGATGTTCTCGCCGTAGGTCGTGGTGCCGGATCCGCCGCCGAAGCCGGCGAGCATCGTGGAGACGCCGTCGGCGAGGAGGGCACGGCCGGTGACTGGGTCGAGATCGCGGTTGACCATGAGACCGACGCTCTTGACGTGACCGACGTTCTCGGCGATCAGCACGAGCACCACCGGCAGGAACGCGGGCAGCAACCCCCAGAGCGTGGGGTCGGCGAACGGGTTGCCCACGGCATGGAACGCCGGGAGGCCGAAGAGCGGCGCCTGCTCGAACTCCTCGAAGCTGACCTCGCCGAGCGGGATCGCGGCGACGTAGCCGACGACCATGCCGAGCACGATCGACAGGCGGCCGATGAGCCCGCGGAAGAGCACGGTGATGAGGACCACGGCGGCGATCGTGATGAGCGCCACGATGCCCGAGCGCTCCGTCGCGTCCCAGTTGTTCTTCACCGCCGGGGCGAGGTTGAAGCCGATGAGGGCCACGATGGCACCCATGACGACCGGGGGCATGAGCGCGTTGATCCAGCCCGTGCCGAAGCGGTGAACCACGATACCGACGATGGCCATGAGCACGCCGATGGCCAGGATCCCGAACGAGGCACGACCGAGGTCGCCCTCGGGGCCGGCCGCACTGGCCGCCATGATCGGGGCGATGAACGCGAACGAGGAGCCGAGGTAGCTCGGCAGGCGGTTGCCCGTGATGAGGAGGAACAGTAGCGTTCCGAGCCCCGAGAAGAACAGGGTCGCCGTGGGGCTGAATCCCGTGAGCAGCGGCACGAGGAAGGTGGCGCCGAACATGGCGACCACGTGCTGCGCGCCGAACCCGATGGTGCGGGGCCAGCTCAGGCGCTCCTCGGGAAGCACGATGGCATCGGGTGAGACGGTCGTGCCGTCCGCGTGCAGCTTCCAGGGCAGGGCCATCGAGACTCCTCTGTCGTTCGGGATCGGTGCGGCGGCGCGAGCGTGCGCATCGCGCGCGGCCGATCACTTATCTTAGTGCCCTCCGGGCGGCGCTGCGGCACTCCCCTCGCGCGACCCCGCGGCACTCCGCTCGCGACCCTCAGGGACTCCCCTCGCGTGAGCGATTTCTGGTGGGAATGGGAGTTTCTGCACCAGGAATCGCTCACACTCAAGTGGGTGGGACCGGATCAGGCCTCCGCGATGTAGACCTTGCGAATGTGGTCCTCGACGATCCACCGGGTTCGGGATCCCGCGACGAGTCGCATCACATCGCCCGGGCCGACCTCGACGCGTCGATCCTCGTCCACGAACTCGACGACCGCGCCCCCGAGAGCACCACAAAGAGCTCATCGACCTCGGTGTCCGTGACGGTCCCGGATCGCAGCTCCCAGATCCCGACCTCGGCCCCGCCGATCGACCCGAGCTCGGCGACTCCCTGCCGCGGCGATCCCACGACGGTCTCCTCGGCGGGCACGGCCTCGAGCTCCACCGGCAGTCGTGTGCCCTCGACCCGTTCGTTGCGCCCCTCAGGAAGCAGCTCGCTCACGAGTCGAACCCGAAGCCGACGGCGTCCATGGTCTTGAGGAAGAGGTTGCGCTTGCCACCGTTGTGGTCCGCGCGGTCGAAGGACCAGCGGAACAGGTTGACGCCGATGCTCGCGGCCGGCTCGGGCGGGAAGGGCAACGGCATGTCCTTGACCATCTTGAGCTCGGTGCGCTCGGTGACGCGGCCCTCGAAGCGGTCCACCATCACGTCCGCCGCGAAGTGGGTCGCGCCGACGCCGAGGCCGGTGAACCCCGCGACGTACTGGACCCGTCCGCCGTGCGCCTGGCCGAAGAACGCGCAGAAGCGGGTGCTCGAGTCGATGACGCCGGCCCAGCGGTGCGTGAACTTGACGCCCGCGAGCTGCGGGAACGTTGTGAAGAAGTGGCTGGCCAGCTTGCGGTGGCTCTCCATGCGGTCCTCGTACTCGCGCTTGATGCGGCCACCCGTGTGGTAGACCGCGTCGTAGCCGCCCCAGAGGATGCGGTTGTCCTTGGTGAGCCGGGAGTAGTGGAACTGATTCGCGAGATCGGAGAGGCCCTCGCGCCCCTCCCACCCGATCGATGCGAGCTGCTCGTCCGTCAGCGGCTCGGTCATCAGCACGTAGTCGTAGACCGGGATCGTGTGGAACCGGTAGCGCTTGAGCAGCGATGGGAACACGTTCGTGCACAGCGCGACGCGCTCCGCGGTGACGGTGCCGCGATCCGTGGTGAGCTGGATCGGCACGTCCGCCGAGCCGTCGAGGCGGGTCACGGGCGAGTGCTCGTGGATCTCGACGCCGATCTCGGCTGCGTGCCGCGCCAGTTCGGCGGCCAACTTGGCCGGATGCACGTTCGCGTTCTCCGAGGGCGAGAAGTCGGCTCCGAGGAACGTGGGCGAGTTGATGCGCGACTGCGCCCCCGCCGCGTCGAGGGTCACGACGTGCGGATCCTCGCTCTCCCCGAGCCACTCGACCTGGTAGGCCTCATTCGCGACCGAGAGTGCCCCGTTGCGCTCGAAGTCGGCATCGAGCTCGTGCTCGGTGATGAACTTCTCGATCGCATCGAGGTTCTCGTACCCGAGCCGGCGCAGCGTGCCGGTCTCCTCGGGCCAGCGCGCCTCCGCGTTGGGCTCGCCGTGGCTGATGCTCGCCTCGCAGAAACCGCCGTTGCGGCCCGACGCCGCCCAGCCGATCCGCTGCGCCTCGATGAGCACCACGCGACGCTCGGGGTGCTCCGTCTTCAGCTTGATCGCGGTCCAGAGTCCGGCGTAGCCGCCGCCCACGACCGCGTCGTCGACGCGCTTGTCGCCGTCGAGCTCGGGGTACCGTGCGACCGAATCGGCGATGTCGTCAATCCAGAAGCAGCTCAGCTTGGTGTCGCGGAGCGAGTCGTCGATGATCTTCGCGGCGGGCCGGTGGGTTTCGAAAATGGTGGGTTCCATGGCGTCCTCGTCTGTGGGGTCGCTTCGATCTTCGCACATTCGAGGCGCCATGTAAACGGAAATGTCAACGCCGATGACATTCGGGCAGCGACGCGGTCGAGTCGTTACCGACTCGCGGCTCAGGGGTCGGGATCCTGGATCCGGGATCCTCGCCCCGCGCACCGGATTCCGTCCGAAGCGGACCCTACTCGCTCGGTGGCTTCATGATGACGCCCACCGCGAGCCCCAGCGCCAGCCCGGCGGGCAGCCACAGCCAGAACTGCGAGATCGCGCTGATCACCACCCCGACGATGGCGCCCATCACCAGGCCGACGATGATCTGCTTCCGTCGCGCGGCCGCGGAGGGCCGCTCACCACCCCGGTCCCCAGACGGCTTGCGGCCGTCGCTGCGCTGTGCACTCATGGCACCAGCCTACGCGCAGCCTCCTGGTCGGCCGCGTCGAGCGCGCGCAGCGCTTCGAGCTCCTCAGGCGACCCTCCAGAGCGTTCAGCCGCGACGACGAGCTGTCCAGTCGCGCGCGCGATCTTCGCGGGGCTCGGCGACGGCACCGCCCCGGCCGCACGCAGCACCGGTTCGACTCGAGCGAGCACCGCTCCGGTGCCCTCGCCGAGCACCTCGGCCTCCCACTCGCGCCACGCGCGGTGGAGCCCGGTCCGGTGATCCAGCGCGCGCACGCGGTCGTCTGCGAGCTCGACCAGTTCGCGGCCGGAGTCGTCCCGCAGCACCACCACCGTGCGCTCGGTGCGCAGCTCGGCCAGGGGCGCGAGTGCGGTCACCGCGTCGCCGATCCGGGATCGGACCTCGGCGATCACCTCCTCGGGCATGGACTCGGCGGCAGGCCACAGCAGCTCGCGCGCGCCGTCGGCGCCCTTCTGCTTGAGGTGCCAGCCGGCGTCCTTGCCGCCGACGCGACGGCGCAGGGCGAGCCGGTTCCGGGCGAGGTCCGCTCCCGGGGTGTCGAAATAGGTGGCGTGCAGATGGTGGACCACCGGTGCCGACGCCGCGAACCCGGCGCGCACGAACGCGTCAGCCCCGGGAAGCGGGGTCGTGGGGTCGACCTCGTACTTCCGCTCGATCTCGAACGATTCCACCGCCGTATCTGCCATCACACGGCCAGTGTACGCGCCGGGCGGGCCCCGGCCCGAGCGCCTCCGGAGCCTCGCGGGCGGCGCTGGGTACACTGACCGGGTGACGACGGGACAGGGATCGGGATCCGGCACCGGGGGCGAGCCGCACGCCCTCGGCGCCGAGGACGGGCCGCGCGCGGCCTGCCGCGCCGCGGTCGCCCGACTGCGCGGAGCTGACGTACCGACCGAGGCCCTCGCCGAGTACGTCGCGCCCCGCAAGGCGTTTCTGCGCACCCGCCCCGCGACCATGCGCCCGATCGGTGAGGTGTGGAGACTCGGCTCGCTGCTCCTCGACACCGAGGGGAACCTCTACGCGGCGGGGCACGCGACCCGCTCGGCGGAACGGGGGCGCCCGGGGTACCAGTCGGTCTCCCGGGAGGAGCGGCGCGAGATCGCGGCCGCGGCGCTTCGCGGGGGCTACCCGATCGGCACGGCCGTGAACTACGACGCGGTGCCCATCCCGATCCCGACCCCGCTTGTCGCTGAGGCCGGTCCGTACGACGCCGACGGTCCCGTCGGGATCAGCGAGGGGGCCCTGCGGGTCCGCTGGCGGCCGGGGGCCAGCCTCGACGGCGCACCCACACTGGAGTCGTTTCTCGCGGACCGCGTCGGGCTGCTCGTGGATCCGCCGCTCGGCGCGAGCTGAGCAGCACGAGCTGAGCGGCGCGGCGGACCGACATCGCCGCGCGCTACGCGGCTGGCGGCGCCGCTTCGGCGGGCGCCTCGGTCTTCCGGTCCTGTGCGGGGAACACGACCTTCTGCACGATGATGATCACACTCGCCGCAACCGGGATCGCGACCAGCGCGCCGAGGATCCCGCCCAGCGCGCCACCACCGACCGCCGCGATGACGACGATCGCGCCGGGCACCGCGACCGCGCGGCTCATGATCCGCGGGCTGATCACGTAGGCCTCGATCTGCATGTAGACGAGGTAGTAGATCGCCGCGATGAGCGCGGTGGTCGGCGATTCGATGAGGCACGTGAGCGAGATGATGATCGAGCCGGTGAGGGTACCGACGAGCGGAATCAGCGAGCCGATGAACGCGATCAGCGCGAGCAGCGCAGGGAGCGGTGCTCCGATGATACTGAGGAAGATGAGGCTGAGGATGCCATTGATGAGTGCGAGGCTGACCTGACCGATCACGTACCGGCCGACGGCGCCCGAGACATCCTCGAGCAGTTCGCTGAAGCGCGGACGCTGGTAAGCGGGGACGAAGCGGGTCGCGAGGCGCTTCATACCGCGGAGCGACGCCATGAAGTACAGGGTGAGGATCAGCACGATGGTGATACCCGTGATGCCGCCCGCGATGCCCGCGCCGACGGCGACCAGCCCGCCGCCGATCTGACCGATGTTGCCGGGATCCTGCAGGAAGGTGAGGACTCCCTTGGCGGCTTCCTCGAAGTTCGAGCCGAACTGATCGGTGAGCTGCGTGTAGAAGTCGCTCGCCATGATGTCCTCGACCATCTTGGGGGCGCTCTCGATGAGCTTGCGCACTTGCTCGATCAGGATCGGCACGATGGCCAGCACGACGCCGGCGAAGGCAAGGATGACGACCACCACCACGATGGTGACGGCAGCGGCCCGCGGGAGTTTCTTCTCGATGAAGGAGACGATCGGGTCGAGCCCCAGCGAGAGGAAGAGTGCGACGCCGACATAGACCAGCACCGTCGCGAGCTGGTGCACCATGGAACCGATGAGGAGCGCGACGAGCACGCCGAGCGCCCCGAGGAGCCCGAACGTGAACGGGTTGAGCCGGCCCGCGGTCGCCAAGAGGGGCGGGATCGTGCCCGACCCGGATCCCGCGTCGGATGGTGCCGATGTGCGTGTACTACTGTTCCGTCGCATGCGGCGACCCCACTCTCATTGCCAACGCCTCAGTCGACCACCTTCTGCGGCGCAGGTCAACCTGGTTGCGGGGGGCGGGACATTCAACCGAGGCCGAGACGGCCTCGGAGCACAAAACGAAAAGCCGAGAAATCGGCATTTCCCTGAGCACAACCGAGGCCGAGACGGCCTCGGGGCACAAAACGAAATGCCGAGAAATCGGCATTTCCCTGAGCACAACCGAGGCCGAGACGGCCTCGGGGCACAAAACGAAATGCCGAGAAATCGGCATTTCCCTGAGCACAACCGAGGCCGAGACGGCCTCGGGGCACAAAACGAAATGCCGAGAAATCGGCATTTCCCTGAGTTCTGTGCCCTGGAGAGGAATCGAACCTCCGACACCTTCTTTAGGAGAGAAGTGCTCTATCCACTGAGCTACCAAGGCAGATATCGGCATCAACTCGGACGATGACACCAGTGACCGAGTCTATCAGGGCACGTTCGCCGAACCCACGTCCGCGGAACCCGCGCCCACCGGCCTCACCTCGAAGCCGCCACACCCGCAGGAGATCTCACCCATGACGGATGAAAAGCCCCGAATGCCTCCTCGTGCATTGAGATCTCCGACATGAGTGACCCCCGCCAGTCGTGACCGCTCGCAGTCGGCACACCCCACACAGCACAACACCCGGCTCGCGAACGAGCCGGGTGTTGTAAAACTGAGCCGCTTAGCCGAAGCGAACGACCGTCAGACCGCTCTCGCCACCGGGAGCGATCGGGCCGATGCGGGTGGTGCCACCCCAGCCGCCGTGGACCGCCTGGCCGTTGCCGATGTAGACGCCGACGTGCTGGCCGGGGAAGACCAGGATGTCGCCGGGAGCATAGGCGCCGTCGGTGACGATGTATCCGCCGAGGGCGGTGTACTCGCCGACCTGGGTGCCGAGGTCACCGGCGGGGATCCCGACCGCGCGGAGCGACTTCTCGACGAGGGCGGTGCAATCCTGGTTCACGCCGAGCTGCGCGAGCGCTGCGTTGGCGATGCCCGCGCCGCCGGAGCCGGCGGGGATGTCGACGCCCGAGTGGGCGGCCGACGTCGTGGCTGCCTGGGCCTGCTGCGCCTCGGCAGCGGCCTTCGCGTCCTCTGCAGCCTTCGCCTCGGCAGCAGCCTCAGCGGCGACCGCGGAGTCTTCGCTGCCCTCGACGGCGGCGACGACCGAGCCCTCAGCGGAGTACTCGGCGGTCTGGATGCTCTGCGAGGTCTTGAAGCCGTCGGGAACATCCGAGGAGTCGGGGGTGGTGGCGTAGGCGGGGAGCGCGAACGTGCCCACCATGCCGAGGCTGAGCGCTGCTGCGCCGGCCATCTGGGCAAAGCGCTTCGCCTTCACCGAGGCGGGCTTCGAGGAGCGAGCCGAAACCACAACTTCGGTGCTAAGGATCTGAGTCACGAGAATAATCTGCCTTACGTTTTCGTTCTCTGGAATATCAAGAAGAACGGCCCGTGTGAGCCGCGACCGTTCAAGGGTAACCGAAGATCACGAGAATGTCACGCTCAGGTCACGATCACCCTGAAACAGGCGGAAATTCAACAACTTTCAACGTTGGTTGAAGGTTTGGATCTCTCGACGTCGAATTAGATGACACCCTGCTCGAGCATCGCCTGCGCCACCGTCACGAAGGCCGCCGAATTGGCGCCCAGCACGTAGTCGCCCGGGCGTCCGTAGCGCTCGGACGCCTCATAGGTCGACTCGTGCACGTCGCGCATGATGTCGTGCAGGCGGGACTCGCTCTTCTCACGATCCCAGCGCGACCGCGCCGCGTTCTGGCTCATCTCGAGGGCCGAGGTCGCGACACCGCCGGCGTTCGCCGCCTTGCCGGGCGCGAAGAGCACGCCCGCCTGTTGGAAGGCCTCCACCGCGTCCGGGGTCGTGGGCATGTTCGCGCCCTCCGCCACCGCGACCACGCCGCCCGCGATCAGCTTGCGCGCGTCGGCCTCGTGCAGTTCGTTCTGCGTGGCGCACGGCAGTGCGACGTCTCCCTGCACGTCCCAGACCGAGCCGCCCGCGACGAAGTGCGATCCCGAGCGTCGCGCCGCGTACTCCGAGATCCGCGCGCGCTCCACCTCTTTGATCTGCTTCAGCAGCTCGAGGTCGATCCCTGCCTCGTCGACGATGTAGCCGCTGGAGTCGGACGCCGACACCGCGCGTCCGCCGAGCTGGTGCACCTTCTCGATCGCGTAGGTCGCCACGTTGCCGGATCCGGAGACCACAACGCGTCGCCCCTCGAGGCCGTGCCCCGCGCGTCGCAGCATCTCGTCGACGAAGAACACCGCACCGTACCCGGTCGCCTCGGTGCGCACCTCCGCGCCGCCCCAGCTCACACCCTTGCCGGTCAGCACTCCCGCTTCGTAGCGCTGCGTGATCCGCCGGTACTGACCGAACAGGTAGCCGATCTCACGCGCGCCGACGCCGATGTCTCCGGCGGGCACGTCCTGGTGCTCGCCGATGTGATGCACGAGCTCCATCATGAAGCTCTGGCAGAACCGCATCACCTCTGCGTCGCTCTTGCCGCTCGGATCGAAGTCGGATCCGCCCTTGCCCGCGCCGATGCGCTGCGAGGTGAGCGCATTCTTGAAGATCTGCTCGAAGCCCAGGAACTTGATGACCGACAGGTTCACGCTCGGGTGGAAGCGGAGCCCGCCCTTGAACGGCCCGAGCGCCGAGTTGAACTGCACGCGGAAGCCGCGGTTCACACGAACGCGATTCTCATCGTCCGTCCACGGCACCCGGAAGATGACCTGGCGCTCGGGCTCCACGAGGCGGTCGAGGATCCCCGCTTCGATGAAGTCCGGGTGCTCCGAGAGCACCGGGGTGAGCGTGTCGAGGACCTCGTGCACCGACTGCAGGAACTCCGACTCCCCGGCGCTCCGGTGTTCGACGATCGCTGCGACGGCGCGCAGATGAGCTTCAGGCGTGGGCAGTGTCAACGGTGAACTCCTCGGGTGTACCTGGGTGAGTGAATGCTCGGTCCGGTATCGACTCCGCCGAGCCTCGTCGTTACGGCGAGACGAAGATGTGCGCAGCGATCTCGATCGGCAGATCGATCGCCTCCGGCTGCCCCTCGGCCTCGATCCGGACGTAGTCGCCGCGCCGAGTGAAGGCCGCCGTGTTACCGGGCTTCACCCCGGCTGCGGCGAGCTGCCCCAGCAGTTCGGGATCCACCTGCGCCGGCTCGGCGAGGCGCCGGATCCGCGCGGTGACCGTACGATCCGCCTCGATCAGCAGCTCACCGACCCCGACCACACCCGACTGGAAGGAGCCCGCCATGCGCGACCCCAGCTCTTCGAGGCCCGGGATCGGATTGCCGTACGGTGACTCGGTCGGGTGGTGGAGGATGTCGAGGAGCTTGCGCTCGACGCGCTCGCTCATGACGTGCTCCCAGCGGCAGGCCTCCTCGTGCACGTACTCCCACTCGAGCCCGATGACGTCGGCGAGCAACCGCTCGGCGAGCCGGTGCTTGCGCATCACGTTGACCGCTTTGGTGCGCCCCTCGGGCGTGAGCTCGAGACGACGGTCGTCGGTGACGATCACGAGGCCGTCCCGCTCCATCCGTCCGACGGTCTGGGATACGGTCGGACCCGAGTGACTCAGCCGCTCGGAGATCCGGGCGCGCAGCGGCACGATCCCTTCCTCTTCGAGCTCCAGAATCGTTCGAAGATACATCTCCGTCGTATCGATCAGATCCGTCATCGCCGCCTCCCGGTCGTGTGCTGTCCCCAGCCTAGAGCATGCGCTTTGCGCTTCAGCGCAGGATGTCGCGGAGCGGAACGTCTGGCTCCGCGGTCACCCGTTGCGCACGCGATCGATAGAATAAACGCCATGGCCGACATCACCATTCCCGCTGCCCTCTTGCCCGCCGACGGACGATTCGGCTGCGGCCCGTCGAAGGTGAGGAACGAGCAGCTCGACTTCCTCGCGACCCTGCAGCCCGGTGTGCTCGGCACCTCGCACCGTCAGGCTCCGGTGAAGCGTTTGGTGGGCAGCGTGCGCGCCGGCCTCGCCGAACTGTTCCGGGCCCCAGAGGGCTACGAGATCCTGCTCGCCAACGGCGGTGCCACGACGTTCTGGGACTCCGCAGTGCACTCGCTCATCGAGTGCCGGAGCCAGCACCTCACCTTCGGCGAGTTCGGCGCGAAGTTCGCCAAGGCCTCGGCCGCCGCGCCGTTCCTGGAGGCCCCCGACGTTCGCGCCGCTGATCCGGGCTCGCGCTCGGCGAGCGAGGCCGTCGCCGGCGTCGATGTCTACGCCTATCCGCACAACGAGACCTCCACCGGAGTCATGACCGATGTGCGGCGCGTCGCCGGCGATGCCGGCGCGCTCACGGTCGTCGACGCCACGAGCGGTGCGGGCGGGATCGACTTCGACGCCTCCGAGGTCGATGTCTACTACTTCTCCCCGCAGAAGAACTTCGCCTCGGACGGCGGGCTCTGGTTCGCGCTGGTCTCCCCCGCGGCCATCGAGCGCATCGAGCGCGTCACGGCGTCCGACCGGTACATTCCCGAGACCCTCAACCTGGCGGGCGCGATCGAGAACTCGCGGAAGGATCAGACCCTCAATACCCCCGCACTCGCGACGCTGGCGCTGATGGACGAGCAGGTGCGCTGGATCAACGGGAACGGCGGCCTGTCGTGGGCGGCCGCGCGCACCGCGGAGTCCTCGGGGGTGCTCTACGACTGGGCGGAGCGCACCTCGGTCGCGACTCCGTTCGTCACGAATCCGGATCACCGCTCACAGGTCGTCGTCACCATCGACTTCGACGACTCGATCGACGCTTCCGCCATCTCGGCGGCGCTGCGCGAGAACGGCGTCGTCGACACCGAGCCCTACCGCAAGCTCGGCCGCAATCAGCTCCGCGTCGCGACCTTCACGGCCATCGATCCCGATGACGTCCGCGCACTCACGCAGTCCATCGACTACGTGCTCGAGCGCCTGAGCGCGTAACGCCCGGGCGACTCCGGCTACTCGTCGGAGTCGTCCTCGTTCTCGTCGACGTCGTCTTCGTCCGAGTCGTCGTCATCGTCGGTGTCATCATCGTCCGAGTCGTCCCCGATTTCGGGATCATCGTCGGTGTCATCGAGGTCTGCGTCCTCGAACTCGTCGGCGTCATCGTCCGAGTCATCATCGGCCACGTCACCACCGGCCGCATCGACGTCGACGCCGTCGATCTCGTCGTCGAAGTCGCTGTAGTCGTTGTCGAGCAGGTCGTGCTCGGCGTCGTCGTCCTCATCGTCGTCGTGCAGCTCGAGCGCCGCTGCCTCCGCGGCGGCGGCCTCGTCGGCGGCGTGCTTCGTCTGGGCTTCGCGATACTGCGCGAGTCGCTCCGACCACGGCACCCACTCCGGCGCGATGACCGCTCCGGCCCCGGGCAGCAGTTCGACCTCGAGCACGTTCACGGGCGATTCCTCGTCCACACGCGCCAGCGTCGCCGCCCAGCGCCACCCGGGGTACCCGGGCAGACGGCACTCGAAGAACAGCGTCAGCACGTGTTCCTCGTGCACCTCGTGCCCGTCGGGCACACCGATCGACTGCGCATCGGTGATGTCGAGGAGCGCGGTGCGAGCCTGTTCGCGCGCGTCGAGCAGCACGGGATCCGCCGCGGGTGGAACCGCGTCGACCTCTGCGACGCCACTCTCGGCGGCCGCGGACGGATCCTCCTCGGCGCCGTCCTGCGGCGACAGGTCAGACATCGAAATCGTCCGCGACTCGGCGCAGCATTGTCGCCACGTTCCGCGACTGCGCACGTTCTGGGTACTGCCCGTGCTTCAACCGCTCGCCGAGCCCGTCGAGAAGCTTCACGAGATCCTCGATGATGATCGACATCTCGTCCGCCGACTTCCGGGTCCGCTTCGCGAGTCGCGGGGTATCGAGCACCCGCACCGACAGCGCCTGCGGCCCCTTGCGACCATCGGCGACGCTGTACTCCAGCCGCGTGCCGGTCTGCACATCGGCGTCGGCGGGCACGACGGAGGCGTGCAGGTACACCTGCTGCCCATCGTCGCCCTGGATGAACCCAAAGCCCTTATCTTCGTCGTAGAACCTGACCTTGCCGTTCGGCATGCCTCGTCCCTCTCCATCTCGGCGAACTCTCGTGCTCCAGCACTCACTTCACCTTCGTGAGCCCGTGCATTCGCGTATCCAGACGAGTCTACCGTTTGTTCCTCTCTCCCCACGCGGCCCAGCACCCGATAAAATGAAAAGGATGTCCTCCGAACCCAACTCCCCGACGCTGCTTGAGCGGATCCTCGCCTTCGCGTCGCTGTCGATCATCGCGATCGCACTGCTGTCGTTCTTCGTGACGCTGATCGTCGGCATGAACGACCGCGAGGCAATGGCGGACGGGCTGTGGCCCATCGTCTACGGGATCTCGCTGATCGGGCTGCCGATCGGCTTCGTCCTGCTCATCATTCTGCTGATCCTCAGCCAGCGGCGCAGACGTCGCGAGTTCCGCGCGAGCACCCAGAGGTAGGCGGGATCACGCACATGAGCGGAACGCTGGCCCTCGCCTCCGCGATCGCGGGGATGGACCGCGAAACGCTGTCCGCACTGGTCCTGCAGCGTCGCCCGCAGGCCGCAGCCGGCGTGTCGGATCCGATCGGACTCGCCTCCGAGCTGCTCCGCGCGGACGCCGTGCAGCGCATCCTGGCCCCGCTCGACACCACCCGGCTCGCCGCGCTGCTCCGCCTCGCGGATGCCGACCCCGAGTCGGTCGACCCCGCCCTCGTCGATGAGCTGACGCGCCTCGGGCTCGTCGGCACCGACGACGGTCGGCCCGCCGCGCTCCCCGAGGTGACCGAGGCGATCCGGAGCGGCCTCGCGACTGCAGGAGTGGAGATCGACCCGTCGAACCTCGGCCCCGTTCCGGAGCTCGAGGGTGACCCCGTCCACGATACGAGCGTCTGGTACGCCTCCGCCGTGACCGCGGTCGGCCAGGCCGCCGAGATCCTCCGACTGGTGCTCGAGCGCCCGGGCCGGCTGAACCGCAACGGCTCGATCGCGGTCGCCACGATCCGGCTCATCGCCGAATCGTCGAGCGTCGAGTTCGCCGACGCCTCGTTCGCGCTGCGCGCGCTCGAGCGGGCCGGGCTCATCACGGCCTCCAAGGCCAGCCAACTGCTGCTCGCCGCGCCCGGCGCCTCCGACTGGCTCGCCGCATCGTACGGCGATCGGTGGGTCGCCCTGGCCGAAGCGGCCCTCGCGAAGATGCCCGCACCCGTGCGCGGTGCGCTGGACGCGACGCCGGCGCACCTCACCGAGGCGGTCGAGCTGCTGCCCCACCGGTTCCCGCTGCTCCCAGCGGCCGAGCTCGCCGCGGCCGCCGAGTTCGCACGCTCGGCAGAGCACCTCGGCCTCACCGTCGAGGGGGCCCTCAGCGATCCCGCGCGGGCTCTGCTCGACGGGGACGCTGCAGCGGCCCGCGCGGTGCTCGCGCGGGACCTGCCCGCCATCGCATCCGGCATCTACGTGCAACCCGATCTCAGTCTGGTGGTCCCGGGCCCGCTCGCCCCCGAGGACGAAGCGGAGATCGCCGCGCTCTCCCGCCCCGAGCACGTCGGCGTCGCCACCACGCGCCGGGTCACGGAGGCCTCGCTCGCCGACGCGATCGAGCGCGGCGCGACCGTGGAGTCGGCACGGGCGGCATTCACGAGGCTCTCGCTCACCGGCATGCCGCAACCGCTCGACTATCTCCTCACCTCGCTCGCCGACCGGGTCGGCACGATCGTGGTGGCCGATCACCTCGGAGATGAGGGCCGCACGAGGGTCACGGTGTCGCGCCCGGAGCTCGGGCAGACGATCCTCGTCGACCGCAGCCTGCAGCACGTGCAGTTCACCCTCAGCACCTCGAACCGCGGTGTGCTGTACTCGCGGCTCCGCCCCGAGCACGTCATCGCGGCGCTCACCGACGCCCGGTATCCGGCGTCGCTCGCGAGTGCGCGCCTCGAGACGCGACCTATACCGCGCCTCGACGGGCCATCGGGGCCCGTCGACTCCGGTGCCCTCGCGCCGGAGCTCGCGACCCTCGTGGACCGGGTCTTCCTCGCCGCGCGCTCGGAACCGGGCACGGGCGATTTCACACGCCTCCTGGAGCTCGCGATCCGGGAGCGCGGCACCGTGCGCGTCACTGCGGAGGCGCGCGGGCAGGTCCACGTCTTCACGCTGCTCCCCGTTTCGCTCAGCGGAGGGCGCCTGCGCGCGACCGATGCCGCGGCCGGGATGGAGCGCACGCTCCCCGTGAGCACGATCACCGCGGTCGAGACGATCTGATCCCGACCCGGTAAACTGATTCGCTATGACTCTCGGCCCCCTGATCGTGCAGAGCGACCACACCGTCCTCCTCGAGGTCGCGCACCCCGACGCGGAGGACGCCCGCCACGCGCTTGCGGTCTTCGCGGAGCTCGAGCGAGCTCCGGAGCACATCCACACCTACCGGGTCACCCGCCTGGGCCTCTGGAACGCGCGCGCCGCCGGGCACACGGCCGACGAGATCCTCACCACGCTGAACCAGTACGCGAAGTTCCCCGTGCCGACAGGCGTCGCTCGAGAGATCGAGGACACGATGCGCCGGTACGGCCGGCTCACCATCGAGCGGCTCGAGCCGGGCAACCGCGACAGCCAGCTCGTGCTGCGCTCCGACGACGCCGCGACCCTGCGCGAAGTGACCAGCGCGAAGAAGGTCGCCCCGCTCCTCGGCAATCGGATCGATGAGCATCGCTACCCGGTCGAGGCCTGGGCCCGCGGCGAGCTCAAGCAGCAGCTCGTGGCCCGCGGGTGGCCCGCGGAGGACCTGGCGGGGTACACCCCCGGTGAGCCGTACGACATCGAGCTGGTGCAGGACGGTTGGGCGCTGCGCGACTACCAGGCCCGCGCCGTCGAGGCGTTCGAGCGCGGCGGATCGGGCGTCGTGGTGCTGCCCTGCGGTGCCGGCAAGACGATCGTGGGGGCCGCGGCGATGGCCGAGGTCGGCGCGAAGACGCTGATCCTCGTGACGAACGCCGTGTCGGCCCGCCAGTGGCGGGACGAGCTGCTGCGGCGCACCACCCTGACCCCCGACGACATCGGCGAGTACTCCGGGCAGGTCAAGGAGGTGAAGGCGGTCACGATCGCCACCTACCAGATCCTGACGAGCCGCCGGAAGGGCGAGTACGCGCACCTCTCGCTCCTCGACGCCCAGGACTGGGGGGTCATCGTCTACGACGAGGTGCACCTGCTGCCAGCCCCGGTCTTCAAGCTGACCGCGGAGCTCCAGGCCCGCCGCCGCCTCGGCCTCACCGCCACCCTCGTGCGCGAGGACGGTCGCGAGGGCGACGTCTTCAGCCTCATCGGGCCGAAGCGCTACGACGCGGCGTGGAAGGACATCGAGGCGCAGGGGTTCATCGCGCCGGCCGAGTGCTTTGAGGTGCGCATCGATCTGAGTGAGAGCGAGCGGCTCGACTACGCCGTGGCCGAGGATCAGGATCGCTACCGCATCGCGTCGAGCACGGAGCAGAAGCAACCCCTCGCGAGACGGATCATCGACCGGCACCCGGGCGAGAGCGTGCTCGTGATCGGCCAGTACATCGACCAGCTCGAGTCGATGGCGGAGGCCCTCGGGTCGCCCCTGATCACGGGGCAGACGCCCGTCGACGAGCGGGAGGAGCTGTTCAACGCATTCCGGACGGGCGAGGAGCGGATCCTCGTCGTGTCGAAGGTCGCGAACTTCTCCGTCGACCTCCCCGACGCCTCCGTCGCGATCCAGATCTCGGGATCCTTCGGCTCGCGGCAGGAGGAGGCGCAGCGACTCGGGCGGCTGCTGCGGCCGAAGTCCAATGGCGCTACTGCGTCCTTCTATACGCTCATCGCCCGCGACACCGTGGACCAGGACTTCGCGCAGAACCGGCAGCGTTTCCTCGCCGAGCAGGGCTACGCGTACACGATCCTCGACGCCGACGCCTTCGATGCCGCGTCGCCGCAATCGCACGCGCTTCCAGCGAGTTCATAGCAAACGGTCAGAGACTGAATCCATGACTACTCAGCACAAGGGCCCCCGGATCCTTATCGTGGACGACGAGCCCAGCATCCGCGAACTGCTCAGCACCAGCCTCCGCTTCGCCGGCTTCGGCGTCCGCGCGGTCGGCAACGGCGCGCAGACCATCTCCGCCGTGCTCGAAGAGGAACCCGACCTCATCGTGCTCGATGTGATGCTGCCCGACATGAACGGGTTCAGCGTCACGAAGCGCCTGCGCTCGGCCGGCTACACCGCCCCCATCATCTTCCTCACGGCGAAGGACGACACCGAGGACAAGGTCGAGGGCCTCACGGTCGGCGGCGACGACTACGTCACGAAGCCGTTCAGCCTGGACGAGATCATCGCCCGGATCAAGGCGGTGCTCCGCCGCACGATCCAGGAGGACGAGGACTCGGTGCTCAGCATCGGCCCGATCACCATGGATCAGGACACCCACGAGGTCAACGTCGAGGGCACCTCGGTCGAGCTCTCCCCCACCGAGTTCAAGCTGCTGCGCTACCTCATGCAGAACGCCAACCGCGTGCTGTCGAAGGCGCAGATCCTGGATCACGTCTGGGAGTACGACTTCAACGGGGACGCCGGCATCGTCGAGTCCTACATCTCCTACCTCCGCCGCAAGCTCGATCCGCTGACCGAGGAGTCGCTCATCCAGACCAAGCGCGGCTTCGGGTACATGCTGAAGACCGAAACGAAGTAGGGTGGCGCGGCAGAGCTACGGGGAGCGCTGGGCCGAGGTCTCGCTGCGGGCCAAGATCACCGGGGTGACCGTGTTCATCCTCTTCTTGGGCCTCATCGTCGCCGGAGTCGGCACGCTCTCCGTGCTCCGCCCCATGCTGATCAACAATCAGACGACGGCGCTCGCCCAGCTCTACAGCGATCCGACGCTCGCCCTCGCACCCGGAGCGTCGACGAACGCGCTCAACCGCGACGACATCATCTACGCCGACCAGAAGTACTACGTCGCCCTCCTCGATTCCGAGGGCAATCTGCAGGTCGACAACACGCGCGGGCACAGCAGCGCCTCGCTGCCCGTGGTGCCCAACCTCACCGGCGATCAGCTCGCCCAGGCGCAGAACCAGATCACCACGCTGCGCAACGCGGAGGGGGTCGAGTGGCGCGCGATCGTGATCCCGATCACGATCACCGACAAGCCCCCGGGCACCCTGCTCATCGCCGCCTCGACCGCCAACATCAACGAGGTCGTCGCCCAGTACGTCATCATCTTCACCGGGTTCGGGATCGCCGTCATCCTGCTCGGCGCCGCGCTCACCCGGCTGCTCGTGACCGCCACGTTCCTCCCGCTCGCCGAGGTCGAGAAGACGGCGCTCGAGATCGCCCGCGGCGACTACTCGAAGCGCATCATGGTCGCGAACCCGCACACCGAGGTCGGGCACCTGGGCGAGTCGCTGAACGTCATGCTCGACCGGCTCGACGGGTCACTGGAGGATCGCGAGCGCACGATCGAGCGCATGCGCCGGTTCATCGGCGATGCCAGCCACGAACTGCGCACGCCCCTCGTGTCCGTCCGCGGCTACGCCGAGCTCTACCGCATGGGAGCGCTGCAGGACGACGAGCAGGTTCGGCAGGCGATGGAGCGCATCGAAAAAGAGGCGATCCGCATGACCTCGCTCGTCGAGGACCTCCTCGCGCTCGCCCGTCTGGACGAGCGCCGACCGCTGCAGCTCACCACGCTGGAACTCAACCGACTGGCGCAGGACGCCGTGCTCGACGCCCGCGCGCAGGCCTCCGACCGTGTCGTCACCGCGATCGAGGATCCCGCGTCGCCCACCGTGCTCGGCGACGAGCACAAGGTGCGGCAGCTCATGACGAACCTCATCGGCAACGCGATGCGGCACACCCCCGACGGCAGCCCGATCGAGATCGCGGTCTCCACCGTGCCGAGCGAGGAAGGCCGGCCGGCGATGTCGCGCTTCGAGATCATCGATCACGGCGAGGGGATCCCGGAGCAGCTGCGCGAGAAGATCTTCGGCCGGTTCTGGCGCGCCGACACCTCCCGCAACCGGGAGACCGGCGGCTCGGGGCTCGGGCTCGCGATCGTGAAATCGATCGTGGACGCCCACGGCGGATCCGTCAGTGTGCACGAGACCCCCGGGGGCGGTGCGACCTTCCGCGTCGACCTGCCCGGCAGCACGGGCCCCGCGAACGACTGAGCCGTCCTACTACCAACGGGCACAGATACAGAGATCTGCAATCCCGCTGACCGGATGCCTCGAATCCCTCAGCCGGAACGCGGATCTCTGCACGAGCGCAGGCCTCCGCCCGAACTCAGACCTCTGCACGAGCGCACGCGCACCCCCGGGACACACACAAAACGGGGGCCGCACCCGCAGGCACGACCCCCGTTTTCAGGGAGTGCTTAGAAGTCCATCCCGGCACCCGGGTCACCGGCAGCCGGAGCGGCGGGCTCGGGCTTGTCGGCGACGACGACCTCGGTGGTGAGGAAGAGACCGGCGATCGAGGCCGCGTTCTGCAGCGCCGAACGGGTCACCTTCGCGGGATCGAGGATCCCCTGGGCGACCAGGTCGCCGTACTCACCGGTCGCGGCGTTGAGGCCGTGTCCGATCGGCAGGCTCGCGACCTGAGCGACGACCACGCCGGGCTCGAGGCCCGCGTTGAGTGCGATCTGACGCAGCGGCGCCTCGATGGCGGTCTGCACGATCTTCGCGCCCACGGCGACGTCCCCGGAGAGCTCGAGGCCGGCGAAGGCCTCCTGGCCCGCCTGGATCAGCGCGACGCCACCACCGGGCAGCACGCCCTCTTCCACGGCAGCCTTGGCGTTGCGCACGGCGTCCTCGATACGGTGCTTGCGCTCCTTGAGCTCGACCTCGGTCGCGGCACCCGCCTTGATGACGGCGACGCCACCGGCGAGCTTCGCGAGGCGCTCCTGCAGCTTCTCGCGATCGTAGTCGCTGTCGGTGTTCTCGATCTCGCGACGGATCTGGGTGACGCGGCCGGCGATGGCCTCCTCGTCGCCCGCACCCTGCACGATGGTGGTCTCATCCTTGGTGATGATGACCTTGCGCGCGGTGCCGAGCATGTCGAGCGTCGCGTTCTCGAGCTTCAGGCCGACCTCTTCCGAGATGACCTGGCCGCCGGTGAGGATCGCGATGTCCTGGAGCATGGCCTTGCGGCGATCGCCGAAGCCCGGAGCCTTGACGGCTGCCGACTTGAAAATGCCGCGGATCTTGTTGAGCACGAGGGTCGCGAGTGCTTCGCCCTCGACGTCCTCGGCGATGATGAGGAGCTGCTTGCCCGACTGGATCACCGGGTCGACGACCGAGAGCAGGTCCTTGATGTTCGAGACCTTGCTGTTGACGATGAGGATGTAGGGCTCCTCGAAGACGACCTCCTGGCGGTCGGCGTCGGTGACGAAGTACGCCGACAGGTAGCCCTTGTCGAAGCGCATGCCCTCGGTCAGCTCGAGCTCGGTGCCGAAGGTGTTCGACTCCTCGACGGTGACGACGCCCTCCTTGCCGACCTTGTCGATGGCCTCGGCGATGAGCGCGCCGATCTGCTCGTCTGCCGCCGAGATCGAGGCGGTCGCCGCGATCTGGTCGGTGGTCTCGATCTCCTTGGCGTTTGCGAGAAGCTTGGCGGTGACGGCTGCCACGGCGGCCTCGATGCCCTTCTTGATCGCGATGGGATCGCTGCCCGCGGCCACGTTGCGGAGGCCCTCGCGCACGAGCGCCTGTGCCAGCACGGTCGCGGTGGTGGTGCCGTCGCCTGCGACGTCATCGGTCTTCTTGGCGACCTCCTTGACCAGCTCTGCGCCGATCTTCTCGAAGGGGTCGTCGAGCTCGATCTCCTTGGCGATGGAGACGCCGTCGTTGGTGATCGTGGGGGCGCCCCACTTCTTCTCGAGGACGACGTTGCGACCGCGCGGGCCGAGCGTCACCTTCACGGCGTCGGCGAGGGTGTTCAGGCCCCGCTCGAGCCCACGACGTGCTTCTTCATCAAACGCAATGATCTTTGCCATGTAATTCGCCTCTCTCGGACGTTCTCGTGATGGGACTTCCGCGCCGGTGGCAGTCGCAACGACGCGGATTCTTAGCACTCAGTCGAATCGACTGCTAACACAATCTTGGCACTCACACCCGGTGAGTGCAAGCGGCGTTCGGCACTCCCGCCCAACCCACAGCCTCGATCCGCAGCGGTGAGCGACGCGTGTTCGCGAGGGGCGGACGCCGCGCCCGAACGAGACGGTGCCTACTGAACCGGCAGGCCCGTGGCGGGGTCGATCGGCAGCCCCGAGGCGGGATCGATGAGGAAGCCGGTCGCGGGGTCAATGAGCTGACCGGTCGCCGGGTCGATGGTGTACCCGGTCTCGGGATCCGTGGCGGGCTCCTCCGTGGCGGTCGTTCCCGACGTCAGCGCCTCGGCTTCGGCGATCCCGGGCCCCGCGTAGTCGGCGCCGAGCAGCACGACGAGTCGCGCTTGGTAGCTCGCGTAGTCCTGCGTCACGTAGGTCGAGATGCCGCCGAGCTTGGCGGCCAGGCCCGCCGCCGCGGCCTCATCGGCCGGATCCATGTAGAACACGGCGGAGATCTGCACGTCGGACGTGGCGGCACTGCCTGAGAAGAGGATCTGCCCCCACTGCTCCTGCGTGATGATCGTGTCGAGCGCCGCGGCGAGATTGTTCGTCGGGCTGCCGTTCAGCACCGCGACGGTCGCCGTCGGGTCGAGCTCGGCAGGCACCTTCGTGGCGGGCGCGGACGTCGCCTCGGGGCTGCCCACGATGGGGAGCTTGCCTGCGCTCCCGATACTCTGCACCGCGAGGATCCCGATCGTCGTGAGCAGGGCGAAGCCCAGCAGCGCACCGACCAGGTACTGCCAGACGTGCCGAGGGCGGGCCGTGATCCGATGGGCACCGACTCTGCCGCTGCGAGTCACCCGATCGAAGCGATCCTCGGGCAGGTGCAAACCGCTCCGCACGGGCGTCCGAGCGCCTTCGGTCTTCTGCGCCACACTCAACTCCTCGGAACCCACATGATCATTCGCCGAGCGCACGGCACATCGGCACTCTCAGCACTAGCGTACCGCGGTGCTCCTGCGAGCGCGGTGAGGAGCCGGCTCAGAGCGAGTCCGGGGCGTAGACGGCGCGGGCGAGCCCGTCGATCACATCGGGGATCCGGGTGCCCCCGGCGAACAGCACGGTGTCGTCCACGTCGATGATCCGACGGTGCTGGCCGGCCGCCGTGAGCGCGATGCTCGGCTGCGCCTGCAGCAGGCCATCGACCCCGCCCGCGCTCTCGAGCCCCTTCGTCATCACGAGGATGATGTCGGGATCCATCGCGATCAAGGCTTCCTCGGTCATCGGCTTTTCACCGACCCAGCCGATCTCCTCGGCCACGTCGACCGCGCCGATCGAACGGATCAGGCTGTCCGTGCCGCTGCCCTCCCCGAAGAGGTAGAAGATGCCGGCCGTGCCGCGCACGTAGAGGAACGCCACCCGCGGCAGCTTCGATTCGTCGGCCGGCAGGAGCTGCTGCACCTCGGCCTCCTTGGCGACGATCGCCGCGTCGAGCCCGGCGATCAGCTCGGGGGCGGCGTCGCCCACGCCGAGCGCGTCGGCGACCTGCTGCGCCGTCACGAAGCTCGACTCGGCGTCGACGGCGCGATCCACCGTCACGACCGGGATCCCGGCGTCGCGCAGCTGCAGCACCACGTCGGTCGGCCCGATGCTGCCATCGGTGATGATGAGGCTCGGGTTGAGGGCGAGCACGGCCTCGGCGTCGATCGAGTGGCCGTCGCGCGTGATGATCGGCAGATCCTCCGCCCCCGCGAAGTTCGTCGAGACGTCGCGACCCACGAGGTGGTCGCTCAAGCCGAAGGCGTACACGAGCTCGCCCAGCGTGCCGCTCAGCGAGAGCGCCAGCACCCGGGAGGTGTCCTCCACCGTGATCTCGGTGTCGCCGGCCTGATCCTTCGAAATCACCGTGGTCGGCAGCGTCGCCTCGGGCGCCTCCGCGAGCGGCGGGATGCTCGGACCGCCGATGAGCGCGGTGGTGGGGCCTTCGTACGCCGTCGGATCCTCCAGCGGCGTGACGTCGCTCAGCGGCGGCAGCTCGACCGACTCGGCCGCGGCGGTGCCGGAGGTCGCCGCGGATCCCGTCTGGCAGCCGACGAGTCCGAAGCCGAGGATCCCGACGAGTGCCACCACGGCGGCGGTGCGTATGCGAGCCCTGCCCATATCCAGTCACGCCCTTTCATCAGACGATCACCCAACTTAGCCTAACCGCATGAAGGTAAGATGAATCCGGACTTCCGGTCGCGCAGATCCGCCGCCCGCACCCGTCCGCGACGCGGCACAGAAAGCAGTACTGAGAGCGCATGAATCCTTCCCACCCGGCCACGGCGTCACGCCACACGGCCACGAAGACCATCCTGTTCGTGGTGCTCGCGGTGGCGCTCCTCGTGTCGGTTCTCGTCTCGGCCGGTACCGGGCAGCTCGGGATCCCGCCCCAGGAGGTACTGGGGTCGCTGCTGCATCGGGTGGGCATCGACTGGCTCCCGCTGCCGACGCACCCGACGGGTGATCAGACGCTGTGGGCGATCCGGTTCCCGCGCGTGGCCATGGCCGCGCTCGTGGGCGCGGGGCTCGCCGTCGCGGGCCTCATCATGCAGGCGATCTTCGGTAACCCCCTCGCGGAGCCCGGAGTCATCGGCATCTCCTCCGGCGCGGCCGTGGGTGCCGGACTCGCGATCGTCTTCGGGCTGACCGTCTTCGGCGAGTGGACGACCGCGGTCTTCGCCTTCGTCGCCGGCCTCGCCGCGACCCTCATCGTCTACGCGATGAGCCGGGCCGAGGGCAAGACGGAGGTGGTCACCCTCGTGCTCACCGGCATCGCGGTCAACGCGATCGCCGGCGCCGCCATCGCGCTGCTGACCTTCCTGGGCGACACCCAGTCCCGCGAGCAGATCGTCTTCTGGCAGCTGGGCAGCCTGGCGGGCAGCCGCTGGTCGCAGGTGCTGATCGTCGCTCCCGTCATCGCGATCGGGCTGATCGTCGCCTACGCCGTCGCCCGGAAGCTCGACCTCCTCTCGCTCGGCGAGCGCAACGCGCGTCACCTCGGCGTGAACGTCGAGGCGCTCCGGATCGGCATGATCTTCATCGTGGCGCTGCTCACCGGCGCTGCCGTGGCCTTCGCGGGAATCATCGCGTTCGTCGGGCTCGTGATCCCGCACCTCATGCGTATGATCCTCGGCCCGGCCCACCTCCCCCTCGTCACCGCATCGGCGCTCGGCGGAGCGCTGCTCCTCACCCTCGCGGATCTCGGGGCGCGCACGATCGTGCCGATGGCCGATATGCCCATCGGCATGCTCACGGCGCTCGTCGGCGGCCCCTTCTTCTTCTGGCTGCTGCGTCGAACGCGCAAGCGGGCCGGGGGGTGGGGCTGATGGCCGCGGCCCGGCACATCGCGCTGCCGCAGCGGACGCCGATCGGCGAGACCGTCTGCGCAGCCGACTCGGTCACCCTGTCTCGCGGCGGTCGCGTGCTGCTCGATGCGGTGTCGCTCGAGGTACGGGCGGGCGAGGTGCTGGCGCTCCTCGGCCCGAATGGCGCGGGCAAGTCGACGCTGCTCAGTCTGCTGTCGGGTGACGTCTCCCCCGACTCCGGGGAGGTCCGCTTCGGCGATCGTCGGATCTCGGACTGGTCACTCGGCGACCTCTCGCGCCGCCGCAGCGTGCTGCTGCAGGACAACCAGCTGCTGTTCCCGTTCACCGTGCACCAGGTGGTGGAGATGGGCCGCGCGCCGTGGCGTCGCACCCCGCTCGAAGACGAGGACAATGCCGCGATCTCCGAGGCGATCGCGGCCGCCGACATCTCGCACCTCGGGAGTCGGCGCGTGCCATCGCTGTCGGGCGGCGAGCGGGCCCGCGCCGCGTTCGCCCGGGTCATGGCCGGCCGCACCGGCGTGCTGATGCTCGATGAGCCGACCGCGGCCCTCGACCTTGGGCATCAGGAGTCGGTGCTGAGCCTGGCTCGGGATCGCGCACGAGCCGGCGACGCCGTGCTGGTCGTGCTGCACGACCTGAACCTGGCGGCAGCGTACGCCGACCGGATCGCGCTCCTCCGCGAGGGAGCCATCGCGGCCTGCGATGCCCCGAGCAGGTGCTCACCGCGGAGATCGTGAGCGACGTCTATCGCACCCCGGTGGAGATCATCCCGCACCCGGTGACGGGGCGCGGATTCGTCGTGCCCCTGCGCGGCTGACGCTTCCTGGAGTGCGACCCTCGGGGCACTCGGCCCTCGGAAGCCCGTGCTCAAGCAGAGATCGGCGTTCCCGCTGAGGGATTCGGACGATCCGGTCAGCGGGAACGCAGATCCCTGCTTCAGTGCGCCTCGCCTGGCGAAGGACACCGGGGGCCTGGTCCCGCGATGCCCCGGGGCCCGGACCCCGGGAGCGCGGCCTGCGACTACGCCTGGGGCGGCGTCGGCGGGGTGTCCTGTGTCACCGGAGCAGCGGGATCCGCGGCCCCCGACCGTGCGGGGCGCTTGCGGCCCGCCACGAGCATGCCCGCGGTCACGCCGATCACGAGGATCGCGACGCCGCCGATGATGATCGGGAGCCACGGCACCTGCTGCGCCGCCGGTGCCTCCGTCGTCTCTGCGACCTCGGGAGCGGGCGTCTCCTCCTCGGACGCGACCGGTGCCGCTGAGACATCGCAGTTCTCGAACATCAGCGCGATCGAGATCGGATCGAGCTCATCACCGGCCTCGTAGAAGCCGGCGAAAGCCTTCGCGCCACTATTGGTGAGCGAGGTCGCCATGTCCTCGACGTCGAGCGCCGTCCCGGTCACGGGCAGGGTCGCCGGCGCCTCGACGTCGCCGACCCACTCCTGCGCGGTGTCGATCGTGACGGCGCCGGTCGCGTCGGTGCTCCGCGCGTCGAGCAGCAGGGTCGCCGTGCCGTCGCCCTCGAACTCGAGCGTCGGGTTCGCGAAAGTGAGGTCGAGCACCCCGTCGTGGCCGGTGAAGTGCGTCGTGCCGACGAACGACACGGTGCCGGTGCCGGTCTCGGGATCGATGCTCCCGGTGCCGCCGCTCCACGTGAACGCCGGAGTCTCGTACGTGGCGCCCTCGGTCGCCTCCCACGATCCGTTGGCGATGCTGCCGCTGATGTAGGAGCGGAAGCTCTCCTTCACCCCCCAGCTGAGCGTGCCGCCGGTCACCGTGCACGCAGCCGGTGCGTCCTCGGCGACCTCCGGGGTCGCGGGCAGCGACGCGGGCGCGATCGCCTGGGCCGCCGCGGGAACGAGCACGAGCGCCGAGGCGAGCATCGCTCCGCCGAGCAGCGCGGTCGATCGGCGGATGGGGGTGACGTTCACGGCGGGTGCCTCCTGTGGCGTGGTGATGTGGGGTGCGGATCGGCGGGGTCGGCGGTCGCGCCGGGCTACGGAGCGAGGTTGCGCTGCCGGATCACCAGCAGTGTCATACACGCGGCGATCGCGACGAGTCCGCCCGCGCCGGCCCACCACTCCCAGGTTGCCATACCTCCGCTGACCGCAACGGGTGCGGCGATCCCCGCAGACTGCGCTTCCTGCACCGTCTCGAGCTTCGCGCGCTTCTCCGCGGCCGCCTTCTTCGTGGTCTCCTCATCGAGGATGTCGATGTTCGCCCCCACGTCGATGCTGCCCTGGAAGGTGATGGTGTGGATCCCGGTGAGATCCTTCGGCAGCGTCCCCGACCAGCTGACCAGCCCGCGGGCGTTGGCCTTCGCCTCCTCGTCCAGCACGATGGGACCGGATCCGTCGGCGCCGTAGAGCACCACGAGCACGCCCTCGTCGCTGGCCTCGAACCCCGGCGCCTCGAGCTCGATCCGACCACCCGGCGTGATCTTCTCGGCGTCGGTCAGCACGGTGATGCCGGAGAACGCGGGTGCCGTGGCCTTCGCGATGCGCTTGGGCTTGTCGTCCCCACCCACCGCGGTTGCACCGAAGGACACCTGGCTCACGCTGCCCACGGTGAAGCTCAGCGGGTCGACCGCGAGCGATCCACCGCTCGACCCGTCGCCGCCGCTGATCGCACCCGCGACCGGCACACCCGACCAGGTGACCTCGCCATTCGGGCCGACCGACTTACTGGCCGATCCGAGGTCGAGCGGGAAGGAGCGCCCCGAGACCGAGATCGAGCCCTGCGTGGCGCTCGACACCGTGATCAGAGGATTCGAGAAGGTCTCGTTCATGAGGCCCTTGTGCGCGGTGAACGTCACCACCCCGGAGTACTGCACGGAGCCAGTCTGGGTCGTTGCGTCCCAGGCACCACCGGCGGCCTGCGGGAACAGGTAACCGCCCGTACCGCCGCCGACGCCGCTCGTGATGATCTTGCCGCCCGACTTGCCGCCGGCCCGGCTCGGGTTGGTGGTGTAGTCGGCGAACCCCGAGGAGATGCCCCAGGTGAGCGAGCCGGGGGCAGCGGACCCCGTGGGCGCCGGAGCCGGTGCCACCGGGTCCGTCGGCTTCTCCGGCACGGTTCCCTGGAGTGCGTCCCACTGCGCGTCGGTGATCTTCAGATCGGCGCGCCCGTAGATCGTCGAGGCGTCCGGGTTGCTGTGCGACTGCCAGATCAGCACCTCGTAGGACTTCTTCCGGTCGAGCGCCGTCTTGGGCACCACGAAGTTGAAGTTGCCGGCGCCGTGCTCGACCTTCGGCTGGTACAGGAAGGCGGCGTAGCCGCCGTCCTGGGTGAGCTCCGACTCGGTGCCGCGCTCGATGATCGCGACGTAGATCAGCGTGCTCGGCAGCTTCGTCGCGCGCACGTCGACGCTCAAGCCGGAGGGCACGACCGCGATCTTCGGCACGGTGACGGTCGCGGTCGAGCGCGGCCCGAAGACCTGCTCCCACTGCTTCTCCGTCACCGGCACCGGGGTCGCGGCCAGTTGCTGGGCCACGGCCTGAGTGGCCTCGGTGCCGCGGAACAGGCGCACGTCGTAGGTCTTGGTGCGGTCGAGCCGCGAGGGCACGACATTCGAGGACACGGCAATCGTGCGTTCGGCCGTGACGGTGCGGGTCCAGGATGCCGCGATGTCGGCGCTCGAGGTGACCGCGCGACCGCGCTCGACGAACGCCACTGTCACGGTGCTGCCGACCGTGTCGGCGGGCAGATTCGACGCCTCGATCTTCACGGACAGGCCGGTCGTCTTCGACGCCTCCGTGATCTTCGCCGAGAGCGCCACGACGTCCTCGGGGAACAGCGCATCCCAGTCGATCACCGCGTCCGCCCGGACATACAGGGTCGCCTCAGTGGGATTGGAACGCGACGGCCAGGAGATGACCTCGTAGGACTTGGTGCGGTCTAGGGAACCAGAGGATTGTTCGAGCGTCGACGCGGGGAACGTCCCGTCACGTGCGATTTCGACGGACACGTTCGGGAAACTGCCGCCCTGCCCGACATCTGCGAGGTCGGTGCCCTTCGGAATGAGGGCGAGGTACACGTGCGGCGTCGTCTGCCCGGGAAGCGCCTTGACGTCCTCGAAACCCGATCCGGTCACGTCGACCTCGATGCCCGTTCCCGGGATTTCGCTCACGTCGACCTGCAGCGCCGGTCCTTCGGGCTCCGGGCTCAGCACGCTCCAATCGATGACCGCGTCGGTGCGGGCGTAAAGGTTCGCCTCCGTCGGGTTCGAGCGCGACGGCCAGGAGATGACCTCGTAGGACGTGGTGCGATCGAGGTTCTGGAGAGAGTCGGTCAGCGGCGTGCTCCCGCTGCTGATCGTGCCGTTGAGCTGCACATCGACCGAGATGTTGGGGAAGGCGCCGCCCTGACCGACCGTCGCGAGATCGATGCCCTTCGGCACGAGCGCGAGATAGACATGCGGCACGGTCTGCCCGGGCAGCGCCTTGACGTGCTCGAACCCGGTTCCCGAGACGTTCACTTCGATGCGATCCTCGGCGAACTCGCGCACGTCGGCGGAGAGCACCGAGGATCCCGCGGCCAGCGCAGCGGGGGTGTCCACGAGGGGCGCGGGCGCGGTGGACGGGGCAGGTGCTTCGGATGCCACGGAAGTGTCGTCGACTTCCGGAGCGACGGCTTCTGCCGGCGCGGGGAAGAGTGCCTGCCAGTCGATCGTGGCGTCGACGCGCGCGAGCACCACGTCCTGCGAGGGGGCGACGGACGAGGGCCACGCAACGAATTCATAGCGCTTCGCGGCGTCGAACTCCGACGCCGGGCGCTGGATCTCGGATCCGGCGCTCAGCAGGGATCCGTCGGGGGCCACACCGACCGACACCGTGGCAGGGGACGACGCGAGCGCGGCGAGGTCAGCTCCCTGCTCGACCAGCGCGACCGTGACAGTGGCGGTGCCGTCGGCTGCGGCGGGATCCACCGTTGGGAATCCGGCACCGGTGACCGTGGCACTGACCTGTTCGTTCGGGGTCAGGGTCAGTGTCGCTTCGAGCACCGGAGTGCTCTGAGCGGTACCGGAGTCCGGCACCTCGGCGTGTGCGGTGCCTGCGCCGAAGAGCAGCGATCCCGCGACGACCGCGGCCGTGACCATTGCTGATGCGATTCGGGCGATCGAATTCTGCCGAAACATGCCTACCATGACTCCCTGTCTAGCTTCGTGAAAGGGCCGTCCTGGTGCAGAGCGACTCTGCAACCAAGACGGCCCGTGGCTCCCGAACTCTTACGAGTGGGCGCCTGCACGGCGGCGGGCGAGCATGAGGCCCGCACCCGCCAGCAGCACGAGCATGGCCGCTGCGGTCAGGCCGGCAACGCCGTCCGAACCGGTCTGCGCCAGGCCCTTCGCGCCGGTGCCGGCGGTGGTGGTGCCACCGTTCGACCCATTGCCCGCGTTCGTGCCTTCATTGCCGGTGCCCGGGGTCTCGCCGCCACCCGTGTTGGCAGCCAGCACCGAGAATGCCGCACTGTGCTCAACGCCGTCCGCGGTCGTGAAGACCACGGTGTGGTCGCCCACGAATGCGGCCGGGACCGTCCAGCTGAAGCTGGCGACGCCGTTGGCATCCACGGTCTTCGTGCCGAGCACGATCGGATCGCTGTGCACGACCGCGGTCACCTCGGTGCCCTCGGCGAACACACCGGCGGCGAACACGACCGTGTCACCGGCGGTGATCTTCGCGGTCGCTGCACCGTTGATCGTCACCACTGCGTCGGCGTGATCGACGGTCGAGATCGACGCGGTGTCGGCCGAACCCTCGTAGTTGACCTCGTCCGCAGGGGTGAACACGGCGCGGAACGCGTAGGCGTCCGCCTCGAGCTCCGCTGTCTCGACTGGGACCGTCCCGCTTACGTAGTCCACGGCATCGCCGATCTGGGTGTCGCCATCGAAGAAGGCGACCGAACCGGGGACGGCCGGGCTGACCGACGCGGAGAGCGTCGTCGCCTTGCCCAGCTCCACCGTGGCGGGGGCGGTGAGCGTCGTGGTGGTCGTGGCCTTCTCCACGGTCACCAGGAGCTCGTAGGACTTGGAGCCGGAGACGTTGTTCTCGTCTGCCGGGGTGAAAACGGCAGTGAAGCCGTAGGTCCCCGCGTCCAGGCCGTCGACCGTGGTCGTCGCCTTGCCCGCGGCGACGGTGACCGTCTCGACGGACTCCGCACCGTTGAAGAACTCGACCTCACCGGCAGCGGCCGGAGCCACCGTCGCGGTCAGCACGACCTCGTCACCGTACTTCGGTGCGATAGTCGAGGACACGAGACCGGTCTTGCTCGACGCCTTCGCGACCGAGACGTCGACCGAGTCAGACTCGGACGTGCCGTGGTTCGCCGCATCCGAGGGCGTGAACTCCGCGGTGAACGTGTACTCGCCGGCGTCGAGGGCATCCAGTTCGAGCGTGGCGATGCCCGCGTTGACGACAGCAGTGCCGACGGATCCGGCAGCGTCGAAGAACTCGACGGTACCGGCGACTGCCGGAGCCACCGTGGCGGTCAGCGTGACGGTGTCGCCGAAGGTCGCGTCCTCGGTGGAGGCAACGAGGGTCGTGCTCGTGGCGAGCTGCGCGATCGTCAGCGCCTCGACCTCGGACTCGGATGCCTCATACACGTTGGCGTTCGCCGGGGTGAACCGCGCGGTGATGTTGTGCGCACCTGCGGTCAGGTCGCTGGTCTTCACCGACGCGCTGCCAAGCACGGCCGAGACCGGAGCACCGATCTGCGTGTCGCCATCGAAGAACGTCACCGTGCCTGCGGCGCCGAGCGGCGTCACGGTCGCGGTCAGCGTGACCTCGTCGCCGAACGAAGCGTCGCTCGGAGCCGCGGTGACGTCGATGGTGGTCTCGTGGGCAGGAGCGAAGTCGAGCGTCGCCTTCGCGTCCTGGCCACGATCGTTGCGCGCCGTGTGGTTCGCGATCGTGTACAACGAGGTCGCGTCAGCGTTCGCGCGAGGCGAGACCGTCATCGTGGCGGTGAACGATCCGTCCGCAGCGAACTCCAGCGCACCGGGGCGCGAGGGCTTCCCGTGAGCGGAGATCTGCAGCGCGCCCGCCGTGCATCCGGCGTTGATGAAGTCGAAGGACACGTTCTCCAGCGGCACATCAGCGCAGGTGGTGACGTAGATCGGCTGGTTGGGGTTGTACCCGCTTCCGGTCACGGTCACGGACGCGCCCGCGGGGTTCAGGTCCGCATTCGGGGTCACCGTGAGCACGGGCTCGTACACCGGTGCCGGGAACAGCGCAGCCCAGTCGATCGTGACGGCCGAACGCGCATACACGTTCGACTCCGTCGGGAACGAACGCGACGGCCACGAGATCAGCTCGTACGACTTCGACTTGTCCAGACCCGCAGCCGGCACCGACAGCACACCGCTGATCGCACCATCGACCACAGACGTCGACAGCGACGGATCATCCTGAGCCACGGTCGACAGATCCGCACCCACCTCGGACAGCTTCACGTACACGTGCGGCTCGCTCTGACCCGGCAGCGCCTGCACATCATCAAAGCCCGAACCGGTCACCGCGATATCAACACGATCATTCGCGAACTCCGTCACGACACCCGACAGCGTCGGAACCGCAGGAGCAGCCGGGAACAGCGCAGCCCAGTCGATCGTGACGGCCGAACGCGCATACACGTTCGACTCCGTCGGGAACGAACGCGACGGCCACGAGATCAGCTCGTACGACTTCGACTTGTCCAGACCGGCAGCCGGCACCGACAGCACACCGCTGATCGCACCATCGACCACAGACGTCGACAGCGACGGATCATCCTGAGCCACGGTCGACAGATCCGCACCCACCTCGGACAGCTTCACGTACACGTGCGGCTCGCTCTGACCCGGCAGCGCCTGCACATCATCAAAGCCCGAACCGGTCACCGCGATATCAACACGATCATTCGCGAACTCCGTCACGACACCCGACAGCGTCGGAACCGCAGGAGCAGCCGGGAACAGTGCAGCCCAGTCGATCGTGACGGCCGAACGCGCATACACGTTCGACTCCGTCGGGAACGAACGCGACGGCCACGAGATCAGCTCGTACGACTTCGACTTGTCCAGACCGGCAGCCGGCACCGACAGCACACCGCTGATCGCACCATCGACCACAGACGTCGACAGCGACGGATCATCCTGAGCCACGGTCGACAGATCCGCACCCACCTCGGACAGCTTCACGTACACGTGCGGCTCGCTCTGACCCGGCAGCGCCTGCACATCATCAAAGCCCGAACCGGTCACCGCGATATCAACACGATCATTCGCGAACTCCGTCACGACACCCGACAGCGTCGGAACCGCAGGAGCAGCCGGGAACAGTGCAGCCCAGTCGATCACGGCATCCGCGCGAGTGTAGAGATTCGCGTCGGAGGGGTTCGAGCGCGACGGCCACGAGATGACCTCGTAGTCCCCGCCGTCGACCAGGTCGGCAGCCGCGGCCTCGAGCGGCGCGGCGTAGGTCAGCGATCCATCAGGGGCGACATCGGCAGAGATGTTGGGGAAGCTTCCACCCTGGCCGACCGTGGACAGGTCAGTGCCCTTGGGGATCAGCGCGAGGTACACGTGAGGAACGGTCTGACCGGGGAGCAACTGCACATCGCTGAAGCCGGATCCCGTGACGTTCACCACGATTTTCTCATTCGCGACCTCGGTCACATCGACCGCGATCTGATGGTGCGGGGCGGCATTCGCGGCGATCGGCGCGACCATCGCACCGCTCACGGCAAGCACCATCGCTGTGAGCAGACCCAAGAGGCCTCTCCCGCGCTTCGGACGCTCCTCTGTCACCGAGGAGTTCTCTGACGTATGTGTCATGCTGACTCTGTTTCCTTGAGTAGATGGTGTGTCGGCGGGCGCCGGCACGTCATTCATAGGATCGAACTGAGGTAAGGCAACCCTCAGCCACCATCTATTAGTCTGATGAATATCATCCGATGATGCAAATCGAGTTTTGCAACACGCCGCACTCTTACATCAGATGTATCGCTCGCACTCGGTAGGACAGCCGGCGTGGGGCGGATTCGCGACTCCCAGCCGTACACTGATCTCCGTACCGGAAGACCCCGCACTGCACGCCCCGGGAGGCCGTCGTGAATGCACCGAATGACTCGCAGGACTACCCCGTCACCCTGAGCGAGAGCGAGTGGCGCGAGCGCCTGAGCCCGGAGGAGTACGCCATCCTCCGCACCGCCGCCACCGAACGCGCCGGCACCGGTGAGCTCCTCGACGAGACCCGTGACGGCCTGTACCGCTGCCGCGCCTGCGGGAACGAGCTGTTCGTCGCCGGCACCAAGTTCGATTCCGGTTGCGGCTGGCCAAGCTTCTACGAGAGTGTCCGCCCTGAGGCCGTCGAACTGCTCGAGGATGCGAGCCTCGGCATGGTGCGCACGGAGGTGCGCTGCGCGAACTGCGGCTCGCACCTCGGGCACGTCTTCCCCGACGGCTTCGGCACCCCCACGGGAGATCGCTACTGCATGAACTCCCTCGCCCTCTCGTTCGAGGCCGGCGCGACCCCAGACGAGGCATGACCGACCCCGCCGCGACCGCGTTCGACGCGCTCGTCGCACGCCGCTCGCACTCGCGGGTGACCGACGAGGCACCGATGCAGGAGGAGCTGGAGCGCCTGCTCGGGGCGATGACCTCCATCGCGGATCACTCGCGGCTCCGCCCCTGGCGCGTCATCGCGCTGCGCGGCGACGCTCGGCACCGGCTCGCCCGCGGTCTCGCGAAGGCCACCGGATCCGACCTCAAGAAGACCATCGGGAAAGCGACGCGCGCACCACTCGTGCTCGCGATCGTGGTCAGCCCGCGCTCGAGCAGCAAGGTGCCCCTCTGGGAGCAGGAGTCGGTCGCGAACGGGGTCGCCCACGCCCTCGAACTCCTCCTCCATGAGGCGGGCTGGGGCTGCTTCTGGCGCACCGGCCGCGAAACCCGCCACAAGGCGCTGCGAAAAGCGCACGAACTGAAGAAGTCCGAGTATCTCCTCGGCTGGATCCACGTGGGCGGGATCCCGGACCGCGACCGCACGTCGAAGCCGCGCAAACCGCTCGACCTGGAGCGGCACCTCACGTCGCTCTAGAGAGCGGGGTCGGGATCACCGCCGATTACTGCGGAGATCTCACACATGTCGGAGCGAAACACCCTGGTGCATCCGCTGTGGGTGAGATCTCCGCCGCAATTGGCGCGCCTGCCGACCATTGGCGCGGATCAGCCCAAGACTCTGGCGATCCAGCCCCAGCCACCCCAGCCCCTCAGCCGCGGCTCCGCGACGGCAGCGCGGCGATCACCACCGCGAGGAGCGCGATGGCGGATCCCGCGATCAGCCCGGTCGTGAGCCCGTCCGCGAGCGGCAGCCCGGCCTCGAACGCCACGGCCGCGATGAGCTGGCCGGCGACGTTCGACATACTGAGCAGCAGCACCCCCGCCGCGCGCACCAGCATCGCTGCGATCGCGATGAAGATCGTGCCGACGATGCCGCCGATGTAATACACCGGCGAGGTCGGCCACGCCTGCGGCCAGCCACTGATTCCCACCGAGACCGCCGCGGCGATCACGAGCAGTGTGGTGCCGACGACGAAGTTCACGAAGGTCGAGGTGATCGCGCTCCGCGCAGCCGCTCGCACGATGCCGTTGACCATCGACTGCCCGGCGACGCACGCTCCGACGACCACCGGGAACACCACGAGCCAGACCATGTGGAGGCTCTCGAGGTCCGAGCCGACGGCGACGAGCACCGCGACAACGGCGAGCCCGGTGCCGATCAGGCGACCGGGGGTCGGGCTGATCCTGCCGCCCGGGCCGAGGCCCACCCGGTCGAGCACCAGCCCGCCCAGCACCTGTCCCGCCACGATCCCGACCGTGAAGAGCGCGAGCCCCGTGAGCGGCGCGACGAGCCCCTGCCCGAGCACGAAGAGCGCTCCGGCGGCGCCTCCGAAGAGGGTCCAGAACGGCAGGCGGCGTTCGCGCAGCTCCGTGCGGAGCTGGCCGAGGCCGGAGCGCGCCCGGCGCGACACGAGCATCAGCACGCACATGATGACGAGGCCGATCCCGAACGACACCGCTGCGGTGACGTAGCCGTTGCCGAGCTCTTGGCTGAGGCCACCGTTCACGCGGGACTGCAGGGCGACGAGCATCCCGGCGAGACCGGATCCGAGCAGGGCCGCCCAGACGGGGAATCTGGAAGTGGTCTGCGGCACTCCCCCACCCTACTCCTCGTTCCCGCGGTGCGAGACCGCTGCCGGAGCACAGCGGCCTGGAGCGAGGCGCGGGACCGCCGGCACGGCGAAGGCCCCGCCGGAGCGGGGCCTTCGTCTGCGGAGCCGCCTGTCGGACTCGAACCGACCACCTGCGCTTTACAAGGGCGCTGCTCTACCAGATGAGCTAAGGCGGCAGGAGGGCGGCCGTGGCCGCCCCGAGCAGTTTACTCGGTCTCGGAGTCCTCCTCCGAATCACCGTTCTTCTGCTCCAGCTCGCCCTTGACCTTCAGCAGGTAGGACTCCAGGGCACCGTCGCGTGCCTGGTTCCACTGCTGACCGTTGACGATCACGGTGGGGGTGCTGACCAGGCGCTGCGGGGTGCCCGCCTCCTGCAGGGTCGCCCCATCGGGGCCGAGGATCTGCGCACCCTTGGCGAGGCCGAGCAGGCCGGTCTCGCTCGCGGCCTTGTAGTTCGTGGCGATGAAGTTGCCGAAGCGCACGTCCTTGACGCACTGGCGCAGCTCGGTGGTCAGCTCGGCGCCGGCGGCTTCGGCCTCCTCCAGCAGCTGGTCATCGGTGAGCCCGGTCGTGTTCTCAGCGGGCTGCACCTCCGCGCTCAACAGGCGGTTGTGCAGCTTGAACGCCACGTCGGGCTGCTCCTCGACGACGCAGCTGAACAGGTTGCCGGCGCGGGTCGAGTACTTGCTGCCGAGCGAGGCCGCATCGAGGAAGTTCAGGGGGTAGACCCCGAGCGTGATGTCGCCGCTGCCGACGTAGTTCTCGAGCATGCTGCCGTTCTGCTGCTCGAAGGCGCCGCAGGCGGGGCACATGTAGTCGACGTAGATGGTGACGTCCAGCGGCAGTTCGTCGCGGTTCACCTCGGGCGCCGTGCGCTCGTCACCGGGCTGCAGAGCGGGGCTCTCGACGACGGCGAGGTCCTTGCCGAAGATCGCAGCACCGGAGGCCATGTTCGCCGGACCGGGGCCGGCGGGCTTCATCGACTGCGCGAGCACGACGCCCACGATCGCGAGCACCGCGATGACACCGAGCACCACACCGCCCTGGAGGAACAGCCGGTTCCGCTTCTCGCGCTTCTTCTCCTGCTCGCGTGCCAGACGGGCCTGCTCTCGGCCCTGCGCGCGCCGCTCGTTTTTGGTCAGACGACCACTGTTCTCATTTGCCATGGATGAATCTTCCGGTTGGTCCGCTGGCGCGGATCTCGACTGGGTGTCTCAGGGAGCGAAGAACTACTTCTTCTTGCCGGAGCGGCGCTCGGCACGGTTGGTGGGAGCGGCATCGGCGGCGACCTGCTGACCGAACGCGCCGCGCTGGGCGGGCTGCTGAGTCCGACCCTTCGGGGCCTTCGGAGCCTGCGGAGTCGCCGCTCCGCTCACCGCGGGGGCACCGTCCTCGTCGGGGGCGCTGTAGCTGAGCTTCGCCTGATCGGTGCTCTGCTCGGCCTCGAGGCCGCCGCCCTCGAGGTGCACATGATCCTGGGGCCCCTCGGCCGGGCGGACCTTTACCTCGAGGTTGTAGAGCAGCCCCATGGACTCCTCCTTGATCTGCCCCATCATGCCCTCGAACATGTTGAAGCCCTCGCGCTGGTACTCGACGAGCGGGTCGCGCTGAGCCATCGCACGCAAGCCGATGCCCTCCTTGAGGTACTCCATCTCGTAGAGGTGGTCGCGCCAGCGGCGATCGATGGTGGTGAGCACGACGCGACGCTCGAGCTCGCGCATCGCCTCCTCGCCGAGTGCGGCCTCACGGTTCTGGTAGGCGACCTCGGCATCGGAGAGGATCTCGCGGCGCAGGAACGCTTTGTCGACCTTCGAGGACCCCGCCTCCGCGAGCAGCTCGTCGACCGTGATCCCGACCGGGTACACCTGGCGCAGGTCACCCCACAGGGCGTCGAAGTCCCAGTTGTCATCGCTGCCGTGCGAGTCGAGGATCGCGTCGATGGTCTGCTGCCGGAAGGCGTCGATGCGCGGCTCGATCTCTTCGCCGTCGAGGATCTGCTGACGGTCGCTGTAGATCGCCTTGCGCTGGCGATCCAGCACATCGTCGTACTTCAGGACGTTCTTGCGGATCTCGGCGTTGCGGGCCTCGACCTGGCTCTGCGCACTCTGGATCGCGCGGGTGACGACCTTCGACTCGATCGCGAGGTCGTCGGGGAAACCGTCGCGGTTCATGAGGGCCGCCGCGGCACCCGAGTTGAACAGGCGCATCAGGTCGTCGGCGAGCGACAGGTAGAAGCGGCTCTCGCCCGGGTCGCCCTGACGGCCGGACCGACCGCGCAGCTGGTTGTCGATGCGGCGCGACTCGTGGCGCTCGGTGCCGAGCACGTAGAGCCCGCCGACCGCGACGACCTTCTCGGCCTCCGTGGCGACGGTCTCCTTGACCGCGGCGAACACGTCGTCCCACGCGGCCTCGTACTCGTCGGGGGTGTCGGTCGTGGAGAGCCCACGCGACGCCATCTCCTGCACGGCAAGGAACTCGACGTTGCCGCCGAGCATGATGTCGGTACCGCGGCCGGCCATGTTGGTCGCGACCGTGACGGCGCCGAGGCGACCCGCCTGCGCGATGATCGCAGCCTCACGCGCGTGGTTCTTCGCGTTCAGCACCTCGTGGCGGACGCCCGCCTTGGCGAGCAGACGCGAGAGGTACTCGCTCTTCTCGACGCTGGTCGTACCCACGAGGACCGGCTGACCCTTGGCGTGGCGTTCCGCGATGTCCGCAGTCGCCTGCACGAACTTCGCCTCCTCGTTCTTGTAGACGAGGTCGGGCTGATCCTTGCGCTGCATGGGCTTGTTGGTCGGGATCGGGACCACACCGAGCTTGTAGGTCGACATGAACTCGCCGGCCTCGGTCTCCGCGGTACCCGTCATGCCCGAGAGCTTCTCGTAGAGACGGAAGTAGTTCTGCAGGGTGACGGTGGCGAGCATCTGGTTCTCTGCCTTGACCTGCACCCCTTCCTTGGCCTCGATCGCCTGGTGCATGCCCTCGTTGTAGCGGCGCCCGGCCAGGATGCGGCCGGTGTGCTCGTCGACGATGAGCACCTCGCCGTTCAGCACGACGTAGTCCTTGTCGCGGGTGAAGAGCGCGCGGGCCTTGATCGAGTTGTTCAGGAACGAGATCAGTGGAGTGTTCACCGACTCGTAGAGGTTCGTGATGCCGAGGTGATCCTCGACCTTCTCGATGCCGGGCTCGAGCACACCGATCGTGCGCTTCTTCTCATCGACCTCGAAGTCGACGCCCGGCTCGAGCTTCTTCGCGACGCGCGCGAACTCGGAGAACCAGCGGTTGGCCTCGCCCGAGGCTGGGCCCGAGATGATGAGCGGCGTCCGCGCCTCGTCGATGAGGATCGAGTCGACCTCGTCGATGATGGCGAAGAAGTGGCCGCGCTGCACGCGTTCTTCGGCCGATCCGGCCATGTTGTCGCGCAGGTAGTCGAAGCCGAACTCGTTGTTCGTGCCGTAGGTGATGTCGGCGTTGTACTGCTCCCGACGCAGTGCGGGATCCTGACCCGCGACGATGCAGCCGGTGGTGAGCCCGAGGGCCCGGAACACCCGACCCATGATGTCGCTCTGGTACGTCGCGAGGTAGTCGTTGACGGTGACGATGTGCACACCCTTGCCCGCCAGGGCGTTGAGATACGCGGGGAGGGTTGCGACGAGCGTCTTGCCCTCACCGGTCTTCATCTCGGAGATGTTGCCGAGGTGCAGGTTCGCGCCACCCATCACCTGCACGTCGAACGGCCGCAGGCCGATCGTGCGCTTCGCCGCCTCGCGCACCGCGGCGAACGCCTCGGGCAGGAGGTCGTCGAGGGTTTCGCCCTTCTCGAGCCGCTCGCGGAACTCCTCGGTCTCACCGCGGAGCTCCTCATCGCTCAGGTCCGCGAAGGAGGCCTCGAGGTCTGCGACCAGCTTGGCCTGACGCTCGAGCTTCTTCAGAGTGCGACCCTCGCCGACGCGAAGGAGCTTTTCGAGAACTGTCGCCACGTTGATTCTCCTGTACGGGTTTGCTCGGCCGAGAGCCGCAGGCGCGGCACAACCGTCGTTGCCGAATTGTGACAACGCTTCAGCTTATCAAGCCGAGCGCGCGCGTCACCTGGGGAGATGCCAGGATAGAGTCGCGGACGAGCGCGCAGGACCCCTGCGCTGCCGAACGGCGGATGGGCCGGCGATCGACGAACGAGGAGTCTCCATGGAGCGCGGCAGTGGGGCGCTCGTGATCCTCCCCACGTACCTCGAGCGCGAGACGCTGCCCGCGGTGGTCGCCGGCATCCGGGAGCACCTGCCCGACGCGGACATCCTCATCATCGACGACGCCAGCCCCGACGGCACCGGCCGGATCGCCGACGAGCTCGCGGCCGCCGACCCGCGGATCCGGGTCGAGCACCGCGCGGGCAAGCTCGGGCTCGGCACGGCGTACCTCGTCGGGTTCCGCCGCGCGATCGCCGAGGGCTACCGCTTCGCCGTCGAGATGGACGCCGACGGATCGCATCTCCCGAGCGAGCTCTCTGGGCTGCTCGCTGCGGCGCGGAACGGAGCCGGCCTCGCGCTCGGCGCACGCTGGGTGCCCGGCGGACGCATCGAGAACTGGCCGAGGACCCGCCAGACCATCTCGCGGCTCGGCACCGCCGTCGCGAGGATCGCGCTGCGGTCCCAGCTCCACGATCTGACGAGCGGCTTCCGCGCGCTGCGGACGGAGTGGTTGACGCGGGTGGATCTCGACACGCTCACGACCCAGGGATACGGGTTCCAGGTCGAGCTCGCGTGGCGGCTGGAGCGCATCGGCTGCCCGATCGACGAGGTGCCGATGACCTTCGTGGAGCGCGCGGGCGGGCGGTCGAAGATGTCCGTGGGCATCGCCGCGGAGGCCCTGGTGAACGTGCTGCGCTGGGGCTGGGAGCTGCGATTCGGTCGCCGCACGTCGCCGGAACGCGACAGTGGGCCGAACCCGTAAATCGTTCCGGGTTCGACCCACTGCTGTGCGTCGTGCGTGACGCGTCGCGCCCGTCGCCGGGCCGTGCGACCTACTCGTTGGCGAGCGAGATCACGCCGTAGTTCCACCCCTTGCGGCGGTACACGACCGCCGGGCGGCCCGAGTCCGACTCGAGGAAGAGGAAGAAGTCGTGTCCGACGAGTTCCATTTGGTCGACCGCCTCCTCGACCGAAAGGCTCTCGGCGGGAAACTCCTTCGAGCGGATGACGACCGGGGTGTACTCCTGGTCCCCGGTCTCCTGCCCCGCGATGGGGACGCTCCCGGTCGCGACCGATTCGACGACGTCGAGCGGTGCCGGAGTCACATCGAGCATGTCGAAGTCGTTCGCGGAGGCATCGGCGAGTGAGATGCGGCCGCGGCCGCGGTGCTCGTGCTTACGGTCTTTCATGCGCCGGATCCGCTCGAGCACCCGGCCGTAGGCCATGTCGAAGGCGGTGTACTTGTCGCCACCCGTGGATTCTGCGCGGATCACCGGGCCCGGACCGATGAGCGTGATCTCCACTCGGTCGCCGTTCTGGGGGCTGCGGTCGCTCAGTCGCGACACACTGACCTCGAAGAACTGGGCCTTGGGCAAGAGCCCGTCAACTTTGTCGGATTTGGACTCGACATAGTCCTTGAAGCGATCGGTGATGCCGACGTTCTTGCCGCGGATGTGCACGTCCATGGTGACCTCCCAGTTGACTCAGGCGGTGGGCCAGTGTGGCGCACCCTTACGCCTTTCCGGAAGCCTACTCCACTCGCTCTCGCCGTTTCCACCCTCAGCCGCGGGCCGCGTGTCACGCCGTTCCGCCACGCACAGCGCCACGATTGCGATGACGGTGGCACCCGCGCGCTCCAGGGTTTCGCGCGCCGCGAACAGTGTTGCGCCCGTCGTCAGAATGTCGTCGACGAGCACGATGTCGCGGCCCCGGATCGCGCTGACCGCGCCCCGGCGCACCGCGATCCGTTGGGCGTTCACTCGCCGCTGGGCGGGTCCCAGCCCCACCTGTCCCACGCGTCCGCGGGTCGTCCGGAGCACCCGGCGCTGCGGGATCCGCCAGCCGCGAGTGGCACTTCGGATCAGCACCTCCACGGGTCGGAAGCCGCGAGCGCGCGTGCCCGCGGGTCGCGACGGTGCCGCCACGAGCAGCGGGGGTCGGCCGGGGCGGGCGAGCGCCATCGCCTCGACCAGCGGAGCCCGGAGGGCAGGACCCAGCTGGCGTCGGAACCCGAACCGGTACTCGTGCTTGAACGCGACGAGCAGGGCGCGCAGCACCCCGGCGTACTCGCCGCGCACGAACACCGGCACCCCCATCGTGCGTCTGCGCACGGGCGCTGCGGCGCGCACCTCCGCCACGCACCGAGCGCAGCAGTCGCGATCGGCCGCACCGCAGCCGACGCACGCGGTCGGCCAGAGGATGGCCAATACGTCGAGCAGGAGCTCTCGGAGCGTCGGGAAGTTTGGCATCGCCCCAGTCTGCTGCCCATTGACCAGCAACAGACCTCCCGGCCATGTTCGGTGGACTTCCCGTGCGATCCGGAGCCCCTGCCGATCCTGTGAGCGAAGATTCGGCGCCCGGACCCGCCGACCCGACTTCCCGTGTCGAGCCGCGTCGAGCCGCGTCGAGCCGCGCCTACCCCCGCTTCGCGAGCAGCTCGATCCCGTTGTCGATCCGCTGCCAGCCGCTCCCCTGCGACGCGAACAGGGCGTCTCCGTCGCCGAGCACCCGCAGCTGCGATCGGAGTCCGCCCCCGCTGATCGCCGCGCCGTCGGGCACCGAACCCTGCTCCTGCGCGAAGAGACCCGGTCCGCCGGTCGTCACTTTGCTCGCGTTCCCCAGGTCAGTGAGCGCGGCGAACTTCGTCTGATCGATCCAGTCGAAGTCGACGGGCGATCCGGTGGTCCAGAGCTGCGCGACTGCCTCGTCGGTCGTGCGCAGCGGCACGCCCGCGTCGTCCCGCACGACACCCGCGACGAGCACGACACTGCCGTCAGGGCTCTCGACGAGCGCGGCGATCTGGCTCCCGTCGGTCGAGAGCCGCACGGCGACCGGATCCCGGCCCGCGAGCCAGGGCGCCGCAATGGCAAGCCCGGTGCCGTCCGGCGTCGTGGCCCGGAGCTGGTCGGCGGTCGCCCGCTGCACGGTCCAGATGGTGCCGTAGACGTCGAAGCTCGGGTCCACGAGGCCCGGCCGATCGTCGACGATCGCACTCTCCTCGGCCGTGACGCGCGTCACCCCGCCGCCGTGGCGCACCGCCGCCGCGGTCCCGTCGAACGACAGGGTCACCGCCTCGGGATCGAGGTCGAGCACGGGACCGCTCAGTCCCTCGATCTCGCGGAACTCTCCGCCGATGAGCAGGCCGAGCGCGCCGTCGCTGACGACCGCGGCGTTGACGATGTCCGCGGAGGGGCGCAGCTCGCTGCGGGTGGTGGTGGCTCCCTCGAAGAGCGACGCGCCGTCGGCGAGCAACTCGATCCCGGTGACCCCCTGCACGGATTTCAGGCTCGTGCTCAGCTGCTGCTCGACAAGTTTCAGCGTCTCGGGGCCCGCCTCCAAGAGCTCGCTCGACAGGTCCACCCTGGCGTGCCCGTCGACGATCGGTACGGTGCCCGAAACGAGCGTCACTCCCGCCGGGAACCCGCTCTGGACCGACTCCTGCATGCGTCGCCCGGGGCCCTCGATCAGACCGCCCACGATCTCCGTCGCCAGGGCGGTGCGGTTGAGATACCAGCGGGTCTCCGGCACCAGCAGCCCGTCCGGTCCGACGAAGTTGAGTTCGTGCGACGACCAGATCGCGAGGAAGTCGCTGCGGTCGAGGATGATCCCGCTCGGGGCCGACGAGATCCGCCACTCGTCACCGACGAGCTCGAATTCGAAGCGCATGTCGGTCGTCGGCCCGGGCTCGGCGGGCAGCATGAGGCCCTGAGCGTCGACGTTCGCGGCCGCCGCGAGCGAGAGCACCCCCGCGAAGTCGCCGTCGTCGCGGTAGGGGCGGCTGCCGTCGTCGATGAGTACCCCGTAGTACGGATCCCACTGGTCCGCGTACTCCGTCGACAGGAACTCACGTGCGACGGAGTAGTCGTCGCTGCTCGAGGTCGCCGCCTGCACGAAGCCTCGGACGAGGTCCTCCTGGCTGGATCCCGCCACGGGCCCCGACGGGTTGAACTGCACGAGCTGGTCGACCTGCTTGAGGTCGGTGAGCCCGACCTGCACCGGCCCGGAGCCCGGGATCGCGTTGCAGCCGGCAAGCGCCAGCACCGCGACGGCCACGACGGCGGTGCGCACGAATCCGATCCGACGGGTCATCGTCGCTTCTCCCTTCGCGTGCGGCGGAACGGGCGACGGAGCCACCCACCGGTCGCCTGCGGATCGCCGTCTTCGGCGGCCACGTCCTCCGGCACCAGCGGCAGCGGGGACATGAAGGTGGTGATGCCCTCGGACCGCGGCAGGGTGAGACGGAAGTTCGATCCCTCCCCGGGTCGGGACCAGGCCTCGACGGTGCCGCCGTGCACCGCGGCGTCCTCCTGGGCGATCGCGAGGCCGAGGCCGGTGCCCCCCAACGTGCGCTTGCGCGACGGATCCGCCCGCCAGAAGCGGTCGAACACGTGCTCCACGTCGCTCGCCGTCATGCCGATCCCCCAGTCCCGCACCGAGATCGCCACGGCGGAGGCGCTCGAGTCGATCGACACGACGATGCTGCGCCCCTCGCCGTGCTCGATGGCGTTGCCGACGAGGTTAGAGACGATCCGCCGGATGCGTCGGGCGTCGACGTCGACCGGCGAGTAGCCGCCGAGCGGGCGCACCTCGATCACCCCGGCCGAGAGGGGCTGCAGCTGATCCACGACCTCGTGCGCGAGGCTCACGAGGTTCGTCGGCTCCGTCTCGAGGGTCACGCGCCCGGCGTCGTAGCGGGAGATCTCGAGGAGGTCGCCGAGCAGCGCCTCGAAGCGGTCGACCTGGGTACCGAGCACCTCCACAGCCCGTTGCTGCCCGGGGGCCAGCCCGCCCTGCTGACCCTGCAGCACCTCGCTCGCGAGCCGGATCGTGGTGAGCGGGGTGCGGAGCTCGTGGGACACGTCGGAGACGAACCGCTGCTGCATCTCGGAGAGGTCGTCGAGCTCCTGGATCCGGGCTTGCAGGGTGTCGGCCATGTCATTGAAGTTCTCGGACATGACGTCGAAGTGCTCGTCGTTCTGCACCGGCATGCGGGCGTCCTCCTCACCGGCGGCGAGTTTGCGGCTCGTGTCCGCGGCCGCGCGGATCGGTCGGAACACCACGCGGGACATGATCCACACGAGGATCCCGATGAACGCCATCATGGCGGCGGCGGTGATGAGCAGCGTGCGCTGCACGAAGCTCAGGGTGTCCTGGGTGTCGCTCAGCTTGTAGCCGATGAAGAGGTCGTACGTCCCGGCGCCCGCGGGGAAGTTCAGGCTGGACGCGACGACGATCCCGGGGGCGGTGGTGCCGTCCTCGGCGACGAAGGTCACGGGTTGCCAGTGCTGCGGCTCGGTGGAGGTCGCCACTTCCCGCGCGAGCTCGGGCGACACCGCCTCGACCAGCATCCGGTTCGTGAAGGAGGGCGGGGGCGCCTCGGGGAACGTGGCCTGCCCCGACTGCCGCCGGAGGTAGACCATCTGGCTCGACGAGGTGTCCTGCACGGTACGGCGGACCGATGCCGCGAGCGTCGACAGGCTGCCGCGATCCGACGCATCGGAGGCATCGAGATCGTGCTGCGCCGCGAGGGTCGCACGCGCGGAGTCCTGGAGCGCCTGGTCCCGGCGCGAAGACGTGAGGTCCTCGCTGATGCTCGACAGGATGAAGACGCCGGCGATGAGCACGACGAACCCCGTGACGAGACCCGTGATCGTCATCGTGCGGACCATCAGCGAGCGCCGCCAGCGGGCGCGGAACGGGCCGAGCACGGGCTGCGTCGCGCGCACCCAGCGGAGACGCCAGCGCCGCCACATGAGGGCGAGGCGCGAGCGGCTCGACGTGCCCGGCACGGCGCTACTCAGTGGGGGTGCCGGCGCGATACCCGACGCCGCGCACCGTGGTCACGATGGTCGGACGGTCGGGATCCTGCTCGATCTTCGCGCGCAGGCGCTGCACGTGCACGTTGACCAACCGGGTGTCCGCCTTGTACTGGTAGCCCCAGACCTTCTCGAGCAGCACCTCGCGGGTGAAGACCTGCTGCGGCTTGCGGGCAAGGATCACGAGGAGATCGAACTCGAGGGGGGTGAGCGGGATCGGCGTCGTGCCGCGACGCACCTCGTGCGCGGCGACGTCGATCGTGAGGTCGCCGATCCGGAGCGCCTCGGCGGCCTCCTGCTGCGGCTCCCGCAGCCGCGCGCGGATCCGCGCGATGAGTTCCGCCGGGTTGAACGGCTTCACGACGTAGTCGTCCGCTCCGACCTCGAGCCCCCGCACCACATCGCGCGTGTCCGTGCGAGCGGTGAGCATGATGATCGGCACGCCCGACTCGGCGCGGATCCGCTCGCACACCTCGATGCCGTCGAGCCCGGGGAGCATGACGTCGAGCAGCACGAGATCGGGGCGCACCTCGCGGAACTTCTCGACCGCCTCGGCCCCGTCGGCGGAGTGGTCCGTGAGGAATCCCTCCGCCTGCAGCACCATGCCCAGCATCTCGGCAAGGGCTCGATCGTCGTCTACCACCAAGATCCGCGCGCTCATGAGTCCCATTATGGTCGCAATGACCCGACTTGACTCATTTCACGGGTTCGGGATCGGCTGCGTGTGGCTCCGGGGCACGGTTCCACGTCAATTGCGGCGGAGATCTCACGTACGGAGGACGGTTTCCGGCATTTCGCTCCTGCGTAGGCGAAATCTCCGCCGGAATGTGCGCGACGCACGCTCGATCAACCCGGACATCCCGGCGCGAGGCGCGACATGACGAGAAATAAGGGTCGCCCGCTCCCGCGCCTCTTTGCCATACTTGAACAAAACCTGTGGAAATTCCCAGGATGTCAAGAAAGAGAGTCGAAATGACTGGTACCGCTCGGAATGCGGTGGCGGAAGCGCTCGCGACCTTCCTGTTCGTCTTCGCGATCGTCGCAGCCGTGAACAACGCCGGAGACTTCGCCCCCCTCGCCATCGGCTTCACGCTGATGGTGCTGATCTACGCAACGGGTCACCTCTCGGGCGCGCACCTCAACCCGGCCGTTTCGCTCGGCGCTCTCATCCGTGGTGCTCTCGACGGCGTCGGCTTCATCGCCTACGTCATCGCGCAGCTCGTCGGCGGCGCGCTCGGCGCGCTCCTCGCCGGGGCGATCTTCGCCGCTCCCGAGGCAGCGAAGGAGATCGAGGTCGGCTCCTCCTTCCTCGTCGAGGCGCTCTTCACCTTCATTCTCGTGTACGTCGTGCTCAACGTCGCCACGTCGAAGGACACCGAGGGCAACTCCTTCTACGGCCTGGCCATCGGCTCCGTCGTGGTCGTCGGCGCCTTCGCCGTCGGCCCGATCTCGGGTGGCGGTTTCAACCCCGCCGTCGCACTCGGCCTCGCGATCCACGGCGATTTCGCCTGGTCGAACCTGTGGCTCTACTTCGTCGCCCCGCTCGTGGGCGGTGCGCTGGCGGCACTCGTGTTCCGCGTGCTCAACAGCCACGATCTGGAGAAGGCCGCCGCGTAGCTCCGGCCCTTCGAACGACGGCGGTGGCCGGGGAGCGCATGCTTCCCGGCCACCGCCGTTTCCGTCCGTCTCAGAAGTGCTCGAAGCGCCCCGGCAGCAGATCCCACGGCTCGCGCCCAAGGTACTCGCACACGGCGCGGTAGACGCAGTGCTCGACGAAGTAGCGGCGGTGCTCGTCGTCGTTCACGTGCAGGCCACGCGCCCGCTGGATGGGCATGCGGTACAGCATGATCGTGCGCGAGGCCCGGTCGATCGAGTAGAGCAGGGGCAGCCGGCTCTCACCGATGCCGCTCGGTGCGGTCTGGAATCCGATCTGCACCCCGTCGAGCTCCTCGGGGAAGAGCGACTGCAGCAGCTCCACCACGCCGCGCGCGTCGGACTCGAAACGGGCGAACCGGCTCGTGGGATCGGGAAGTCCTGGGCCGGTCATCGAGGACCGGATCGGGCGACGGCCGTGCCGCCGGACTCCCCCGGCCGCGCGTGCGCCGGGAACGCGTTCTCGAGCTGCCATGATCCCAGTGTAGGCGCGTCAGTGAGCGGCGCCGGTCAACACCTCAGCGAGCAGCGCCGGTCAGCGCGTCAGCGCGGAGCAACGGTCAGCGCGTATAGACGGTGAGCGCACCGTCGCGCGCATCCTGCGCCTGCACCGGGTACGCCGCGATGTCGCCGTCCTTCACGTACCGCACGCCGGCGGCCACCGGGGCGGAACTCGTCAGCACCGCATCCGCGGGCGCATTGGTGGTGGCGACCGCGGATCCCGCAGGCACCCGCCACTCGCGCGGCGATCCCGTCGCCCCCGCAATCGTGACGTCTGCCGGTTCGTCCCCCGGGTTCACGACGATGAGGCGTCCGCCGGTGACCACCGGAACCGCGACCGGTTCGTCCGCCGCCAGCACGGGTGCGGGCACGAACCAGGTGTAGTCGCGCTGTTCGCCCTCATGCGCGGAGCCGAGCACCCCACCGACCACCGGCACGTCCGCGTCGATGATCACGGCGTTCGCGTCGTCGGGCCAGTGCTCCACCCCGAGTTCACCGATACCGCTCGAGGAGAGCTGGATCTCGCCGAGGTCGGTCTCCGCGCCGTCGTCTCCGACCGCGCGGACGGTCGCGGTGCCGACTTCGCCCCCGGGGGCGAGCACCCGCACGAGCACGCTGAAGAGGTCGGCCTCCCCGACATCGCCGGCCCCGTGCTCGTGGTCGCTCACGTTCGTCACCCCGGGCACGACGAGGGTGGTCGAGGGTTCGCCCTGCCGGGTGACCGTGTCGACCGCGTAGGGCTCGATCCCGCTCAGCTGCCCCACGCCCAGGCTCGCGGATACGGGGGCTCCGGTGCTGACGACTCGCACGGCGAGTCGCTCGCGGTCGGGCGCGTACCCATTCAGAGAGACGGTCTGCTCGGTGCCCGGCGAGACCAGCACGCCGGCGGTCTGCACCGCGTCGACGGCGCCGTTCTCGTCGAAGACGGAGATCTGCACGGTGGCCGGCACGACGCCCGGGTTGCCGAGGCTGAGGGTGGTGGAGGTGCCGAGCGAGGACGCGCCGCCGAGCAACCACTGCTCGTTGAGCGGCTCGGTGCATGCGCTGGCGGTCACACCCCGGAGCGTCTCGGTCGTCACCGCCTGGATCTGCGCGGCCGCGAGGGGCTCGTCGGCGGGAGCCGTCAGCACGGTGGGAAGCCCCGCCCCGCCCTCGGCCCGGGCGAGCTCGGCCGTCGCAGCGGCCACGCCGGCGACGGTCACCGCCGGGGCGGTGGTGGGGATCGCGGCCTCGGGCCGATTCGGGTCGGCACCGAGCTCGGCGAAGGATCCCGCGCAGACCAGGGTGCGATCCGTATTCTGCGTCGTGTCGACCGTGAGCGCCAACGGCTCGCGCTCGACGGTAGGAAGGGGCAGGCTGCCGAGCAGCACGACCGCCGTCGCCGACACGCCGACCACCAGGAGTCCGACGACGGCGCGCAGGCCACCGCGGAGGATTCGGGACTGCTCGTTCATCGTGCGCCTCCCTCCGGGGTGCCGGGTGTCTCGTTCGGGGCAGACGGGGGCGCGGGATCGGCCGATCCGGGATCAGCTGACGCGGGATCAGTGGCGACCGGTGCCGGATCGGTGGCGGCAGGTGCCGGATCCACCGCACTGGAATCGGCCGCGGCCGGACCCACCGTCGCCGGGACGACAGATGCCGATGCCGCACGGCGCGCTTTCCGCGACGGACGTTTGCGCCGTTCGGGCCGCCAGGTGACCTCACCGGTCGGCAGCGCCAGGAGCAGCATCCCCAGCAGCACCGCGAGCTGCACCACCCAGATCGTCTGGCCGCTCAGGGAAGTGCCGCCGAGGCTGGCCGCGGAATCGCCGGTGGCCTCGGACGCAGTGTCGACACCCACGACCCGCCACAAGAGCCCCTGCTCGGTGGTGCCGGCGCTCGCCAGCGAGCCGTGCTGATCGAACACCCGCTGCAGTTCCGCTCGTTCGCCGTCATCGCCGCCCGTGCGCAGCAGGACGTGCGCGACGTGCTGCTGCGCAAGCGCCTCGGCCATATCGGCGCCCCCGGCACTCGCGAGCCCCGCGACCAGTGCGGCGACCTCGCGATCGCTCGCGGTCTCGGTCGGCGACGTCGCCGCGGTGCGGATCTGATCGAGCCGCAGACCCGTTCCGGTGACGAGCTCGGCCCGCACGCTGTGCGCATCGACCGCGGTCAGCACGAGGGTGCGCGCGGTGGGGTCGGTCTCACCGGCGGCCTGCACGAGCGCGGGCATCTGCGCGGTGCCGCTGCGGAAGGGAGTGTCGTTCACGACGAGCTTGCCCGCGACCGGCAGCACGGCGACGATCGCGGCGATCAGCGCCACTGACACCACGGGCGCGGCCGCGCGACGCAGCGTGCCGGCGCCCACCGCCGCGAGGCTGAGCAGGGCGAGCCAGTAGACGGCGAGACCCGAGCCGGTCCACAGCGCCACACTCTCATGGCCGACCGTGCTGAGTTCGAGCTGCGACGACGCGAGAGCCGTCAGCATGCCGAGACCACCGAGGAGGGCGCTCAGCAGGGTGACCGCGATGCGGCCCGTGAAGAGTCCGAGCAGGGCCAGCAGCGCCAGCGGGAGCATGAGCACCCCGACGAGCAGGGTGGCCGGCGGTCCGCCGAGCCCGACGGTGTCGAGGATCGCGGCCCAGCCCTCGAGGCCGAACGTCGGGAACCCGAGCAGCATGTGCCACGGCGTCGCGGGCACGAACGGTGAGGTGATCCCGGGATCGAGGAGCAGGTCGAGCGGGCGCCCGTTCATCAGGCTGGTGACGATCTTCGGGGCGAAGAGCACGAGCGGCACGATCGCCGTGGTGAGCACCCGGCCGATGCCGCGCACGCTCGTGAAGAGGCCGACGATCAAGAGGATCAGCGCGGCGGGAATGAGGACCGGTGCTGCGGCGAGAGCCACCGCAGCGAGCAGCGACGCGGTGCCCGCCCAGCTCCAGGACTCGCGGCATCGCGTCGCGGCGAGCAGCAGCCACGGCAGCACCATGGTCAGGACGAGGGTCGGCAGGTGCCCGCCGTGGATCGAACCGAGGAGCACCGGGCTCACCGCGAAGCCGAGTCCCGTGAGCGCACGACCGGCGTTCGAGTCCGTGAGCTGCGCCGCCCAGATCCAGCCGCCGAGGGCGGTCACCGGGATCGCCACGATCATCAGCACGACGACGATCTGCGACGGGTTCCAGAACGTGAGCGAGCCGAGGAGCGCGAGCACCCAGGTGAACGGATCGGCGGGCACCCCGTCGATCACCCGCGTGTTCTCCCACAGCTCGCCGAGCGAGCTGAGCGGTGCGAGGTCACCCCCGGTCAGGCTCGTGTACGCAAAGGTCCACCAGGTCAGCGCGACCGCGATCACGGTGGCGGCGACGAGCACCGCGAGCCCGCCGGTCGAGATGAAGTGCAGTTCTTTGCGCTGCCGTCCGGTCGAGGCGAGGATCGCCTCGCGGTCGATCATGCGCGCGGTGCGCACGCTCTTCGGGTCCGTCCGCAGCTGTCTGAGCGCGGGCCAGCCCACCGTCGACTGCTGCCGGATCCGGCGCCGCGACGCCAGGATCGCGTGCGGGGTGAAGAAGGTCCTCGCCGCGGCCGCGACCTCCCCGACGATGTACCCGGGCTGCTCGCGGATCAGCGACCACAGCACGCGGAACACCGCGTAGAGCGGGAGCCCGAGCCACTCGAAGAACGCGACGGGCGCCGGCGCGTACGAGATGCGCCGGTGGAGGTGGGCGGTGCGGGCCTGGCGATGCGCCTGGCGCATGACCGAGCGCTTGCGGTCGATCCGGGGACCGGCGACGCCGCTCTGCGCGAAGCGGACCCGCGAATCGGGGGCGACCTCCACGCGGTGGCCGGCGAGGCGGGCGCGAACGCTGAAGTCGAGGCCGTCGTCGTAGACCGCGAGCGCGGGATCGAAGCCGCCGAGCTGCTCCCAGATGTCCCGTCGGACCAGCATGCCCACGGGGCCGACGCCGAGCACGTCCTGCATGTGGTCGTACTGCTGCTGATCGAGTTCCTGCCGTCGCAGCGTCCACCGCGAGCCGTAGCGGGTGAGGCTCTGGCCGAGCTCGATGATCCGATCGGGGTGATCCCAGTCGACGATCTTGGGGCCGGCGACAACCACGGACGGTGCGCGCTGCACCCGGTTCAGGATGAACTCGAGCGCCTCGGGCTCGGGGCACGAATCCTCGCTGAGCAGCCAGATCCATTCGTCGGAGGGATCCCCGCTCACGGGGCTCGCCTGCACGCCCTGCTGCACGGCCTGCCCGAAGGACACCCGCGAGCTGAGCCCGACGACGACCTCCGCGCCGCTGTCCCGCAACTGCGCGGCGACCGCATCCGAGCCGCCGTTGTTGACCGCGATGATCGCCGCGGGCGCGCGAGTCTGAGCCGCGATCCCCGCGATGGTCTGGTCGAGCCACTCGCCGCCGCGGTGGGCGACGAGGATGGCAGTCACTCTGGTGCGCATATCGGCCTCAGTCTAGGCAGAGAATGCCGCTCAATCCTGGAGGCCATGCCGCAAACACGCAGGGAGTCGTTTACATCGCCTCTCGGCGGAGCCTCCGGCGTTCGCGCTCGGACAGTCCGCCCCAGATCCCGAATCGCTCATCGTTCTCGAGCGCGTACTCGAGGCACTCGGAGCGCACCTCGCAGCCCTCGCAGATGCGCTTCGCGTCACGGGTCGATCCGCCCTTCTCCGGGAAGAACGCCTCGGGGTCGGTCTGCGCGCACAGGGCGTCGGTCTGCCACGAGAGCGCTTCATCCTCGGTCTTGCGCACCCCGGGGACACCGAGGAACACGGGATCGACGAACCAGTTGCCGGGAACCGGAGTGTGCGCCGAGTTGTTCAACATGCACTCCTCACCGATCCCGAACTGCCGCACGAGCTGCGCGGCGATAGTGACAATTACACCGTTGTGATTCGTTCAAGTCAAGCCGGGGAGTCTAAACCCTCAAGAGCGCCTTGAGGGTCTTTGACGCGCGGGTGTGTCGCATACGTGTCGTGCGCGCGTCACCGGTCGGGGTGATCGTCGTCCGCGAGCGGCTCCCCGACGGTCGCGAGGAAGACCTCGCCGGCGCCTGTCAAGTGGATCGGCTCCCCCGCCGACACGTAGAGCGACTGCCCGCGGCGGGCGCTCGCGACCTCCTCGAGCCCCGCTGTGCGCTCGATGCGCACGCGGCCCGCAGTGACTACCAGCACGAGCGGGTGCGTTGCCGGCACCTCGACCGTCGGAGCACTCCCGGGGAGCGCACCGTGGGCGTCCGGGTCCAGTTCGTCGTGCAGTCGCGCCCGGAGCAGCTGGAAATCGGCGACCGGTGGCCGCCAGGCCCGGAGGCCCGGTACCGGGGCGATCGCGGGGAACCGGGGCGCGTCGAGCTCCGCCGTATCCACGATTCGGCAGAGCTCGGCGATGTCGACGTGTTTCTCGGTGAGCCCCGCACGCAGCACATTGTCGGAGGCGGCCATCACCTCGACCCCGACGCCTCCGAGGTAGGCGTGCAGCTGCCCGGCTGCGAGATAGATCGCCTCGCCGGGCGCGAGCCGCACGACATGCAGGAGGAGCGAGACGAGGATGCCGGGATCGCCGGCGTGCGTGGCGGCCAGCGCGCGGAGCACGGCGACGCGCTCGGGATCGACTTCGAGCGCGATCCCGGTGTCATCTGAGACATCGCCCTGCTCGACCGCGGAGGCGAGTGCGGCGAGCGCAGCCGCGACGAGCGGATCGCCGCTGAAGGACCAGTCGAGAAAGGCGCGCCGGAGCGCAGGAGCATCGTGCCCCGCGAGGCGATCCGCCACCCCCACGAGCACCTCCGACGCCCGCCCGCGACACTGCGCGGCGAGGGCGAGGAGGTCGTGCCGGGCATCGGTGAGGCTCCGGAAGCCGCTGAGCGCCGTCACCTCGCTGACGGCGACGAGGAGTTCCGGCTTGTGATTCGGGTCCCCGTAGTTGCGCTCCCGCGCGTCCCGAGCCACCCCGGCCCGATCCTCCGCCGCGAAGCCGGCGATCGCCTGCGCGCGATTCGGGTGCACCTGCAGCGACAGGGGCGCGCCGATGGCGAGGACCTTCAGCAGGAACGGCAGCTGCCCGCCGTCGAACCCGTAGCGCTCGGGGTCGCTGTCGATGAGCTCGATGAGGGACTGCCGCGCGGGTGATGCCTTGGCGATCGTCGCGGGATTGCCGGGGTGCGCCCCGAGCCACAGCTCGGCCTGCGGTTCTCCGGTCGCCGGAGTGCCGAGCAGTTCGGCGAGTGCGTCCCGAGAGCCCCAGGCGTAGGCACGCGGGGTGTTCTCGATGAAGATCAGCACGTCGCTCCTCCGGCGCTCCGATATCGACGCCACACGGCGCACATGCGCCATGCTCTACCATACCGACTATGGCCGAGAGCAAGACGAGACTGGGCGTGAGCGCGTACGCGATCTGCGTATTCATCTTCACCCTCGGGAGCAACGGCGTACGCAATCTCGTCGGCTGGCCGGCCTTCCTCGCCCTCGCCGTGGTGCTGACGGGGCTCGGGATCGTGCTCTTCGTCCGCCTCAAGCCCGAGCGCTTCCGCTGGTACCGGCTCCCCGCCCCGATCTACTGGTTCCTGATCCTCGCGGCGCTCTCGATCCTCTGGTCGCAGTACCGGCTCGAGAGTGTGCTCGGAGTCGCCGCGCAGCTCGCGACAACGGTGCTCGCGGTGGTGGTCGCGTTTGTGCTGAGCTGGCACGAGGTGCTGCGCACGCTCGGCACGGCGCTGCGCTACCTCATCGGGCTGTCGTTCCTCTTCGAGCTGTGGGTCGCGCTGTTCGTGCGCGCTCCGCTGCTGCCGTGGTGGATGGAGGAGCCCGAGGGCGAGACCCCGAAGCTCCTCTACTGGAGCCGCGATCTGCTCTTCTCCGGCGGTCCGATCCAGGGGCTCGTGGCGAGCTCCGTGCTGCTCGGATTCCTGGGACTGCTCGGGGTCATCATCTTCGCGATCCAACTGCGCGCCGGACTCGTGCGCCCCTTCAGCGGCTGGTGCTGGCTGGCGCTCTCGCTGCTCACCATCCTGCTGACCCGTGGCGCGACGGTCTGGGTGGCGCTCGCGGCGGTCGTCGTCGGGCTCGTGGTCGCGCTGTGGGCCCGCCGTCTCGGCCCCGAACGGCGCGTGCCCCTGTACGTGACGAGCGGCGCGCTGCTCGCGGCCGTGATCGCCCTCACCCTGTTCGCCCGCGACACCGTGTTCGGTCTTCTGGGCAAGAGCGGCGACATGACGGGGCGCCTCGAGACCTGGCAGAAGGTCATCGAGCTGGCAGAGCAGCGGCCCTGGTTCGGCTGGGGCTGGATCAGCTACTGGGCGCCGTGGGCCGAGCCCTTCGCCAGCCTCGACCGCAAGGCGGGCCTGCAGGTGATGAGCGCGCACAACGCCTGGCTCGACGTCTGGCTCCAGCTCGGCATCGTCGGGCTCCTCGCCTTCGCCCCGATCGTCGTGCTCACGATGTGGCGGACCTGGTTCCGCGCGGTCGATCAGCCGCGGCGCGGCCACGGCCCCGCGCTGCCCTATGCGACGAGCTCGCTCTGGCCGTTCCTCGTGATCATCGCCCTGCTGGTGCAGTCCCTCACCGAGAGCCGGCTCCTCATCGAGGGCAACTGGGTGCTGCTCATCCTGCTCGCCGTGAAGTCGCGGTTCGACTTCCAGCTGCCGTCGCTCGACGCGGAGCCCACGCGCCTGCCGTGGCGGCGCGTGCCGATCCCGCAGGAGCGACTGGTACCGTACAAGCGTGATCCTCGAGACTGAACGACTCCTCAAGCTCCGGGCCGACGCCCGGCTCGAGCGCGAGACGATCCTCGAGCACCGGGTGCGCGACGGCGAGGATCCGGCGGTCGCCTACGCGGAGACCCCCGAGGTCGACGACTTCGTGGTGCTCGCACTCCGCGACGAGATGCTGGAGGATCGCGGGCAGCTCGCGGAGTTCGGCCTCGCCCGACTCGCGGCGATCGCGGGTGGCCCCGACGCGGAGGAGCATCGACGGACGACGGACCGGATCGAGTTCGAGCTGATGCGCGATATCGCGGCGGCGGTGCCCGAGCTAACGGTTGCGGTGTGGCGGATCGCCGGGAAGTTCACCGCGCGGTAGGTCTTCAACGGTCGGGGATGCTGAGAATGAGCGCCCGGTTTCGGGATCCTCCGACTTCAGGATGTGCTCCGCATTCGCTGAGATCTGCATTCCTGCTGAGTCATTCGGCCCACCCAGTCAGCAGGAATGCAGATCTCAGCATCAGTGCGCGTCGGCCCAGTGAGAAGTGTGGCGGATCACCGGGAAGTTTACCGCGCGGTGGGTCCTAGGCGGTCGGGCCGTACCCGTCAGGGTTGCCGGACTGCCAGGCCCAGGCGTCGGTGCAGGCGTCCGCGAAACTGCGGCGCGTGCGCCATCCGAAGCGGGCGAGCGCCTCGGACGGGTCCGCGATCACCTCGGCGAGGTCGCCGGTGCGCCGGTCCTCGATCCGATACGGGATCTCGCGGCCGGAGACCCGCGAGAACTCGCGAATCGCCTCCATCACGCTGGTCCCAACGCCCGACCCGAGATTGATCCGCTGCACGCCCGGTGCGAGATGCGCGAGGGCCGCGGCGTGACCCTCGGCGAGGTCCATGACGTGGATGTAGTCGCGCACCCCGGTGCCGTCGGGCGTCGGGTAGTCGTCGCCGAACACGCTCAGCCGTTCACGGATCCCGAACGCGACCTGCGACAGGTACGGAAGCAGATTGTTCGGAGTGCCGCGGGGGTCCTCCCCCATCGTGCCGGAGGGGTGGGCGCCCACCGGGTTGAAGTAGCGCAGGTGCACGACCGACAGTTCGGGCCAGGCGGCCTGCGCGTCGTCGATGATCCGCTCGTTCATGAACTTCGACCACCCGTAGGGGTTCGTGATCCCGACCCCCGTGCGGTGATCCTCTGCCACCAGGTCGGCCTCGGGCTCGCCGTAGATGGTCGCCGACGAACTGAACACCAGCCGGGACCACCCGCGCTCGCGCATCACGTCGAGAAGGACGAGCGTCGAATCCAGGTTCACGCGATAGTAGTGCACCGGATGCAGCACCGATTCGCTGACCGACTTGAGCCCGGCGAAGTGGACGACGGCGTCGAAGCTGTGCGCCGCGAGGGCGAGCCGAGTGGCGACCGGATCGGTGAGGTCGCACCGCAGGAAGGTCGGCTGCACCCCCGTCAGCGCGGCCACACGTCGGAGGGACTCCTCGCTGGCGTTCGAGAGGTCGTCGAGCACGACCACCTCGTGCCCCTGCTCGATGAGCACCAGGGCGGTGTGGCTCCCGATGTACCCGGCTCCCCCGGTCAACAGCACGCGCATACGTTCCATCGTATGGCGTCGCAGTGCAACCGGGCGGTGACGCCCCGCGCACCGCGGTCAGACCGGTTGGATCAGATTCCGCACCGCGTCCTTGAGGCCCGTGCCGTAGCGCTCGTACCGCCCGCGCACGACCTGCTGCAGGATCGGCACGGCACGGAGGACCCGCGACTCGGGATACCGCTGCCGTGCCTCCTCGAACAGGAACTTCTCGCCGGCGGCCGCGCGATACGCACCGGAGACCGCGGGAATGCTCCCGATGCGCGTGGCGAGTGACTGCGCACGCAGGTACAACCGCCGGTTCCGGTCGGTGCGCGGCTGCGCGAACATGCGGAGTTTCCGACGGAGTGTCATGCGCTGCATGCCCACCTGGTTGTCGTCATGCTGACGGTAGTCGGTGAGCTCGGCCTCGCAGAGCGCCACACCGTCGAGCGCCGCCGCAACGATCGCGAGCCACTCGTCGTGGAGCCAGGCATCGGGGAAGGGCGCGGCGAGATCGACGAGGCTGCGCCGCAGCATCACGGTCGCCCCGGTCGCCACGTTGCGGCGGAGCAGTTGATCGAATGCACGGCCCGATTCGACCCGGGATCGCTCGGCCGGGCTGAGGCCGAGCGCGGTGAAGAGGTCGTGGCCGAGATCCGCCCCGGTCGCATCGATCTGCCGCGCGTTGCTGAACACCAGCAGGATGGCCGGATCGGCGAACGCCGCACTCAACTGCTCAATGCGATCGGTGTGCCACACGTCGTCCTGGTCGCTGAGGGCGACGAGATCGCCGGTGCTGCGTTCGAGCGCCTGCTGGAAGTTCGCGGTCACCCGGAGCGGCGGGTCGTTGCGCAGCACCACCAGCTCGGGGGCGACCCCGCGCGCGGCGCGGTGATCCGAAAGCGCCTGCTCGACAATCTCGATCGTGCGGTCGCTCGACGCGTCGTCAGACAGCACGATCTCGTCGACCGGCCTGGACTGCTGCAGGATCGAGGTGATCTGGTCCCCGATGAAGCGCTCCCCGTTGTGGGTCGCGAGCGCTACGGAGACCCGCGGCCGCGGGTTGTCCGGGACACCGCCCTCCGGAGGAGTGCCCGTCGCCTCGGTCGCACTCACGGGGTGCGCACCGTCTCACTCAGCGGGAACAGGCGCCGCCCGCGCTCGGTGAAGAGAATCGCGTAGAGGCCGAGCAGCAGCAGGGCGAATGCCGCGCTCCCGATGATCCACACGGTCATGGGCTGTGCGGGGATCGACCACCACCACTCCACGCGGGCGTTGAGGTTGAAGCTCTTCTCATCGGTTCCGGTGATGTATCGCCGCATCGTCAGGTGCAACGCGCGAGCATTCGCGATCGCCACACCACCGAATACGATCGCCGCCTGCAGCTTGCCGAGCCCGAGGTCGTCGCGCGTCAGGCCCCACACTGCGACCCCCACGAACATCAGCATGAGCGGCAACAGATACCGCGGCTGCACCTCGGAGCCGACGCTCGCTCGCCAGCCGTGCAGGATGTAGAGCGGCAGTGCGATGAGCACACACGCCAGCATGGCGAGCGAGAGCCCCTTTCGCCAGCCGACGACCCGGAGCCCCCAGAACACCACCGCCCCCGACACCGCGATCATGACGGCCCACACGGTCGGCAGCATCGGGGTGTCGAGCCAACCGAGCCCCCAGGTCCCCAAGTGGCCGGCCCAGAGCTCGGGCAGGCCGAGGAAGTTCGAGAGCAGCAGGCCGAGGCGGGAGCCCTCCGAAGGGGCTGATTCGACGCCCGAGGCCGCGGCGCCCGTCGCCTGGCCCGACGACAGGAAGAAGGCCGCGCCGATCACGATCACCCCGAGCGGCACCAGCGCCTGCAGCAGCCACGCGCGCGTCTTCGAGAATGTGAGCACCGCAGCGACCACCGCGCCAACCGCCACGAACACGCCGGCATCACCGCGCGATCCAGCGCCCATCACCGCGAGGAGCAGCGCCAGACCACCGAGGACGATCTTCGCCGCGCGCCGATCCGCGGTGAAGTAGCCCGTGAGCGCGATCCAGACCGTGAGACCCGACATCACGGCCCAGCTACTGGGATTGACGCTGGGCACGATGAACATGCCGAGCGGCACGAGCGTCGCCACCGCACTCCAAAGGAGGGGGCCGCGCTGACCGGGCCGCAGGAACGCGAGGATCGAGACGATCACCCCGACGAACAGGGCTGCGTTGAACAGCCGCATCAATACGGTGGAGAGCGCGATGTCCTCTCCGGCGAACACCGACATCGCGGTGTAGAAGACGGGCGGATAGGCACCGGCGAAGTTGCCGCGCGTCGTGTCGATGGTCGCGTCGCGAACGGGCACGCACGCCGCGCTCTCCTCCTCCTGGTACGCGAAGCAGTGGGTCGACAAGTTCAGCCACTCGGGGATCACGCGCGAGTCCGGCTGGGCCCCCGCCTCGCAGATGCCCTCGCGCTCACCGCCTGCGCACCAGATGCTCGCGAGATGGTAGTCGTCGTCGGGTGCCGAACCCACGGGCGAGGCCAGCGCCCAGCCGCCGAGTCCGACGAAGGCGAAGAGTCCGAGAACCAGGGTGATGACTACCCGCTTCCATCGGGTCGAATCCATACGTGCCATTCCCTCTCGATCGCCCTGTGCTGCCCTGAATCCTACCCCGAGGGGGCGCGGGATGAGGGCGGCTCCGGGGCCGGTCGGCGCCGAGGGGCCGCGGACGGGAGCGGGATAGACTCGGATCCATGGCTTCTCCCGTCCGTCTCCCCCGTCGGCCGAGCGCCACCATCGTCTCCCGCATCTACCGCCCCGAACCCGCGGCGGCCTCGCTCTTCCTCGGCACGGTCGCCGACGCGCTGATGGCCCGCGGGTACCGGGTCGACGTACTGACCGTTCGCGCGCCGCGCGAGCAGGGCGACGGATCCCGCGGCGAGCGCATCAGCGCGTTCCCCGTGCTGCGCGACCGCAACGGCTACGTCCGCGGCTATCTGCAGTACTTGTCCTTCGATGTTCCGCTGGCGCTGCGTCTGCTCTTCGCTCGGCGACCCGACGTGGTGCTCGTGGAGCCCCCACCCACGACCGGAGCGGTCGTCCGCGCGGTGTGCGCGCTGCGCCGCATCCCCTACGTGTACGACGCGGCCGACATCTGGTCCGATGCCGCAGGCCACGCGACCGACTCCGGGCTTGTCGTGCGCGTGCTGCGGCGCATCGAGACGTTCGCGTTGCGCGGCGCCACGGCACTCGTGACCATCTCGCAGGGCGTCGTGGACCGGCTCGCAGCGCTGCACGTCACGACCCCGGTCACGGTCACCGGATTCGGCGCCGACACCTCCACGTTCTCCTACGAGCAGCGGAGTATCGAACCCCTCTTCATCTACGCAGGGACCTACACCGCTCTGCACGGGGCCGACCTGATCATCGAGGCGTTCGCGCGGTTGCGGGAGAGCCACCCCGAACATCGCCTGCGCTTCATCGGCAACGGCACCGGACAGGACGAGATGCGCGCCCGCGCGGCGGCGCTCGGCATCGCCGGTCGGGTCGAGTTCCGGGACCCCGTCACCGCCGCAGATCTACGCCCGCAGCTCGCAGCCGCAACCGCCTCACTCGCGACGCTCCACCCGGACGGCGGGTACGAGTACGCCTTCACCTCGAAGATCTTCTCGTCGCTCGCGACGGGCTGCCCCGTGATCTTCGCCGGGGTGGGGCCGACCCGCACGTTCATCGACGACGCGGAGGCCCCGGTTGGAACCGCCGTCGGGTACGAGGTCGACGCCCTGGCCACGGCCATGCGCGGAGCCGCCGATGACCCGCTGCCCGCACCCGAACGCCAGGCGCTCGCCGAGTGGACCGCGGCGCACCACTCCATGCGGGCGACCGCGGAGCGGGTCTGCGACGTGCTCGACGCCGCCCACGAACGGGGGTCCGAGCAGTGAGCACCCTCTTCCAGCGTGCGGCCGACTGGGCGATGCGGCACAAATCGAAGATGCCGCGGTGGGTCGGTCGGGTGATGACCTCTGCGGCGAGGAATCCGGACGGGTTCGTGGGGCAGCTGTCCGGCAGGCTCCTGGGCGGCGCGGTGGCCGCGCCGAACACGGTCGTGCCCGACGGCGACGTCCGCGTCTACATCGCCCCCACCAACTACTCGGGGCAGGGGTTCCTCTGGGCTCGCGCCCTTGAGTGCGATACGCCATCGATCGCGGCGCGCAACACGGCCATCGTGCTGCCCGGCGGTTTCGCCTTCCCCGCCGACACCAGCGTGCCGATCGCGGCGGTCAACACCTCGGCCGCATGGGGCCGGGCCGAATGGGACGCCGCGCGGCAGTTCACCCACGTGCTGATCGAGGCCGAGCGGCCCATGTTCGGCAAAGAGTTCGGCCGTGATCTCGAGGCGGAGATCACCGCGCTCGAGGCGTCGGGCATCTCCGTCGCCTACCTCTGCCACGGCACGGATGTGCGGGAGCCGAGTGCGCACGCGCAACGGACCCCGTGGTCCCCCTACCCCGAGGATCCGCGCACGGAAGAACTCGAGCGCGATGCCACCGCGAACCTCGCGCTGCTCGACCGCCTCCGCCGGCCGACCTTCGTCTCGACCCCGGATCTCCTCGCGGACGTCCCGTGGGCGCAGTGGTGCCCGGTCGTCATCGACCCGGACCGCTTCCTCGCCGCAGACGCGCCCTTCGCGGGCGACCGCGTGCGCGTGATCCACGCCTCGAGCAACCGGGTGCAGAAGGGAAGCCACTGGATCGCACCGGCCCTCGACGACCTCATCACCGAGGGCGCGATCGAGATCGACCTCATCGAGTCGACGCCCTCCGCCGACATGCCGGGGGTCTTCGCCGCTGCGGACATCGTGCTCGACCAGTTTCGCCTCGGCTCGTACGGTGTGGCCGCGTGTGAGGCCATGGCCTCCGGGCGGGTCGTCGTGGGGCACGTGCTGCCCGAGGTGCGCGAGCGGGTTGCGGCGGATGCGGGGATGGAACTGCCGATCGTCGAGGCGACGGCGGACACGCTCGGCGACGTCGTCCGCGAGCTCATCGAGGATCCGGCTCGGGCTCGCGCCATCGCCGCGCAGGGCCCGGTGTTCGTCGCAAAGATGCACACCGGTGCGGCGAGCGCCCGAACGCTCATGGAGCACTGGATCGCCCCGTAGCGCGGTTCAGCCCTGCGGGACCGCCGCACGCTCATCGCGTCGATCCTTCCAGCGGCGCATCCGCCGCTCGAGCGGATGCTCGATGAACCGGTAGAGCAGCCAGGCCAGCACGATGTCGATGGCGAGGATCACGGCGAACCAACCGAGGTTCGACCATGACGGACCCTGGAAGCCGAAGATCCGCAGGGCGAGGTAGATGACCGTCGCGTGCACCAGGTAGAAGGCGAACGACCACGCCCCCAGCCGCACCTGCCAGCGGGACGCGAAGAGCGACGTGCGCCCCCGCAGGGCGAACGAGGCCAGACCGACGATACTGATGCCGACGGCCACGGTGAACAGCTCGTTGCCGAACGCGGCGATCGGCCACCACTCGGCGTGCAGCAGCGCGTACACGATCCCGAGCACGACCGCCCCCATGGCGGCGATCCCGAGCAGCGGGTGCACACGCGGGCGCCAGCCGCTCCGCATCGCCCAGGCGAGCGCCATGCCGAGGATGAACTCGGGCACGCGGGTGATCGGCATCGGCACGTCCGCCAGCCACGATTCCGGCCAGTACAGCACGCCGGCGCGGTAGACGAAGGCCCAGGCGATCGCCGCAGCCGCGAGCACCAGCGCACCGTACCGTGAGAGCGGGAGGAGGATCTTCGAGATCCACGGGTGCAGCGCGTAGAACAGCGCCTCGACCGTGAGCGTCCAGGCCGCGGGGTTGCCGGAGAAGAGGATCACCGGATTCGCCCACCATCCCTGGATCAGCACCACGGAGAGCAGCAGGATGCCGAGGTCGAAGGGCTTCAAGAAGCTGCCCTCGGGGATCGTACTGAAGGTGTAGAACACCGGGATGGCCAGCAGCAGGGCGATCATGTGCGCGGGCCAGATCCGGGCGAACCGCCGCCAGTAGAAGGTGGAGAGCCGCACCGCCGGGCGCATCGACCAGGTCAGCACGAACCCCGAGAGCACGAAGAAGAACGTGACGCCGAGGTAGCCCTGGTCGAAGACGAGTTTGATGGAGCCGGGAAGGGGCGCGAACTCCCGCATGTGGTACAGGAACACCATGAGCGCCGCCCACCAGCGCAGCCCCGTCAGTGCGTCGAGCCGCTGCACGGGCGCGGCGAGCACCGCCTGGCTGTTCGAGTTCATCGGCGTCCTCACGCGGTCAAGGGTCGTGACCACCCTACTGGACCCGCCGCGTGCGCATCCTGCAGCGGGGTTCCGTAGTATGGTCCGGGTGCCACAGTATGCAGTCGACGTCATCATCCCGGTGCACTCCGCGTCGCGGCCGATCGCCCGGGCCGTCGGCTCGGTGATCGACCACACGGACGCCCCGGCGCGGGTGACGGTCATCGCCCACAACATCGACCCCGCCATCATCCGCACGGGCCTCGGCGCCTACGCGGAGCACCCACACCTCCGGTTGCTCGCGCTCGCCGACGGGATCCCGTCCCCGGCCGGACCCATGAATCTCGGATTCGCCGAGGCCTCCGCGCCGTTCACGGCTCTCCTCGGCTCCGACGACGAGTTCGCCCCGGGCGCGATCGACTCCTGGCTGCGGGTGCAGCGCGACACGGGGGCGGATGCGGTGTTCGCGCGGATCCGGCTGGCCGGTGGAGCCACCGATCCCTACCCGCCGGTGCGACGCGGTACGCGGCGACGCGAGCTCGATGGCGAGGCCGACCGTCTGGCTTACCGCAGCGCCCCCCTCGGCCTCGTGTCCCGGGAGCGCTTCCCCGATCTCCGGATGACCGAGGGGGTGGGGTCGGGCGAGGATCTCGTCTACTCCTTGACCACCTGGTTCACCGGCCGCCACCTCGCGTACGACCTGGACGGCCCGGGGTACGTCTGCCACGGGGATGCCGAAGACCGGGTCACCGCCGCGAAACGTCCCCTGGCGGAGGACTTCGGGTTCCTCGACGCCCTCGAGCGCACGCCGTGGTTCGTCGCTGCGGGCACCGCCGTCCGCGAGGCGATCCTCGTGAAGATCATCCGCATGCACGTGTTCGACGCCCTGCGCAGCCACCTCGCGAGCGACAGCCCCGACGGCGCCGTGGCCGACGACTTCCGGGCGCTCCTCGGCAGGATCGCGGGCCTCGCTCCGCGGGTCGAGCGACTGCTCTCGGTCGCCGACGGCCGCGTGCTCTCGGCGCTCCGCGATGACGAGTTCGACGCCGCGCGCCTCACCGCGCTGCTCGCGGCGCGCCAGCGCTACACGCACCCGTCGGCGATCCTGACGCGCAACCCGCTCGCCGTCTTCCATCGACAGGCGCCGTTCCGGACGCTGCTCGCGGGAGCGCTCCTGCAGCGGCGACACGGGCTGCCGAGCAGCGCCGGCTGACCCTCTGTCACCCCAGCGCCCGGTCCCGCGAGCTCGGTCCGGTGGGCACGCGGCTCCAGCTCTCAGCGCTCGGGCGTCTCCCCCGACCACTGCACATCGCCGCCGAGCCCCGCGAGACGCACCTGCTCGCCGAACGCGGGCACCGTGCGGGCCACCTCGGAGAACGTGCCCTGCGCGACGATCGTGCCGCCGTCGAGGTAGCAGACGCGGTCGTACTCCTTGATCGTCGACAACCGGTGCGCCACTGAGATCAGCGTCACCTCGCCGCGCAACTGCTGGATGGACTTCGTGACCTCGTCTTCGGTCTTCGTGTCGAGCGAACTCGTCGCCTCGTCGAGCACGAGCACGAGCGGGTCGCTGTACAGCGCCCGCGCGATCCCGAGGCGCTGTTGCTGGCCGCCGGACAGCGACACACCGCGCTCACCGATCCGCTCGTCGATCCCGTCGCCGCGGTCGGAGATGAGGGAGCCGAGCTGCGCGCGCTCGAGCGCCTCGACGACCCGGTCACGATCGACATCGTCGTTCCAGGTGAGCGCGACGTTCTGCGCGATCGTCCCATCGAAGAGCGCGACCCGCTGGGGGACGTAACCGACCCTTCCCCGCCACTGCTGCAGCACGGAGCGCAGGGGCACCCCATCGATCGTAATGCTCCCGTCCGAGGGCTGGCTGAGGCCGAGCAGGAGGTCGATGAGCGTCGATTTGCCGGCGCCCGAGGGGCCGACGATGCCCATGGAGCTGCCGAGCGGGATCGCCAGCGACATGTGCTGGATGACGTCCTGCTGCGCCTCGGGGTACCGGAAGCTCACGTCGGAGAGGGTGAGCTTGTCGGGCGTCGCCGCAAGCACGGCGGTGTCGGCCGGCATCTGCGACGACTGCATGTTCTGCTCGGTGGACGTGAGGTCGCCGATCACGTCCTTTGTCATGGCGAGGCCCTGACCCGCCTGCACGAGGCTCGCCTGCATGCCCGTGAGCGCCGGGATGAGCCGGAACCCCGTCGCCGCGAACAGGGCGACGGCCGCGAGCGCCGCGGCCATCCCGCCCTGGAAGAGGTAGGCCGCCGCACCGATGAGGATGACGCCTCCGATGAGCGCCGCTTCGAAGGCGAAGCCGGGCACGATGCTCAGGAAGGAGATGTTCGCGCGGGCGCGCACCGCGTGCGTGCGGTTCTCGCTCACGAGATCGGCGACCTGGCCGAGGCGGTTGCGGAGGCTGAGCTCCTTCAGCGCGTCGATCATCTCCGTCATCAGGTTGGCAACCCGGTAGGTGTAGTCGAGGTTCACGTCCCCGGCGCGGAGCGCTCGCTTCGTGACGACCGAGTGGATGAGGTAGGCGACCAGACCGAGATAGGCGAAGGCGATGATCGACGTCATCGGGTCGGCGAACAGCAGCACCGCCAGCACCGCGATGAATGTGAAGAAGAGGCCGGGAACTCGGGCGATCGGCAGGATGAAGTTCGCCATGCTGAACGCGATGCCGTGGTCGGCGATGCGGGTGATCTCGGCGACCGTGCGCTTCGACCGTTCTTCCCAGCTCGAGTTGATGTAGGCGGAGAAGAGCCGGTCGCCGATCTCCTGCTCGTAGGTGGCGAACTTCCGCGTCGCCAGCCAGTGCAGCAGGATCGCCAGGGTCGACTTCAGGATGATCAGCGCGACGGCGATGATCGTGATGACCGGCGCGGCATCGGGTCCCACTTCGCCGATGATCGGCAACTTCATCGAGTTGCCCGCCATGGCCGGGCCGATCACGATGGCCAGGAGCCCCATCGCCACGGCATCGAGCGCAGTGATGGCCGTCGTCGCGAGGACATACCCGATGAAGTATCGACGGGCGCCGCTCGGCAGAATGGGCAGCAGCTGCCGGAGGGTGGTCCAGAGTTCCTTCATGGTGCGACGTCGATCGCCGGCGCGCTAGGCGCCCGCGCCGCTGATCGCGGTGAGCGCGTCGACGATCCGGGCGATGTCGCCGTCTCGGAGCGAGGGGTGCACCGGCAGCGAGAGCACCTCGCGAGCGGCCTGCTCGGTCACCGGCAGTTCGAGGCCCGGGGCGAAGTGCTGCAGCGACGGCAGTCGGTGGTTCGGGATCGGGTAGTAGACACCGGATCCGATCTGGTACTCATCGAGCAGCGCCTGGCGCACCCGGTCGCGCTCGGCGGGATCGAGGCGGATCGTGTACTGGTGGTAGACGTGCACGGCGCCGTCAGCGACCTTCGGGGTCTGGATCCCGTCGATCCCGGCCAGCCCGGCATCGAGCGCCGCTGCGTTGCGCTGGCGCTGCGCCGTCCACGCGTCGACCTTGGTGAGCTGGACGCGGCCGATGGCGGCGTGGATGTCGGTCATCCGAGCGTTGAATCCGACGACCTCGTTCTCGTACTGCGTCTCCATGCCCTGGTTGCGCAGCAACCGCATGTTGCGCGCGATCGTCGCGGTGCCGCAGCTCACCATGCCGCCCTCGCCCGACGTCATGTTCTTCGTCGGGTACAGGCTGAACATCGCGAAGTCGCCGATGGTGCCGACGGGGCGACCCTGCCAGCTCGCGCCGTGCGCCTGGGCCGCGTCCTCGTAGATCGCGAGGCCGTGCTCGCGCGCGATCGCCTCGATCTCGTCGACCAGGAACGGGTGGCCGTAGAGGTGCACGGGCATGATGCCCTTGGTGCGGGGGGTGATCGCGGCACGCACGGCGGCAGGATCGAGGGAGAAGTGATCGAGCTCGATGTCCACGAACACGGGGGTGGCGCCGGTCAGCGCCACGGAGTTGCCGGTCGCCGCGAAGGTGAAGGAGGGGACGATGACCTCGTCTCCCGCACCGACACCCGCCGCGAGCAGGCCCAGGTGCTGCCCGCTCGTACCCGAGTTCACCGCGACGGTCTCGCGCCCGGCGACGAAATGGTCCGCGAATTCCCGCTCGAACTGCGCGACCTCGGGCCCCTGCGCGATCATGCCGGAACGCAGAACGCGATCGACGGCTTCGCGCTCCTCGTCGCCGATGATGGGCTTGGCCGCGGGAATAAACGTGTCCATGGACTCGGGACCACCTTTCTCGCCTGGCGGTGCCAGGACCGCTCACAGCTTACCGCGAGCGTTGCCGAGCAACGACCGAACACCGAAGTCCGGTCGAGGGGTCTGCCATAATAGTCGGATGACTTCTGCACCTGCCGCGCGCACATCCAGAGGCGCCGGCAACCGCGACGTGTGGGTGATCATTCCCCTCTACAACGAGGCCACCGTGATCGCCGAGGTGGTCGCCGGACTCGCCCCCGACTTCCCGAACGTCGTCTGTATCGACGACGGATCCCGCGACGGCTCCGGAGCGGCCGCGGCCGCGGCGGGAGCGCGCATCGTGACTCATCCGATCAACCTCGGCCAGGGTGCGGCGCTGCAGACCGGCTTCGAGTACGCGCAGGAGCGCGGCGCGGAGTTCGTGGTGACCTTCGACGCCGATGGTCAGCACCGCGTGATCGACGCCGTCGAGATGGTCGACCGCGCTCGCGCCGAGGACCTCTCCATCGTCTTCGGCTCACGGTTCCTCGACGACCGGACGAAGGCGGGACTGCTGAAGCGGATCGTGCTGAAGACCGCGGTCGCCGTGACGAACTGGACGACCCACACCCGTCTCACCGACGCGCACAACGGCCTGCGGGTGATCCGGCGCGACGCGCTCAGCCAGATCAAGCTCAAGCAGGACCGGATGGCCCACGGCACCGAGATCGTGATGCAGCTCGGCCGCACCCGTCTGCCCTACGCGGAGCAGCCCGTCGAGGTGCTCTACACCGACTACTCGAAGAGCAAGGGCCAGTCGCTCCTGAACTCGATCAACATCCTGATCGAACTGATCATCCGATAGGAGCACCATGACGGCGTTTCAGTTACTCCTCATCGTCGCGGTCGCGGTCGTGGCCGTGCTCACCCTCCGGCTGCTCTCCGGGGATCGATCCCTGGCGATCAAGCGGCTCATCTCGATCCTGGCAGCGGTCGCGGCCCTGCTCGCGATCATCTTCCCGCAGGCGCTGACCTGGGTCGCGAACCTCCTCGGCATCGGTCGCGGAACGGATCTGCTGCTCTACCTGGCGATCATCGCCGCGCTGCTCTTCGCCGTCGGCATGATGCGCGCCCAGGCCCGGCGCGACGCCAAGGCCACCGAACTCGCCCGCGCGGTCGCCCTCATGGAGGCGCGGCTGCTCGAATCCCAGGATCGGCGCCCGTAGCGCTCGCCGATCGCACACACGCAGCTCAACACAGACAGAGGAGCACCATGGCCATCAGGATGGGCATTGTCGGACTCGGCATGATGGGACGCCATCACGCCCGGGTGGCGCGGGAGACCGAGGGGCTCGATCTCGTCGGCGTCGCGGATGCGATGGGGGACGTGCACGGCGCCGCGCCAGGGGTGCCCTGCTTCGCCTCGGTCGACGAGCTCATCGCGCACGGCATCGACGCCGCGGTCGTGGCCGTGCCCACGCACCTGCACGAAGAGGTCGGTCTCCGGCTCGCCGAAGCCGGGGTGAACGCCCTCATCGAGAAGCCCGTCGCGCACTCGCTCGCGGCCGGACAGCGCCTCGTCGACGCGTTCGAGTCGCGCGGACTCGTCGGGGCCGTCGGGCACATCGAACGCTTCAACCCCGCGCTCATCAGCCTGCGCAAACGGCTCGAGCACGGAGAGCTCGGCGAGGTGTACCAGGTGCACACCCGCCGCCAGGGCCCGTTCCCGACCCGCATCGCCGACGTCGGGGTCATCAAGGACCTCGGCAGCCACGACATCGATCTCACGGCCTGGCTCGCGGGGTCGACCTACGCGGAGGTCGCCGCGCACACGGCCTTCCAGAGCGGTCGGCAGCACGAGGACATGGTGACCATCGCGGCCCGGCTCGCGAACGGTACGATCATCAACCACCTCGTGAACTGGCTCACCCCGTTCAAGGAGCGCCTGACGCTCGTGACGGGCGAGCGCGGGGCCTTCATCGCCGACACCCTCACCGCCGACCTCACGTTCTTCGAGAACGGCACCTTCCAGTCCAGCTGGGACGCGGTGACGAGCTTCCGGGGCGTCAGCGAGGGTACCGTGACTCGCCTGGCACTCGAGAAGCGCGAGCCGCTGCGGAGCGAGCACGAAGCCTTCCGCGACCGGATCCTCGGGACGCCCAGCGAAGCGGTGACGCTCCGCGAGGGGCTCGAGGTGCTCCGCGTGTGCGAGGCCGCGATCGAGTCGGCGCAGACCCGGCAGACCGTGATCCTCGGCGCCTCCGATGACTGACGCGCAGATCAGCCCGCTCGCCGTGATCGGCCCCGGGGTCGAGCTCGGCACCGGGGTCTCGGTCGGACCCGGCGCGGTGATCCTGGGGCCCTGCGTGATCGAGGACGACGTGTACATCGGCGCCAGTGCGCTGATCGGTTCTCCGCCCGAGATGACGGATCAGCCGCAGAATGCGGCCTGGGCCGGGGAGCTCGCCCACGCGGGCGTGCGGATCTGCCGGGGCGCCGTGGTTCGCGAGGGCGCCGTGATCCATCAGGGCAGCCACCGCCCCACCACGATCGGTGCCGGGGCGTGGATCCTGAACCGCGCCTACGTCGCGCACGACGTGCACATCGGGGCGGGCACCACCGTCAGCGCGGGGGTCAGCATCGGCGGGCACTGCGAGATCGGCGCCCGCGTCAACCTGGGGCTGAACGCCTCGGTGCATCAGCGCGTGTTCATCGGCGCGGGCTGCATGGTGGGCATGGGGACCCCCCTCACCCGCGACCTGCCACCGTACGCGAAGGCCTTCGGCTCGCCGGTGCGCGTGCACGGCGTGAACACCATCGGCATGCAGCGCTTCGGGATCGACGACACGCAGATCACCGCCCTGCAGGCCGCGTACGCGGCGGGAGACCTGGTGCTCGAGCGGACCTCACACGCGTGGAGCGAGCCGCTCGCGGCCGATATCGGCGCGTGGCGGGCCCGCGAGTCCCGCCGACCGGCGATCCTCGTGGACTGAGCCGCTACCGACCGAGTCGCTGCTTGACCTTGCGGATCACGGCGCCGGGCCCCTGCCGCACGAGGAGCAGCGACGCACGACGCACGTCTTCGACGACCCCGTTCTGGCCGGCCGGTCGGCGTCGCTTCGCGGGGCGACCGGCCGCACCCGAGTCGACCCGAACCTCGCCGCGCTTCACGCGATCCTGCGCGTAACGCGCCTCGGAGACGAACGAGACGAGCGGCTCGAACACTCGCGACCACTCGTAGTCCGCGCGCACCTCGGTGATGCGCTCGGTCGCCGCCTCCAGCTCTCCCGGCCCGAAGAGCATCTCCTCGATCGCCGCGGCGAGCGCCTCCACGTCCTCCGCCGGCACGACCTTGCCGAGGCCACGATCCTCGACCAGCTCAGCGAAGTGGTCTCCCTCGGTGACCACCATCGGGAGTTCCGCCCAGAGGTAGTCCAGGATCCGGGTGCGGAAGCTGAAGGTGGTCTCGATGTGCGAGTGGTGCGTACTGACCCCGAGATCGGCCTCCACCAAGTAGTTGCCCCGATCGGCGTAGTCCACCCAGGAGCCGTTGAAGAAGACGTTCGTGTCCGCGACTCCGAGTTCTGCGGCGAGTGCCCGCGAGTCGGAGACGATCTTCATCTCGGGCACGCCGGGGTGCGGATGCTTCGTACCGAGGAAGTAGAGCTTCACCTCCGGGCGGGTCTCCGCAACCTTCGCGACCGCGCGGATGAGCGTCAGCGGGTCGAACCAGTTGTACAGGCCGCCGCTCCAGAGCAGCAGCTTGTCGTCGGCGCCGATACCCGGGTGCACTCCCTTCAGCACCTGCTTCTCGTGAGCCGGCGGCTGGTGCGCCAGCCCGAACGGCACCACGCTGATCAACCCGGTGAGATCGGGGTCGTCCGCGTAGTTCGCCGGGTTCACACGACCGAGAGCGGCGAGCTGGCCGAGGTAGAAGTGCCGCTGACGCTCGGAGGCGCAGAGGAAGTAGTCGCCGCGCGCAAGCTGTTCGTTGAGCACCGTCGTCGCGTCGGCGGTGGCCCGGGTCCAGGCCTCCTCCCCCTGCGGACGCCCCTGTTCGAGCTGCTCGAGATGCATCGGATCGTAGATGTCGACGACGAGGATCTTCTGGGTCTTGCGGATCGACGGGAAGAGCGCCATCGCGAGGCCCTGGAAGATGATCACGTCCGCCCACTGCTCGTGCGCGGACATCGCCCGGTTGTCGCCCGGGCGCACGGTGTCGAGCACGAAGTCGGCGGCGAGATCCTCGTGGCCCGCGAGGCTGACGAGGCGCACGTCGTTCGCGGGTGCAAGCGACTCCGCCATGTGCCAGGCCCGGATCGCCGGTCCGGCCATCTTCGCCCCGATGGGATCACCGGTGATGATGAGCACGTTGGTGCGGTGGGGCGCGTCGAGCACGTCGAAGGCCTCCGTGATCCGCTGATAGCCCTTCATGAAGTGCTCCCCCGTGAACGACGGAGCATTCGTGTCCAGGAAGCGGCGATGGATGACGTGCTCGGGAGTGACTCGGCCCGACTGGATCTCCGCGCGCGCCTTCACGAGCTGCGGCAGTTCCTGCACGAACTGGTCGATCGCGTACAGCGTCGCGACCGTGTCCTTCGGCAGCGCCTCCGTCAGCTCGGAGTCGGCGGCCGCCTTCCGGATGTCGTAGGCGCTCGAGTCGAGTCCGCCGCGGGCGATGCCCCGGCGCACGGCGAGGAGCAGCGTCGCAGTGAGCGTCTCGCTGATCGCCTCGTCGCCGAGGTTCTTGTAGAGGGTGTAGAGCGCGTTGCGCTCCAGCAGGTAGGTTTCCTTGTAGGCGCCGAGCTTGTCCATGCTCGCGTGGTGCTTGTGGTACGCGAGCGACGCGGGCTCGTAGACGTAGCGGTAGCCCTTGAGGTTCAGCCGCCATCCGAGATCGACGTCCTCGAAGAACATGAAGTACCGCTCGTCGAAGCCGCCCAGTTCGTCGTAGACGTCCCGCCGCACGAACATCGCGGACCCCGTACCGAAGAGCACGTCGTGGGCGACGTCCTCCGTGTCGGGGATCGGCAGTCCTGAATAGGGCTTGTAGCCCATCCCGAACCACGTGAGGCCGGCGCCGATGAAGTCCACGTTGTTGCCGTCCCAGTCCAGCACCCGGCTCGCGACGGCCCCCACCCGGCTCGAGGTCTCGAACCGGGCGACCGCGCTGCGCACCCAGCCGCGGTCCGGCTTCGCGTCGTTGTTCAGCAGCGCGACGATCGACCCGGTGCTCCGCTGCACGCCGAGGTTGCAACCGCCCGCGAATCCGAGGTTCTTCTTCGACTCGATGAGACGCACGTGCGGCGCCGCAGCTCGGATCCGCTGCGCGCTGTCATCGCCGGAGGCGTTCTCGACGACGACGATCTCCAGCGCCTCGGCCGGCCAGTCGAGTTGACCGAGGTGACGGATGGCCTCGATCGTGTCGTCCGCGCCTCGAAAGTTCACGAGAACGACGGAAACAAGCGGGGTGTTCGGGTCCATACGGGGGTGCTCTCCTCGGAGTCATCGTGATCGACGGTGCGTCGTGTGCCGGCGCGGAGCCTCCAGGAGGCTCAACGTATCGGTTCCATGGTAGTTGCTCCACGCTCCGCAGCGGCCGGGCTCCCGGGCCCGCTCGCAGGGCGCTGCGGGGCTTTGGACACCCGACTGACGGAGAACCTGGGATAATGGCCGATGCGGGCCCCGACCCGCACTGCAGAATCAAGGAGAACTCGTGACCGCATCGGCCCTGTCCACACGTCCGCTCGGACGCACCCTCGTCACCGGCGGCGCGGGCTTCATCGGCACGGCGATCGCGCCGCTCCTCGACTCCGCGACCGAGATCGTCGCGTTCGACAACCTCCACCCGCAGATCCACTCGAGCGGCGACCGGCCCGAGGCGCTCGACCCGCGCGTCACGCTCGTCGTCGGCGATGTGAGTGTCGCCGAGGACTGGGACCGGGTCCTCGCAGATTTCCACCCGGACACGATCATCCACCTGGCCGCCGAAACGGGCACGGGCCAGTCCCTGAGCGAGTCGACCCGTCACGCGACCGTGAACGTCGTCGGGACGACGCAGATGCTCGACGCCCTCCGCCGCAACGAGACGATGCCCGGCCGGATCGTGCTCACGAGCAGCCGCGCCGTCTACGGTGAGGGCGCGTGGAAGAACTCAGACGGCGATATCGCGTACCCCGGTCAGCGATCCGTCGCCCAGCTCGAGTCGGCGCAGTGGGACTTCCCCGACGCCGAGCCGGTGGCCATGGACGCGAGCAGCGTCACGCCGAGCCCCGTCAGCGTGTACGCCGCGACGAAGCTCGCGCAGGAGCACCTCATCCAGACCTGGGCCGATTCGTTCGGCGTCGAGGCGGTCGTGCTGCGCCTCCAGAATGTCTACGGCCCCGGGCAGTCCCTCATCAACCCCTACACGGGCATCATGTCGCTGTTCTGCCGGATGGCGATGGGCGGCAAGTCCATCCCGCTGTACGAGGACGGCGCCGTCCGCCGCGACTTCATCCTGATCGACGACGTCGCCTCTGCCGTCGTGGCGGCAGCGACCGTCTCGCCCGCGCCGCGCCGCGCGCTCGACATCGGTCTGGGCTCGGTCCACACCATCTCCGATGCCGCGGAACTCATCAGCGCCGAATACGGCGCTCCCGCGCCGCACGTCACCGGTGCCTACCGGCTCGGCGACGTACGTCACGCGTGGGCCGATATCGATCGAGCCCAGCGGGAGCTCGATTGGACACCGCAATACAGTCTCCGCGACGGGATCCATCGCCTCGTCAATTGGATCAACGATCAGCCCGATGTCCAGCCTGCGTGAGGCATCCCTCGCCGGAGTGTCCTCACCGGCGAGGTCCAAGTTCTTCGGCACACAACTCGACCCCAAGAACAACAGCCTGAACCTGATCCGGTTGGTGCTCGCATCGACCGTGCTGTTCGCGCACACCTACTTCATCATCGGGCTTCCCCCCGAGGTGCAGCCGGCGTGGGGCGGGCAGCACCTGGGCGCCTGGGCCGTCGCGGGGTTCTTTGCCGCGAGCGGCTACCTCATCACGGCGAGTCGGCAGCGGACCCGGTTCGCGAACTTCCTCCTGCTGCGCATCGGCCGCATTTTCCCGGCGTTCCTCGCCGTACTGCTGGTGACCGTGGTGCTCTTCGGACCGGTCGCGCACCTCGTGAATCACGGCACGCTCGTCGGGTATCTGCGCACTCCCCCGAGCCCGCTCAGCTACGTATTCCAGAACCTCTTCCTGGAGGTTCGGGCCTACGCGATCGGCGACACGCTGGGGAGCGTGCCTTACCCCAACGTCTGGAACGGTTCGCTCTGGACGCTCTTCTACGAGTTCCTCTGCTACATGTTCGTCGGGGTGCTGCTGATCTGGAGGCGCGCCCGCACCTCGGTCTGGCCCATCGCGATCGCGTTTGTGCTCTCGGTCGTGGTGTACGCGAAGATCGAGTTCGCGCTGAGCTTCCTCGACGGCAACGAGTCCTTCCGGCTGCTGGCCATGCTCCTGCCGTACTTCCTCGGCGGTGCGCTCATGCGGTTCGTGCTGCCGTACTTCGGGCTGCACTGGATCCCCGGGGTCCTGTCGCTCGCGGTGGTGGTCATCGGGATCGGCAACGGTCCGATCTGGACGGCGCAGCTGACGGCACCGCTGCTCGCGTACGGGCTGCTGTGGCTGTCCACGGTCGTGCCGCAGCCGTCGTGGATCGCGCGCAACGACGTGTCTTATGGCGTGTATGTCTACGCGTTCCCAGTGCAGCAGCTGCTCGCCGTGTTCGGCCTCGCGTTCCTCGGGCCCTGGGCGTTCTCCTTCGCCGCGCTCGCGGTCACAGCCGTGTTCGCCGTCGCGAGCTGGTACCTCGTCGAGCGCCCGGCGCTGCGCCGCACCCGCGTCGCGACCGGACGAGATGCGGATCGGGTCTCCGAGCCGGAAACGGGTCTCACGCCTGCGGAGGTCCGCCAAGGCTGAGACGGTCGTGGGGCGGGCGCTCATCGCCCGCCCCACGACTCACCGGCGAATCGCGCGGCGCGCCTGGTTCGTCACCCATCGCAGCGGGGCGGTGATCCGCCACGACGTGCTGCTCATGATCTGGTGGATCACGGGGTTGTCGATCACGATCTGGGTCTCGACCTGACGCATCGAGTCCACGATCGAGTTCGGCGCCCCCTCGGGCATGATCGAGGGTCGGGAGTTCAGCTTGTCGCGCACCCGGGCTTCCGAAGCCTGCCACGCGGCACGGTCGTGCTCGGTGTAGCTGGAGGTCACGCCCGTCCACAGCCGGTAGACCACGGTGAGTTCGTCGACCGAGGTGACGCCCACGAGGAATGCGCCGCGGAGGATCATGTCCCAGTCCTCGCACACGTCGAGCACTTCGTCGAAGCGCTCGCCCCAGGTCTCGAAGAGCTCGCGCGGGAAAGCGACCGACATGAAGGGCGAGTGGTTCCTCTCGAGATGACGCTCGAATTCGAAGGTCCGCAGGTACTCCGCCTTCGGCCACGTGGTGCTGCGGAACCCGCTCGCCCCGCCCGGCCACGTCTCGTGCTCCATGCGCTGGGTCGATCCGACAGCGCGGAGCAGACGGCCCCGCTGCTGCTCGGATGCCGTGTGGAAGGACTCCACCCAGTGGCCGAACACCAGGTCGTCATCGTCGAAGAAGGCGAAGTAGCGGCCCCGGCCTTCGGTCAGCGCGGTGTTGAGCGGCCGGGAGCGTCCGCCGCCGGTGACCTCGACGAGGCGGATCCGCTCACGGAAGCTCGGTGCCTGCTGATCGATGATGCGCCGCACGACCGCGAGATCCGACTCTCCCGTGTTGTGCGCCATGACCAGCAACTCGAAGTCTTGATCGCTCTGCCCGTAGAGGGTCAGGATCGCGTCCTTGAACGCCTCAGGCTTCTTTCCCTGGGTGCGCATCACGACGGTGAGGAACGGGCGGTCCTCCTCGGATCGCCGAGCCTCGGCGAGCACTGCGATCGCCTCGGCGATCGGCTTCTTGAGATCCTCGTGCACGTCGCCTTGAATGAGGTTCTCGAGCCATACCTCGGCCGCAGAGCCGCGTGTTTTCGCTGTTTCAGTCATCGTCTCTCCGTCCCTCCTAGTAGCGGTGCGTCGTGTAGTTTCCAAGCACAAAGTCCGCGACGAGGTGCTCGCGATCGACGCGATCGGGAAGCGGACCCGTCGTTCGCCGACGCTCGAAGGCCGCGAGTGCCTTCCGCAGGTTCGCGTCCTCAGAGCTCGCGAAGGCGCGGAGGTTCTGCTCGAGGATGTCGTCCCGCGAGTACTTGTACGCGAGCAGCAGTGCGGCTTCCGCGGAGTAGTAGCGCTCGGCATTCGACGACGGCCAGTCGCCCGTCGGCGTGAGCCGCTTGTCGTGGAAGAGCCGCGCCGCGGACTGCAGCACGACGCGCTTGCCCGCGAGCCTCACCCGCCACGAGAAGTCGACGTCGTCGCAATACAGGAAGAAGGTTTCGGCGTCGAAGCCGTTGAGCGCGACGAAGAGCTCGCGCGGAATCATCGCGCACGCCGTCGACCCCCACTGCGTATCACCGGTGACGGGGTCGTACTCCTTCGGGTGCTCGACCGGGAGCTGGCGCGCCTCGATGAACCCGACGTCCGGCGCCGTCGTTTCGATGAGCACCTGCAACAGATCGGGGGCCATGAGCGCATCGGGGTTCAGGATCACGATCTCGTCCAGATCCGCACGCTCGGCCAACCGGTTGTGACCGGCCGCGGATCCGAGATTGATGCCGAAGACGTCGTACTCGAACTGTCCGCCCTGCGCCTCGACCAGCGTCCGAATCGTCTCCAGATCGGAGTCGCCGAGCATCGCATCGGGGCTGCCATCGCCGAGCCGGAACGCCCAGTCGCCGAGCGCACCCTCCTCACGAGCGACGCGGGCGGCGTTGCTCACCGCCTCCGCAGCGCGAATCAGGTCCTCCGGCGCATTGAGGTAGACCACCGACTGAATGTCCACAGACCGTGTCATTCCGCTCCCAACCACATCTCATCTCGTCATCCGCGTATCGGATCGCTCGTGCCACACGCGGCCGAGCCGTGCGCCGACACGGGGCTCCGCGGTGCCGCAGCACCTCGGACCGTGCCAATTCTAGCCGCAGACGATGAGCGCGCTCACGGCCCCCGCCGAGACGACGGGCACCGCGTCCCGCAACCAGGGGCGACCTGACAGGTCGCTGGAGAAATAGCACCTACACTAAGAAGTCGATGTCTCGCGGTCTGGCGCGAAGCGCGGAAGGTGAGAGTAGGAACCTAGCATGCAGTTTTTCAAGGAGCTGTGGGCCTCACGCGAGCTCCTCGCGAATCTCGTGTTGCGGGAGACACGAGGGCAGTACAAGCGGACGGTCCTCGGTCGACTGTGGTCGCTGCTGAACCCGCTCGCGTCGATGCTGATCTACACCTTCATCTTTTCGATGGTGTTCCGGATCCAGCCCGAGGCCGGCGATCCCAGCGGTCTCAACATCTTCCCGATCTGGCTGATGTGCGGCCTGCTCCCCTGGGGGTTCTTCGCCGGCAGCTTGAACGCAACCTCGAACTCGTTGCTCGCGAACACCGGCTTGATCACGAAGGTGTACTTCCCGAGGTCCGTGCTGCCGCTGGCCGCCGTCGGAACGCTCGGCATGAACTGGATGCTCGAGATGCTCGTACTCGTCATCGCGCTGCTGCTCGTCGGCAGCCAGGTCCTCATCTGGATCCCGGGCACCCTGCTCCTCATGCTCCTCCTCGCGATGTTCGCGAGTGGCCTCGGGTGGATCCTCGCGATCGTCACGATCCACTTCCGCGACACTCAGTACCTGCTCGGGATCCTGCTGCAGCTGTGGATGTACCTGACGCCAATCATCTACCCGGCCTCACTCATCCGCGACATGTCGGACCGCTTCGGCGGACTCTTGAACACCAACATCACGGTTTTCGACCTCTATACGTTGAACCCGATGTACCACTTCGTGACCGCGTTCCGCCAGTTGCTCTACGACAACCGTTGGCCGGACACCATCCATCTCGTGACCTGTGTGGGGTGGACAGCGGCGGCGGTACTCGTCGGCGTGTTCGTCTTCAACCGTTCCGAGAAGAAGATTGCGGAGATGCTATGAACGACGTCGCAGTGCGCGTAGAGGGCCTCGGGAAGAAGTTCCGGCTGTATCACGAGCGCAATCAGAGCCTGAAGTCCGCGATCATGCGACGCAAGATCGCAGAGTACGAGGACTTCTGGGCGTTGCGCGACGTCTCCTTCGAGGTGCCAACCGGGTCGACCTTCGCGCTGATCGGCAGCAACGGATCCGGGAAGTCGACGCTCCTGAAGTGCCTCGCGCGGATCCTCTGGCCCGATGAGGGCGAGATCACCAGCCACGGCCGCGTGGCCTCGCTGCTCGAGGTGGGCTCGGGGTTCCACCCCGAGCTCTCCGGGCGCGAGAATATCTACCTCAACGGATCGATTCTCGGCATGAGCCGCAAAGAGGTCGACCGGAAGTTCGACGACATCGTCGACTTCTCCGAGATCGGCAAGTTCATCGACCAGCCCGTGAAGAGCTACTCCTCCGGCATGTACGTGCGGCTCGGCTTCTCCGTCGCGATCCACGTGCAGCCGGACGTGCTCGTCGTCGACGAGATCCTCGCGGTGGGAGATGCCGCATTCCAAGAGAAGTCGCGCGCGAAGTTCGACGAGCTCCACGACCAGGGCAAGACCGTGATTCTCGTGAGCCACTCCATGGGCACGGTGCTCGAGATGTGCGACCAGGCCGCCTGGATCGAAAAGGGCAGCCTGCAGAGCGTCGGTCCGGTGAAGGACGTCGCCGCGGACTACACCTACAGCGTGTTCCCACTCGCGCCGGAGCTCGCCGATGCCTACGACGACGCGCGGAAGAAGGAGCTCGGCTGGCCGGCCTCCCCGATCCACCCGATCGCCGCGCACGGCGGCGGCGTGGTGCAGGGGTTCCAACGGGGAGCCCTGTGCTGGTCGTCGCACGCGGGCTCGTTCTCCGTCAAGGAACCGATCCGCTCGTTCTTCAATGCGGTGGGCGGCATCGAGGAACTGGGCTGGCCGCTCGAGGACGCCCAGGTGTCAACGGACGGTGCGGTCGCACAGCGATTCCAGCGAGGGACGATCGATATTCCGCCGAACGGCATACCCCGACTCGCCCCCGTAAACTGACGGGCCTGCGAGGCGTCACGTAGTCTGTACCACGGGGGTTGTGGTGTCTCATGTCATTGAGCACCGGGACCGGTGGGCATGCGGCTCCGGCGGCATCGACAGATCAGGGAGTGTGGCGTGGCACGCAACGGGGCAGGAATCGGACGGCGGCTACTCGCGGTCCTCGCTGCGAGCGCGATCGCACTCACGGGGTTGCAGGTGGTCGCGGCACCGGCCCAGGCGGTCAATGCGACGGACTTCAATCCGAGCAACATCATCAGCGACGCCGAGTTCTACAACGGATCGTCGATGACCACCGCGGAGGTCCAGTCCTTCTTGAACCAGCGGCTCCCGCGATGCACTATCGGCGACCCCGGTCGACTGCCGTGGTCGCCCTACGGCTCCACCTTCATCGCGAGCGTCTGCCTGAAGGATTCCGCTTTCACCACGACCACCCGACCGGCGAATGCGTACTGCCACGCGTACGTCGGCGCGACGAATGAGTCGGCTGCCGCGATCATCAACAAGGTCAGCCGCGCCTGCAACATCAACCCCAAGGTGCTCATGGTGATGCTCGAGAAGGAGCAGAGCCTCATCACCGATTCCTGGCCGACGGTGCGGCAGTATGACCGCGCAATGGGATACGCGTGCCCCGACTCGGGGCCCAACAACTCGGCGAACTGCGACCCATCGCAGACCGGCTTCCCACAGCAGGTGTACCGCGCGGCCTGGCAGCTGCAGGTGTACAAGGCCTTCCCGAACAGCTACAACTACAAGCCGTTCCAGGTGAACACGATCCAGTGGAACCCGGACATCGGGTGCGGAACGTCGCAGGTGTACATCGAGAATTGGGCGACAGCTGCGCTCTACATCTACACGCCCTACCGCCCGAATCAGGCCGCGTTGAACGCCGGCTGGGGCACAGGCGATAGCTGCTCGAGCTACGGCAACCGGAACTTCTTCCTCCTCTACAACACGTGGTTCACCACGTCGACGATCCCGGGACAAGCGCAAATCGATGCCAAGTACGCGCAGAACGGGTGGTTGGGGGCGGCGACCTCGTCCTACACCGTGCACACCGCAAATGGCGGCGGGACCGTGCGGGCGTACACGAACGGCGCAGTGACCTGGCGCACCGGGGCCTCGGCGGCCTACGTGCTCACAGGCGACTTCCGGACCTTCTTCGGGACACAGGGCGGGCTCGCCGGAACGCTGGGCTGGCCCACCTCCGACGCGGCCGCGAAGGGCCCGGGTCGCACCCAGGCGTTCCAGGGCGGTGCGGTCTCCCACACGGCCCAGCACGGCTTCCTCACCGTGAGCGGTGAGATCCGCAGCACCTTCGCCTCCGCGGGACTCGGTTACGACGGGCCACTCGGCTGGCCCACCGCGAACCGTAGCTGTAGCTCGTCGTCGAACTGCGTGCAGCCGTTCGAGCAGGGCACGATCAAGCTCACCGGCAGCTCGGCGGTCGTCTCGATTCCGGCCATCGACACGGTGGCCTCGGCGGAGCGTTCCTCGCTTGGCGCGGTCAGCCGCGGTGCGCAGGGACAGCGGGTGCACGGCGGCGGTTTCGTCCAGGCGCACGCGAACGGCGCCATCGCCTGGAGCAAAACGACCGGCGCGTTCTCGATCTCAGGGGCCGTGCGCGAGGCGCTCGGGGCCAACGGCGGAATCGCCGGATACCTGGGCTGGCCCGTGAGTGCCGTGTCGTGCGCCACCTCGGGTGTCTGCACCCAGAACTTCCAGGGTGGCTCGATCTCAGTCGACGCGAGCGGCCACGCGACCGTCATGTCGACAGCGGTCGCCACCGCGTACGCCTCGCTCCTGAACGCGGGCGTCGATCTCGGCCGCAGTCTGGGCAACACCCGGACCGTGACCGGCGGTGCTGGTGGCACCGTGCACAACTTCGAGCAGGGTGCGATCGCGGTCTCCGATCGCACGGGCGCGTTTGCGGTCATGGCACCGATCCGCACCCCGTACAACGCGGCCGGGGGGCTGACCGGTGCTCTCGGTTGGCCGACCGGGAACGCCCGGCTCGAAGCCGCCAATGGCGGCGGAACCGTCCAGGGATTCGAGAACGGTGCGGTGACGAGCACCTCGACCGGCAGCTTCGTGCTGACTGGGGCGATGCGTACGAAGTTCGGTGCGCTCGGCGGGCTCGTCGGGTCGCTCGGGTGGCCGACCTCGAATGCTGTGTCGCACACGGTGCAGGGCGGCGGCACCGTGCAGGCATTCCAGAACGGCGCGCTCACGCATCGCAGCGGCGCCGCGAACCCCGTGCTGTTGAACGGTGAGATTCGACGCGTGTTCGGCGAGTCGGGGGGCCTGGCGGGCACTCCCGGCTGGCCGTCAGCAGACGCCAAGTCTGAACCGGCCAATGGGGGCGGCTCTGTGCAAGGATTCCAGGGAGCGGCGATCGCCTCGTCACCCCACGGCACGTTCCTCGTGTCGGGTCCGATGCGCGCCTTCTTCAATGCGCAGGGCGGACTCACCGGCACGGTCGGCTGGCCGACCTCGGCGATGACCTGCACCGGCGACGAGTGCCGCCAGGACTTCCAAGGAGCGACGCTCACCTGGAACTCGGTCACGAAGCAGGGATCGGTGATCCCCCTGGGCTCGGGCCTGGTTGATTCGACGGAAGCGACACCCGAGACGACGGAAGCGACACCCGAGTCCTCGGAGCCGTCAACGCCTCCGGCCGCGGAGAGCGGAGACGACCCGACGGGCGGGAGCGACGACGCTGTTGCCGAGTCGGAAGGAGAGTGATGCGCGCAGCGACGCGATGACGTCGGAGAGCTGCCCCACCTCGACCTTCAGCTCGTCGCGCTCTCGAGCGAGCTCGCGGCACTCTCCGCGGAGCGTTTCGATCTCATCGAGCAGCCCTGCATGGCGTGTGTCCAGCGCGGCGTACTCCTCTTTGAGCACCTCGAACGCGTGCATCTCCTCGCGGAGTCGCTGGAGCTCGCCGAAGTAGGAGAACTGGTAGTTCGCCTGCTCGGCCGAGTGCTGGCGGTACTCGAGCGCGGTGCCCGTCACCTTCTGCGCCACGAGTCCGGTCTCGAGCATGGCTTGGAAGAGCGTCATGTCCTCGGGTCCGCTCTTGCGATCGATGTACCCGCCGACCTGGTCGAACGTCGAGCGCCGGTACATGGTGGAGCCGTGGATGAAGTTGTTGCCCTCGCGGAGCATCGCGGCGGATGCCTCGTCGTATTCCGGGAAGTCGCTCAGGTACACCCCGTTCGGCAGCTTCTCTCCTTGGAACGCGGGGAGCATGCGCTCGTAGTCGTTCTTCGCCCGCCCGCCGAAGAGCGCGAAGTCCGTGTACGCGAGGCCCACGGTGTCATCGGCGGCGAGCGCGGTGAACTGCGCTTCGATGTAGTTCGCGGGGACGCGATTGTCGGCACCGATGATCACGACGAGGTCGCCCTCCGCCATGGCGACGACCTCGTTGAAGTGAGTCTGAATGCCTCGGTTCGACTCGTTGAGGTTCACTCGGATCACGTCCGGGTGCTTCGCGGCATATGCACGCATGATCTCGGGTGACTCGTCCGTCGACGCGTCGTCGGAGAGGATGATCTCGTCCGGGAGGTAGGTCTGCGCGAGCAGCGATCGGATCGCCTCATCGAGGTAGTGTCCGTAGTTGTGACAGGCGATGACCGCGGAGACCCGGAGCCGGTTCTCCCAGAGCTCAGAGATAGGCGCTCCCTCGCCGGCTGAGGCGTCGACGATCGGCACCCCGCGCCACTTCGCGAGTTCCAGGATCGCGGGATCCTGATCCGACGCTAGTGACAGCGGGCCCGACTCGCCCCGGCTCGCGAGGACGGAGAGCTGCACGAGCTCCCGCTCCACGGCCGCAGCACCCGCGGCGATCGCCTGGTCCGAGATCCGCACGGTGGTCATGAGCGCTCCTTCCACTGCCCGTACACCCGATATCCGAGTTCGGGAGCATCGAGCAGCAATCCGCGTTTGAGTTCGATCAGTGGGATCGGGAGTTCGTCGCCGAGGGGCTGAACCGAGATCACCGCGGTGCCCGCGACCGCCGCGAGCGCGTGCCCCAGCGCGCGACGCCGCAGGTCGCCCTCGACCAGTGCACCCGCGCAGACGACCAGGTCGTGGTGCCCCGCGGCCGACGGATCCTCCCGCAGCAGGTCGTCTGCAGTGCGCACCGTCGTCGTCCCGGGAAGCGCCTGGAGCGCCTCCTCGCTCAGTTCCCCGATGACAAGCACACTCGACAGATCGCCGACGCGCTCACTCTCGCTCAGGATGGCCACTGCTACGGCGTCCATGTCGCCCCCTCCTCCGTCACGTGCGCGGGTCGCCCGCGCGGAATGTGCTCGATCAGTTCGCGATGAGATTGGACAGGTACCGGCCGTACCCGCTCTTCTGCAACGGTGCGGCGAGCTGTTCCAGCTCGTCGTCGCTGATCCAGCCGTTGCGCCAGGCCACTTCCTCCACGCAGCCCACTTTGAACCCCTGGCGATCCTCGATGACACGGACGTACTCGGACGCCTGCATCATCGACTCGAAGGTGCCGGTGTCGAGCCAGGCGGTGCCACGATCAAGGGTCTGCACGGAGAGCGTGCCCGCGTTCAGATAGGCCTCGTTCACCGTGGAGATCTCCAGCTCGCCGCGGGCGCTGGGGGTGATGGTCTTCGCGATCCGCACGACGTCGTTGTCGTAGAAGTACAGACCGGGCACCGCGTAGTTGCTCTTCGGCTGGGCGGGCTTCTCCTCGATCGAGACCGCACGCATGTCCGCGTCGAACTCGACGACACCGTACGCTGCGGGATCGGCGACGTGATACGCGAACACGACGGCTCCCTCGACCTCGGTGTGCTTGCGCAGGTTCGAGCCCAGCCCGACCCCGTGGAAGATGTTGTCGCCGAGCACCAGCGCCACGCTGTCGTCGCCGATGAATTCCTCGCCGATGATGAAGGCCTGCGCAAGGCCGTCCGGAGACGGCTGCACCGCGTACTCGAGACGCATGCCGAGGTGGGAGCCGTCGCCGAAGAGCGCGCGGAACTGGTCGTTGTACTCGGGGGTGGTGATGATCAGCACCTCGTTGATGCCGGCCATCATCAGCGTCGAGAGGGGGTAGTAGACCATCGGCTTGTCGTAGATCGGCATGAGCTGTTTGGAGATGCCCTTGGTGATCGGCCACAGACGAGTTCCGGATCCCCCGGCGAGAATGATGCCCTTCATGGGTCACTTCCTTTCAACAGCTCAGCGGACAGTCTAGCTTGGGGCCGCTGAGGGCATCGGCGCCATCGCACGCGAGTAGACTTGCTGTCATGACCGTCGCCGAGCACTCGCGGGATTCGGGGACCCCGTCGACCGCCGTCATCACGGTGAGCTACGGATCGGGAGAGGTCCTCGCCCCGTTCCTGGCCAGTCTCCGGGAGTTCCACGGCACGGTCCTGCCCGTGGTGGTCGTGGACAACAATCCGGACCACGAGAACGTCCGCGAGATCGCGGAGTCCTTCGGCGCGCGGTATGTCCCTCTTCCCGACAACCCCGGCTACGGCGCAGGCATGAACGCCGGCGTCCAGGCGCTCGACCGCACACCAGACGCCCTGCTGTTTTGCAACCCCGACGTGCTGTTCATCGAGGAGACGGTGGGGACGCTCGCGCGCGCGCTCTGGGCGGAGCCGACGATCGGCTCCATCGGCCCCCGACTGCTGGACCCCGACGGCACGACGTATCCATCCGCTCGCAACCTCCCCTCGCTCGGCACCGGCGTGGGGCACGCGTTGCTCGGGCGCATCTGGAAGCGCAACCCCTGGACGCGGGCGTACCAGAACGCCGCTGCCTACGACGCGCCGCGCGCCGCGGGATCGCTCTCCGGTGCCGCAGTCATGGTGCGGGGAGATCTCTTCCGACGTCTCGGCGGATGGGACGAGGCATACTTCATGCATTTCGAGGACATCGACCTCGGCTTCCGCGTCGGTCTCGCCGGATTCGAGAACCGCTACGAGCCTGGGGTGGCCGTCGTGCACTCCGGGGCGCACTCGACCCGCAAGCACGCGGTGGTCGTGGAACGCGCGATGACCGACAGCGCCGTCCGCTTCATGTCCAAGCGGTACTCGGGTCGCTGGAACGCTCCGGTCAGGTGGGCGATCACCGGGGCGCTGCGCGTGCGCGGTGCCCTCCGGGTGCGGTCCGCACGACGAGCGGGGGCGTGACATCACTCCCCCGCTCGCGGCTCCCACGGCTCGCTTCACCTCGAATCTGCAGGCCATCCGCATCATCGCAGCGTTTCTGATCCTGCTGCGGCACTCGTTCGTGGTGCTGGGGGACGACAGCCCGCTCGCCGGCGTGCGCATCCCCTCGATCGGGATCTGGGTCTTCTTCACGATCTCCGGATATCTACTGCCCGGATCCTGGGTGCGCCATCCGCACCTCGGGCACTTCCTGCGAGCGAGACTGCGGCGACTCATGCCGAGCCTCGCCGTGGTGGTCGCCGCCTCGGCGCTCATCCTGGGTCCGATTCTCTCGTGGTTGCCCGCGAGCGACTACTTCTCCCACCCGACGACCTGGGCGTACTTCAGCAACCTCGTCTTCCAGCCGAGCTACTTCCTGCCCGGGGTCTTCGAGGACAACCCCTATCCGAACGCCGTCAACGGATCGATCTGGTCGCTCCCGCCGCAGGCACTCACCTACGCGCTCATCCCCATCGTCTTCCTCATGAAGGCTCGCGGCTGGCGGATCGCCGGCTGGGCGGCGCTGCTGGCGTTCGCCGTGTGGGACAACCTCAACGGCACGTTCGAGCAGACCGTCGTGTGGGGCAGCAACGTTTCCCAGGCCCTCATCGTCATCGGCTTTTTCGCGGCCGGTGCGCTGATCCGCGAGCTGCGGGTCCCGCTCCGCCTCTCGGTCACCGCAGTCCTCGTCGTACTGCTCATCATCGGAATGGCGCTGCTGCCCGGCGCGAACTACCTGCTGATGTGCCTCGTCATCCCGTACGGCATCATCACGATCTCCCTGCAGTCGTGGCCGGGACTCCGCGCGGTGAACCGTTTCCCGGACATCTCCTACGGCGTGTTCCTCGTCGGATTCCCCGTGCAGCAGACCGTCATCGCGACGCTTCCCGACATCAATCCCTACCTCAGCATCGGGTTGACCGTCGTGGTGTCGACCGTGCTGGCCCTGTTCCTGGAGCTCTGCGTCGACCGACCGATCGTGCGCGCCGCGGCGCGGCGATCGCGGCGGAAGGCGTCCGACCGGGATGCTGCCAGCGGGAGTAATTAGGATAGAACGGGACGCCAGCCGTTGGTGTCTCTCGATTCACGCAGGAGGACCAACGTGGCCCGCAAGATTCTCGTCACCGGGGCAGCCGGATTCATCGGCTCGAATTTCGTGCACTACCTGGTGGCGAACACCGACGACATCGTGACGGTCATCGACAAGTTCACCTACGCGGGCAACGAGGCCTCGCTCGCGGGGCTGCCCGCCGAGCGCGTGACCGTCGTTCGAGGCGATATCTGCGACGCGGCACTCGTCGACACGCTCGTCGCGGACGCCGACATCGTGGTGCATTACGCCGCAGAGTCGCACAACGACAACTCGCTGCACGATCCGAAGCCGTTCCTCGACACGAACATCATCGGCACGTACACGCTGCTCGAGGCCGTGCGACGCCACGGGAAGCGCTACCACCACATTTCGACCGACGAGGTGTACGGCGACCTGGAGCTCGACGATCCCGAGCGGTTCACCGAGTCCACGCCGTACAACCCGTCATCGCCCTATTCGTCGACCAAGGCAGGGTCCGATCTGCTCGTGCGCGCGTGGGTGCGCTCCTTCGACGTGCAGGCCACCATCTCGAACTGCTCGAACAACTACGGGCCGCGCCAGCACGTGGAGAAGTTCATCCCGCGTCAGATCACGAACATCCTCGTGGGCGAGCGGCCGAAGCTGTACGGCGAGGGGCTCAACGTGCGCGACTGGATCCATGCGGACGACCACTCGTCGGCCGTGCTCCGCATCATCGAGGCAGGCCGCATCGGCGAGACCTACCTCATCGGTGCGGACGGTGAGCAGAACAACCGCGACGTGCTGGAGATGATCCTCGTCGGCATGGGACAACCCGCCGACGCCTACGATCACGTCGTCGACCGTCCCGGACACGACCTCCGCTACGCCATCGACTCGACCAAGCTGCGCACGGAGCTCGGCTGGCAGCCGTCCTTCCCCGACTTTGCGCAGGGACTCGCTGCGACCATCGACTGGTACCGCGACAACGAAGCCTGGTGGCAACCCCAGAAGGCCGCCACCGAAGCGAAGTACAAGGAGCAGGGGCAGTAATGGCGGCGAAGACCCTCGCGTTGCGCGAGACGACGATCCCGGGCCTCGTGCTCCTCGACCTGCCCGTGCACGGCGACAATCGCGGCTGGTTCAAGGAGAACTGGCAGCGCGAGAAGATGACCGCGCTCGGGCTGCCGGACTTCGGCCCGGTGCAGAACAACATCTCGTTCAACGATCAGCGGGGCGCGACGCGGGGCATCCACGCCGAGCCGTGGGACAAGTTCGTCTCGGTGGCCACGGGCAAGATCTTCGGAGCGTGGGTCGACCTGCGCGAGGGAGACAGCTTCGGCACCGTCTTCACGGCCGAGCTCGACCCTTCCACCGCGATCTTCGTGCCCCGGGGGTCGGCAACTCCTACCAGACGCTCGAGGACAACACGGCGTACGTGTACCTCGTCAATGCGCACTGGAGCGCCGAGGCACAGGGTGAGTACACCTTCCTGAACCTGGCGGATTCCACGGCGGCGATCGACTGGCCGATCCCGCTCGCGGAGGCCGAGCGCTCGGACAAAGACCTCGCGCACCCGGAACTCGGCGATGTCGTTCCGATGCAGCCCAAGCGCACGCTCGTGCTGGGCGCGAACGGCCAGCTCGGGACCGCGCTCCGCGACGCGCTGCCCTCCGCGGACTTCGCGGGCCGCGACCGGGTCGACCTCGGCGCGGCGGATCCGTTCTCGGACCTGCGCTGGGCCGACTACGACACGGTCATCAACGCGGCAGCTTATACGAAAGTCGATGAGGCGGAGACCGCCGACGGGCGCCCCGACGCCTGGGCGGCGAATGTCACCGGCCCCGCGGCGCTGGCTCGCGCCGCCACGGAGCACGGGCTGACCGTGGTGCACGTGTCGAGCGACTACGTCTTCGATGGCTCGCACGAACGCTACTCCGAGTCGGACGCCGTCGCGCCCTTGGGTGTCTACGGCCAGACGAAGGCGGCGGGAGACGCCGCGATCACCACGGTGCCGCGCCACTACATCGTGCGGACCAGCTGGGTGATCGGCGAGGGCAACAACTTCGTCCGCACGATGGCGTCGCTCGCCGAGCGCGGCATCGATCCCAGTGTGGTCGACGATCAGATCGGCCGGCTGAGCTTCACCGAGGACATCGCGGCTGGGATCGTCCACCTCCTGAACACCCGGCCCGCCTACGGCACCTACAACCTCACGAACGAGGGGCCCGCCACCTCGTGGGCCGATATCGCGAAGCGCGTGTACGAGGCGACCGGTCACGATGCCGCGCGGGTGACCGGCATCTCGACGGCCGAGTACTTCGCCGGCAAGCAGGTGGCCCCGCGGCCACTGCACAGCACGCTCGATCTCGACAAGATCGAGTCGACGGGGTTCACGCCGCGCGACTGGGACGACGCGCTCGCGGCCTATCTCTCCCGGCAGTAGGGTCGAGAACGCCCTGCTCGCGGTACTCGACGCCGCGAGCAGGGTCACCGGAGCTCGCGTGCGCTAGCGCTCCTCCGCGCGCACCGCGGTGGTCCGATCCCCGGGCGAGCTCCATAACCGTTCGTAGAGCTCCGCAGACCGCGACTGGATGAGCTCCTCGTAGTCCGCATCAGACAAGTCGAGCATCGTGCGTCCGTCCGTGGAGGTCAGCCGAGCCGACACTCCGATACCGGCACGGCCGTCCTCGCGCCCGAGACCGAGCACGTCGAGCAGCGTCGCGTAGACGCTGAGCTGGTCGATGTGCTCGCGGGCGATGGAGACGCCGCCGGGAACCCAAAGGCGGTTGAACAGCGGACGTTCCGGCAGATCGTACAGCTCCTCCCGGAAGGAAGCGCCCTCCCCCACCATCTTCGGGTGGTCACCCGTGATGAAGACGACCGTGTCGTCGAGGTACCCCTGCTCATCCAGGTAGTCGACGAATCCCGCGACGCTGCTCATCGAGCAGTGGACGACCGAGACCATCTCGTCTTCCGAGGAGAGGGGGCAGTTGTCGTAGCGGTGCACGGGCTCGTGCGCATCGAGCGTGAGGACCGAGAGGTGGAACGGTTGATCCGCCTCGTGCAGGCGGGTCACCTGCTCCTTCGCGTGGTCCATCAAGCGCGAATCCGAGAGCCCCCACGGCCCGAGGTCGGCTTCGGCCTCGTGCTCCCAGGTCGTGAGGTCCATGACCTCGTCGTAACCGTGGCTGGTGAGGAAGTTCTCCTTCGATGCGAAGCTCGCATCGGCGCCCCCCATGAAGACGCTGTGGTATCCCGCATCGGTGAGCACGTCGCCCAGACATGTCGCGCCGGGCATGTATCGGTCCGAACCATCGCCGATGTCGTTCGAGTTGATGTCGCTCTCGCTGATGCCCGCGCCGCGCAGCGGGATCCCGCACTCGGTGCCGACGATGCCCGCCATGGTCCAGCCCCCGCCCTTGTACACGTCGAACGGCTCGAATCGGGACCAGCCCTTCGTGGCGTTCTGCAGAGGCTCCAGCATGTTCAGCTCGAAGAGGTCGTCGTCGCCGAGCGACTCCTCGCCGGATTCGATGTAGATGGTGATGAGATTCAGCGGCTTCGCATCTCCGGTCGCGGCAGAGATGGGCAGCGCACCCACCTCCGGATCGACGACGTAGTCCTCCATCGTCCACGGGCTGAACGTCGACCGGAGGTACTGCGGAGCTCCCACGGCCTGCGCGAACACGGCGACCCCCACGAGGCAGGCGGTGATCGCGGCGAGCGGACGCACCCACCCGAACCGTCGCCGCCCGGGGAGGTGACGCTGAGACGGCACCCGATCGGTCCCGCGTTCCCGGGCACGGGCACGACTGCGCCGCACCAGCAGCAACAGCACGGCGAGTACGGCGACGGCCGCGAGCGGGATCACCAGCGCGGAGGCCACGAAGGTTGAGATGTACCCCTCCTCCGCCCCGGTGACCTCCCCGCCGCCGGCGCCCGGCAGATGCATGAGCATCTGGTCGACGGAGATCGGGCCGAAGGTCTGCGAAATCCACACCGCGGCGCCCAGCAGCACGGCGCCGATCGCCGTCAGCAACCACCCGAGTGTCGCCCAGATGATGCGACGCACGCGCGCGGCGGCGCGCGGGGCCTCGATCCGGGGCGTCGACGGCTGCCCAGCATTCGACGACGCGTGAGACGCGCTGTCAGTCGTTCCGGGGCCTGTGTCGCTCATGCATACCGCTTCCATCATTCCCGGTGTCGAAGTTCGACACCCGGCACGAAAAAACGAGCTTAGCTTTCCGACCTTGATGCACCCTGGACACGCGTCGGCCATCCGACCGTCACCGGGCGTTCACTGGCAGGGCGACGAGGCACGCTCCGGCCGCTCGCACCGGCGAACGAGCGACGAACGACCCGCGAACAGCGTCGCGCTACTCGGCCTCCTGCGGCGGCGACGCCGCCGCGACCGCGTCGGCCACCATCTGGTGCACGAGCGCGTAATCGACGTACTCCGGGTCGATCGCCGGCGGGGCGATCTCCACACTGACCGGGGTGTGGTCCTTCGCGCGCGCCGCGAGGTCGACGAACCGGCCCAGCATGGACTCCGGGATATCGGTCTTGACCAGTTCCGATCCCGCACCCGCCAATTCCTGGAACCGGAGCAGCACGTTCGCCGGATTCATCTGCGCGAGGATCGCCGCTTGCAGCTGGCGTTGATGCTGCATGCGATCGAAGTCGCCGTTCGCGAGGCCGTGCCGCACCCGGGCGAACATGAGTGCGTACTCGCCGTTCAGCGTCTGCACTCCCGGCTCGATGTACGAGTCGCCCTCGACCCACTCGCCGGTGTACGGGTCCTCGTACCCACCGAGCGGGATCGGCTGCTGCACGTCGACCGTGACACCGCCGAGTGCGTCGATCAGGCTCGAGAAGCCCGCCATGTCGATGAGCACGTAGAACTGCACGTCGAGACCGGTCGCACCCGACACCGCATCCTTCATCGCCTCGATGCCGGGAGTGGAGCCCTGCGACGTCGCCTCCGCGAACATCCCCTCGTACGAGGGCGATCCCGAGTCCGAGAGTTCCGTGATCATGGCGTTGAGATACCCGGTCGTGAAGCAGTACCCGTCGCCCTCGTAGTTGTTGGTGGGGCTGCAGAACCCGTCGGGGTACACGGGGTAGAGCGGCGAGGCCTCATCGAACGGCATCTGCGTGAGCTCTCGCGGGAGCCCCACGATGACGGACTGCCCGGTCTCTGCGTCGACACTCACGAGCGAGATGCTGTCGGGGCGCATGCCCTCCCGGTCCTCGCCCGGATCGACGCCCAGCAGCATGATGTTGTACCGGCCATCGACGGGCTCGACCGCGGGCGCCCCGCCTCCGAAGATGTCACTGAAGGCGCCGCGCGCGGAGCCGACGGTGACCGAGGCGTAGGCCGCCCCGGCGACCGGGAGCACGGTGAGGATCACCGACACGATCGCCACCGGCACGCGCCAGCCCGGAGTGACCTTGACGAGGCGGGCGAGCCGGAGGGTGTCGAAGCCGAGGATCAGCCACATGACGGCGTAGCCGAGGATCAGCCACTGCACGACGAGCAGCACGAGGCTGTTGGTGAAGACGGAGAGCGTCGCGGTGCGGAAGAACAGCAGCCCGATCACGCTGATCACCGCGATCAGGAGCATGAGGATCGTGGCGCCGAGCCCGAAGCGCCCGAGCTTCCGGTTGCCGGCGAGCACCTGCGCGCTGCCGGGAAACAGGAATCCGACGAGCACGAGCCACCGCGCCCGCTTGTTCATCAGCGGCGCGGAGTCCGTATCCGGATGACGCAGGGGGCGTTCCAAGTCCATCACGCTCACCCGCGCACCTTCCCTTCCGATGCCAGCCGCGCTGACGCACGTTCAACAGTAGGAGACCGAGACCTCACCTCACGCGAAACCCGCCGACAACACCGGAACGCGTCTGGACTTCGCGGCGCATTCCGCGCGCGGAGCCGCCTAGAAGACGGTCCGCCCCTGCGAGCAGGTCTGCGTGTCGGCGCGCTGTCCCGTGATCGTCGACGGCAATTGCACCGGAGCGTTCGGATCGACGGTCGGGTCCGTCGTCGCTGGCGCATTCGGGTCCGCAACCGCGTTCGGATCCACCTCCGCGTTCGGATCGACGGGTGCATTGGGGTCGACCACCGCGTTCGGGTCGGTGGCGGGATCGACCGGGACCTCCGCAGTGGTGTCCGCGACACCCTCGCCGACTGCCGTCACATCGAAGGCCTGTCCGCTCTTCAGCACGTCGAAGAGCGTCTGCGCCGCCACACGGTCGGGGGTCAGGCGCCCCGCCTCGTAGGGGTGCGTCGCTGACGGGTACTGCACGAAGTTGATGCTCTCGAGATCGATGTCCTTCACCGTGCCGGCCACCTGCTGCATGAACGACATGGTCGCCATGTTGCTCGACAGGGTCATGTTCTCGATGCCGGCTTTCGCGAGCCCGTAGACCTTCGCGGGATCGGAGAGCGTGTCGGCGCTCTTGAGCTCCCGCACGAGCGCGGACATGAAGACCTGCTGGTTGCTGATGCGGCTCGTGTCGCCGCCGTCGCCGACCCCGTGCCGGGTGCGGAGGAACTGCAGCGCCTCGCCGCCGACCAGGTTGTTGACGCCGGCCGGAAGATCGAGACCGGTGTACTCGTCGTAGATCGGCTGCGCGAGGCAGACGTCGATGCCCCCGAGCGCATTCGACACGCCGATGACGCCGTCGAACGTGATCATGCCGGCGTAGGGGATGTCCATGCCGGTGAGCTCGGAGATCGTCGCGACCACGCAGGGCAGACCCCCCACGCCCAGCGTGCTGTTGAGCTGCTGCTCGCTCATCGCGCTGTAGTAGTTGGGCTCGCCGTTCGGACCCGGGCAGCTCGGCACCGGCACCATGAGGTCGCGCGGGAAACTGACGACGGTCGCCCGCTGGTGATCTGCGCTCACGTGGAGCAGCAGGTTCACGTCGTTGAGCTCGCCCTCCTCGCCGTCATCGAGGGTCTGCCCGACTCGGCTGTCGGTGCCGACGAGCAGCACCGTCAGTTCTCCCTCGATGGAACTCGACCCGAGCCCGACCGCCTGCGCGACATCACCCGCTCCGCCGAGCTCCACCGTCTTCACGTCGTTGAACAGCCCGAGGAGCGAGTACGATACGGTGGCTATTCCGCTCAGCACCACGACGATGGCCGTCGTGAGCAGCAGACGACCGATGTTCGCCCACGAGTTCGACCGACGCAGTCTGCCATGCCGGGGGTTGGACGCACTCGTCCCTGCTCCGCCGTTCGTTGCCATGCATGTTCCCTACGTGATCGTGACGAGTGTCCTCAAGATCGGGACATCTCACCGAATGTAACCGATGCCTCTGAATATAGACTTAGAGGCCGGTGTCAAGAGGCCGACCTCTCGCGGCGTGGGGTGGTCGGCGGGGCCCTCCGTTCTACTACGCTTGCGTAACGGCTGTCTCGCAACTCCGCGTTCTTCAGGGTCGCGTCCGGAGAAATCCATACAATTGACCCGAGGGCACGCCAGTGCCATGACGCATGACTGAGGGAGGATCGTGGCGACGCTCACCCTGATTGCGGAACCGTTTCCCGACTGGGAGGCCCCGGTTCACGCCGTCGCTGCCCGCGATCTCGCTCGAGCCATCGCCGACACGGCGCCTCGGAGCTGCAGCGCGCGCTTCCTGCTCGCGAAGGGTTCCGCCGATCCCGAGCTGACCTCGCCGCTGATCCGCACCGAGTACCTCCCGTTCCGCGCGAACATGCTCCCGCTCATGTGGCAGAACGGCACGACGGCCCGCCCGCTCGACGGCGAGTTCGTGCACGCCCTGACCCCGCTCGTGCCCCTGCGCTCGCGCGGCGAGGACGACGGATCGCAGACCTCGGTCACCATCACCCACAGCATCGCCTGGGACGCCCCGGCGATCCTCGGCTCCTCGCAGGCCCGGCTGTACCGCGCGTACGTGCGCCGAGCCGTGCGTCTCGCGGACGTGATCCTCACGCCGACCCACGCCACGGCCCGCGTGCTGCAGGAGCACTACGGCGTCGACCTCCCCGTGCAGGTGATCCAGCTGGCCCCGCCCGTCGAATACCTGCGACCCGACGACGCCGTGGAGCGTCGCAGCGCACTCGGCCTCCCCGACCACTACGCGCTCACGACCGCGTCCCCGGGCGCGCACGGCCGCCTCGACTGGGTCTTCGACGCGCTGCGGGCGGATCCCGCGCTGCCGGGCGTCGTGGTGCTCGCGGGCGTCGACCCCGCGGAGGACGCGGGCGACGCGGGGATCGTGATCCCGGCGGAGCTGCAGCACCGGGTGCTCGTCGTCACGCCCCGAGACCTCCACGACGTCGGCGCGATCCTGAGCGGCGCATCGCTGCTCCTGCAGCCGCAGGACTTCGTGGGTGCGGGGTACACGCTGCTCGGCGCGCTGAGCGGTGCCGTGCCGGTGCTGCACTCCGGCCACCCGGCGGTCGACGAGATCGTGCTCGACGCCGGGCTCGGGACCACCAACGCGGGTGAGTTCGCCGCGGAGTTCAGCCGACTCTACCGGGATCCCAACTCGCTCACCCGGCTCGCCGTGCTGGCGCGGGATCGCAGCCGCGGCTTCAGCTGGCACGGTGCCGCGTGGCAGCTGTGGGAGACTCACGCGAACCTCTAGGAGGCTCGCCGTCGCGATGTCGCGGTGATCGCGCGCCGGTTCACGGCGTCGCCCGGTCACCGGCGCCACCCGATCACCGGCGTCGACGGTCTACGGCGTCGCCCGGTCGACACCCGCGATCCCGCCGTGCGAGCGCGCGTACCCCCAGGCCAGTGCCGCGGCGACGACCGTGACGCCGACGATGAGCGCGACCGTGCCGTTCCAGCCCGCCGCGGCGAACGCTGTGCCGCCGGCCCAGCCGAGCAGACTCGATCCCCCGTAGTATCCGAGGTTGTAGAGCGGCGGAGCCTGGCTGGCCCCCGGGCGCCCGGCAGCGCGTCGTCCGATGAGGCCGCTCGCGATCGAGTGGGCCCCGAAGAACCCCGCGGTGAAGAGCACCAGCCCGACGATGATCGCCCAGAGCGCGCTCGACATCGTGAGGCCGACGCCGCCGAGCATGATCGCCAGGCAGACGAGCAGCACCCCGGTCGGCGGCTGCCGCCGGGCAATGCGCCAGACCCAGTTGGAGGAGACCGCACCCGCGAGGTACGCGAGGAAGAGCCACGACACCTGCATGAGCGACAGATCGTAGGGCGGCTGCTCCAGCCGGAAGGCGAGCGTGTTGTACACCGCGACGAAGCCGCCCATCAACAGGAACGCCTGCAGCACCAACACCAGCACCCCGGGATTCCGAAGATTCGCGAGCAGCGCGCCGAGGATCCGAGCGCCCGGGGGCTGGGGTACGGCGGTGCGCGGGATCAGGATCAGGAACGCCACCGCGGCCAGTGCCGCCAGCACCGCGACGGCCGCGAGCCCGAGCCGCCACCCGAAGTGATCGGCGACCGCACCGGCCACCAGGCGGCCGGTGAGTCCACCGAGCGTGGTCCCGGCCACGTAGCTGCCGACGGCCGCACCGAGCGTGCGCGGGTGCACGGTCTCCGCGAGGGCGGTGACGGCGATGGCCGGCAGTCCGCCGAGCGCGAGGCCCTCGATCGCTCGGAGGGCGATCATCGTCTCGAAGGTCGGCGCGAACGGCACGGTGAGACCGAGCACCATCGCGGCCGCGGCCGCCCAGCGCATGGTCGCGACCCGGCCGAGGCGATCGGAGACGCGCGCCCACGGCAGCGTGCCGAGGGCGACCCCGATCGTCGTCGCGCCGATCACCCACGAGGACGAACCGGGATCGATGGCGAACTCGCGTCCGATCTGCGGCAGCAGCCCCTGCGGCGAGTACATCTGCGCCATGGTCGCGAGACCCGCGCAGAAGAGAGCGATGAGCGCGCGTCGATAGCGGGGCGAGCCCCGGTCCGCGCGCGGATCCGACACGCTACTCGGCGGCGACGCGCGCCTTGAGCGCCGTGTTCTTGTGCTCGACGACCGCGGTCAGCTCGTCGGCGTAGGCGTCGAGCTCCGCGGCGATCCCGGCGTCACTGGCGCCGAGGATGCGCACTGCGAGCAGGCCGGCGTTCTTCGCGCCGCCGATGGAGACGGTGGCGACCGGGATCCCGCCCGGCATCTGCACGATCGAGAGCAGGGAATCGAGCCCGTCGAGCTTCGCGAGGGGCACGGGGACCCCGATCACGGGGAGGGTCGTCATGGAGGCGACCATGCCCGGCAGGTGCGCGGCGCCACCGGCACCGGCGATGATCACCTTGAGGCCCCGACCCGCGGCCTCGCGCGCGTAGGAGACCATCTTGTCGGGGGTGCGGTGCGCGCTCACCACCTCGACCTCGTGGGCGATGCCGAACTCGCGCAGCACCTGCACGGCGTCGGCCATGACGGAGAAGTCGGAGTCGGAACCCATGATCACGCCGACGAGGGGCGCTGCGCTGTCTGCCATGCCCCTATCGTAGCCGCGACCCGCTAGTCGAACGCGCGCGCGGCGGCGAGCGCCTCGGCGCGCACGGTGTCGAGATCCTCACCCGTCACCGTGACGTGCCCGACCTTGCGACCCGGCCGCGGCTGCTTGTCGTAGCTGTGGAACTTGGCCCGCGGGTGCGCGGCGAGCGCCGCGGCATACCGCACGGGCATCGGGCCCTCTGCCGGCCCCCCGAGCACGTTCACCATCACAGCGGCGGAGGCGGTCATCGCCGTGTCGCCGAGGGGCAGGTCTGCGACCGCGCGCAGGTGCTGCTCGAACTGGCTGGTCACGGATCCCTCGATCGAGAAATGCCCCGAATTGTGGGGGCGCATCGCGAGCTCGTTCACCAGCACCCGGCCGTCGCGGGTCTCGAACATCTCGACGGCGAGCACCCCAGTCACCCCGACGCCCTCGGCGACGGTCTCGCCGATCTCCGCGGCGCGGGCGAGGGTCGCGGGATCGGCCACCGGCGCGGGCGCGAGCACCTCTGCGCAGACGCCGTCGCGCTGGATCGTCTCGACGACCGGCCAGGTGCGCGCGTCGCCGCTCGGGCGTCGCGCGACGAGCTGAGAGAGCTCGCGGGTGAAGTCGACGAGCTCCTCGGCCAGGAGCTGGCCCCCGCGGCCGTCCTCGGCGAGGGTGGCGAACCAGTCGCGCGCCTCGCCCGCGTCTGAGATGACGCGCACGCCCTTGCCGTCGTAGCCGCCGCGCGCGGTCTTCACAACGGCGCGCCCGCCGTGCGCGTCGAGGAAGGCCTGCAGCTCACCCTCGTCGGAGACGGCGGCCCAACTCGGGACCGGCACGCCGAGCTCTTCGAGCTTCTGGCGCATGAGGATCTTGTCCTGCGCGAACTGCAGAGCCTCGGGGCGCGGGTGCACTGCGACGCCGCGACGCTCGAGTTCGAGCAGGATCTCGTTCGGCACGTGCTCGTGGTCGAAGGTGACCACGTCAACGGTGTCGGCGAAGGCGTAGACGGTGTCGGGATCCCGGTAGTCCCCGACCGCGTCGGCGGCGCGGGCGGCGCTCGAGCCCTCGGTCTCCGCGAGCACGCTGATGCGCAGGCCCAGGTGGATCGCGGGCGGCACCATCATGCGCGCGAGCTGCCCGCCGCCGATGACGCCGATTCTGACACTGCCGCTCTCTGCACCCATGCTCCTATTCTGCCCTACCCGCGTTGCCCCGATCTTCCGTCTCTTCGGGGCCCCTCTGGCGGGGTCATTTTGGTGGGGTGCCGGGCGGCGTCCACCCCACCAAAGTGACCCCGCAACGGCGCACGAGGCTTCTTCGGCGCTCGGCCTTGGCCCGGGCTCGGCGTTGGCCCGCACTGCTACGACGCGTCGCGAATTGCCGACGCAAGACGCCTCAGAAATTCAGCAGGCTGGTGCATGTCTTTCGCCATGACTCGCAGCACTCGCCACCCGGCCTCGTACATGCGTTCACGTCTCTCAGCGTCATGACGCACCCGCTCGGGATCCACGAAGTGCTGGGCACCCTCGTACTCGATTGCGATCTTGAGACGGGGGTACCCGAGATCGGCATGCAAGACGCGACCGATCACTGGCACTGCGCAGTTCACCGTGGGTTCTGGAAACCCTGCACGAACAATCATCAGCCGGAGTTTGCTCTCCTGCGGCGAATCCACCGGACTTCGGAGAAGCGGGAGCACCCGTCTCCTCACGACTGATCCCGCGCTACGCGTGTGACGCGCCACCGCCGCCGAGAGTTGGTCCGGAAGCACCAGGGGATCATCGCGCGCGCCACCACCTCCACGGATCCGCTTCCCCGAGATCAAGAAATCACCCGCAGCGACGAGATCCCAGGGAGACAGCACCGCTGCAAGCTGGCACCAGACGTCAGCCGGCGACGGGACCCGGAGTCCACTCACGAGCGCCCACTCGAGAACCCCGGCCTTCACCCGATGCCCCAGCACATCGACGCGTCTGGGCGCCCGGCGTGGGGAGAAAGACGCGACATCGATCCGCTGGCCTGGCGGGAGCGGGCAAGGAATGCCCCAGATGAGCGCCGCGGATCTCCGCGAGAGGAAGTCCTCGTCGCGGAGTGCCTGCCCCAGGGCCAGGCACCGATCGACATACGTCGCGGGATCCAGCTCGGACTCAGGGTGGAGCACGATTCCGCGTCCGATCCTTCTGATGTCGCTCGCCTCGAGTCGATTGCGTGAGATTCCTGCGCGCCGAAGCTCACCCACGCGGTGTGCGCCCGGTTCGAAGTCGATTGGCGCTCGCTCGGTCATCCTCTGAGTGTGAGTCTGCGAGGCAACGTCCGAGCACGTCGAAATCGATCTGTGGATATCTGTGAACCCGGCTCGCGTGTGGGCGTTGGCTCGGCAAGGACGTTGCGGGGTCAGTTGTGCGCAGTGCTGGGCGGCTGACACCCCGCCAAAGTGACCCTGCAGCGGAGGGAGACGGGAATTGGCGTCAGGGGCTGGAGCGGGGGCGGGGCTGGAGGGGGAAGGCGCGAACGGGAGGGGGAAAGGCGGGGCGGGAGGGGGAAAGGCGCGAACGGGATGGGGCGTGGGACAGGGCGTGGGACCCGGACCGGGCGGGATCCCACGCCGGGCGCGATCCAGCCCCGATAGTTGACACAGGTCAACAACCGACCTATAGTTGATCTTCGTCAACTAACCAGCAGCACGAAGGATCCCGCCCCTCAGATGACTCAGACTCCCGCCCGCACGAAGACCCCCGCCGAAGGTGTGCTCACCGGCCGCGCGAAGAACCTCGCGCTCACCGGCATCTTCATGAGCATGGCCGTCTCCATGCTCTCGATGACCGTGGTCGGCACCTCCATGCCGATCATCATCGCCGACATCAACGGCAACCAGGCGGCCTTCACCTGGGTCGTGACCGGCACCATGCTCGCCTCGGCCATCTCGACGCCGATCTGGGGCAAGCTCGCCGACCTCACTAGCAAGAAGGTGCTGCTGCAGCTCTCGCTGATTCTCTTCACGGTCGGCTCCGCGCTCGCGGGCACGGCGCAGGATCCGGGCTGGCTCATCGCCTTCCGCGTGCTGCAGGGCCTGGGCGCGGGCGGCCTCGGCGCGCTCGGTCAGATCGTGCTCGCCGAGATCATCAGCCCGCGCGAGCGCGGCAAGTACATGGGCATCATGGGCGCCATCATGGCCGTCTCCACGGTCGGCGGCCCGCTGCTCGGCGGTGCGATCACCGACGCCTTCGGCTGGCGCTGGAACTTCTACGTCGCCGCCCCGGTGGCGATCGTCGCGATCATCGTGCTGCAGCGCACGCTCCACCTCCACACCGAGAGGCGCAAGATCAAGATCGATTACGCGGGTGCGACGCTCATCTCCGTCGGCTTCTCGAGCCTCCTGATCTGGGTCACGCTCGGCGGGTCGAGCTTCGACTGGTGGTCCTGGCAGACCGCCCTCATGGTCGGCGGCTCCCTCGCGGCACTCGTCGCGGCCGTCTTCGTCGAGCTCCGCGCCGAGGAGCCGCTCATCCCGATGACGCTCTTCAAGAACCGCACCTTCACGATGTCGGTCCTCGCGAGCATCGCGGTCGGCCTCGCCATGTTCGGCACCTCGGTGTTCCTCGGCCAGTACATGCAGCTCGCGCGCGGCAAGACCCCGACCGAGTCGGGCCTGCTCACCATTCCGATGATGGCGGGTGTGCTGCTCGCGTCGACGCTCGTGGGGCAGCTGATCACACGCACCGGCAAGTGGAAGCGCTACATGGTCGCGGGATCCATCATCATGTTCATCGGCCTCATCATGATGGGCCAGCTCCGCTACGATACCTCGTTCTGGTTCGTCGGGATCTCGATGTTCATCCTCGGCTCGGGCGTCGGCATGTGCATGCAGAACCTCGTGCTGGTCGTGCAGAACACCGTCGCCCCGACGCAGCTCGGCGTCGCGAGCTCGGCCGTCACGTTCTTCCGCACCATCGGCGGCACCGCGGGCATGTCCGCCATGGGCGCGCTGCTCGCCACCCAGGTGGTCACGTACATCAAGGAGGAGCTCGCGAAGCTCAGCCCGGATCAGCTCGCGGGTGCCGAGCACCTCGCGGGCGGCACGATCCCGAAGCTCGCCGAGCTGTCGGAACCGCTCCGGCTCGTCATCGAGAGCGCATACGGGCACGGGATCGGCAACGTCTTCCTCGCCGCTTCCCCCGTCGCCATCATCGCGATCGTCGCGATCGCCCTGCTGCCCAACATTCCCCTGAGCACGCAGAGCAACGCCGAGAAGCTCGCGGAGCAGCGCGCCGCCGGCGACACCGCGGATGAAGCGCCCGCCTCCAGCGAGTCCGTGGGCATCGAGCTCGACGGTGCACTGACGCCGGAACCGCCGCGCACGGGGCAGATCCCGCGCGTCTCAGGGCGTTAGGCTCGAGGGATGCCGGATCGACAGCCGCCCGCGGCCAGCGACGATACGATCGCCGACGACACGATCGCCGAGATCATCGCCGAGTTCTCTCAGGTGTTCGCGTTCGCGCGGACGCGCTGGGCCCGCTACGCCGAGGACGTGCACCCGGATCTGCGGGGCGTGGGCATGATGGTGCTGCAGACGATCCTGCGCAAGGGACCGATCACCGCGACCGAGCTCAGCCAGATGCTCGATATGGACAAGGCCGTGGTGAGTCGCCAGGTGTCGAAGCTGCGCGAGCTCGGGTTCATCGACGCGCAGCCCGCGGCGGACGACCGCCGGGTGTTCCTGCTCACCCCGAGCTCGACCGCCCGCGTCGCGCTCGACGAGCTGCACGCGCAGACCGCGGACGCCTACCAGCAGCGCTTCGAGGGCTGGCGGGGCGACGAGCTCGAGCAGCTCCGCGCGGCGCTGCACCGGTTCAACGGCGCAGCGCCCGCGGGCGCTGACGGTCCAGCACGTCGCTGCGCCCGGCCGCACGAGACGTCGGAGTAGGCGGGACGTCGACACGTCGACTCGCTTCGCTCACCGCGACGAGTCGACATCGGCCGCCGCCGCTCCTCACACGAGCTCGGGTTCGCGCTCCATGCTCAGGGCCGCCGACACGAGGATCGGCAGGTGGTCGGAGGTGCCGCGCTGCAGGGTCCGCACGCTCTCGATATCGAGCCCGGCCGACGTTGCGAAGTCGAAGTGCCCGCGGAACATCTTGTACCGGGTGTAGGTGCGCTTGTCGCTGAGGCTCAGCTCGTAGCCGTGATCGCGCATCTCCACGTCGAGCCGCCCCTTGAACACCGGGTAGTTGTAGTCGCCGACCATGAGCGCGGGCAGCCCCGGGCCGAGCTGGCGGAGCTCACCGAGCGCGGCGTGGATCTGGTGCCGCCGGAGCGAGTTGAGGGCGGTGAGCGGCGCCGCGTGGAACGAGGCGGCGACGAAGTCGCGACCCGTCTCGGTGTCGTGCAGACGCGCCCCGAGCAGACGCTCGTGGGCCGGCTGGAGCAGTCGGTCGTGCAGTGACTTCTTGAGCTGGAAGGTGTGCGCGGATCGCGCGTGGAAGCGCTCCTCCCGCACGTACATCGCGAGGCCCAGCCGGTTGCGCTCGGTCGCGTGCACGAGGCTCAGGTGCCCGAGGTGCGAGGGGAGGGCGATGGCCTCGGCCTCTTGCAGGCAGAGGATGTCGACCCCGTGATCCTCGGCAAGCGCACCGATCTCACTCACGGCACGGTTCTTGCGCAGGTTGTAGCTGATGACCTTCACGTCTCCCCTTTCGACGGCGGAACGGTGTCCGCCTCGACGTCGACAGCCTACGCCCCTCCGTCTGAGGAGGCACCGCGTGCGCCAGAACTCTCGGCACTCCCATAAGAAGTCGCGGTGCGCTCCTCGCGCGGTCAGGTGATGGGCTGCAGTTTCACCTCGAGCGTGCCGATGACGAGTCGATCCGTCGCGGGCACCGGGAGGCCGGCATCGATCTGCGACGCCTGTCCAAGGTCGTCGATGATCGCGACGCCGTTCGTCGACTGCAGGTCCTCGATGGTCCAGGTCTCGCCCTCGCGTCGCAGGCGCGCGTGCGTCTTCGACATCGTGCGGGTCGGATCCACGATCTGCAGCGCGGTCGAGCCCTCCGGTGCGTCGGGCTTGCGGCCCAGCACCACGTCGTCGCCGAGCAGCTCGAGCACGTCGCCGTCGGGGAGCTCGAGGCCCCACCGGGTGCGGCGGACGACCACCACGGTCCGGTCGAACTCCTCGTCGTGCGCGGGGGGCGCCGTCTCCGGAGCCGCGTCGTTCGACGCCTGGGCCGCTGCCGCACCGGCGAGCGCGGCTCCAGCGACCGCGGCGCCCGCACCGGCAGCACCGGCGACGAGGCCCGCGGCCTCCGCTGCGTCGTGCTCGGACGTGCGGGGGGCGGTGCGGCTCTGACGGGCGCTGCCGGTGTCGAAGATCGACGGTGCGTCGTCGTCGGAGAGCTCCGCCGCCGGGTTCGGGATCGGTGCTGCAGGCGCGGCGGTCGCAGCGGGTGCAGCGGGCGCGGGTGCAGCGGGTGCCGGATCAGCGGTGGGCGCCGCTGACTGTGCCGCAACGGGCGGCACGGGCGGTGCCGCAGCGGCCGCGGGGGCCGGCGCGTGCACCGGTTCCGGCGCGTTCGCCGGAGCAGGCGCGGCCGCCGGGGCGGGTGCCTGCTGCGGGTCGGGCAGCACGACGGGGGACCGGGAGTCGAAGTCGGCGTTCTCCGCGATGTCTGCGCTCGGCCACGAGAACGGCCGCTGCGCTTCCGCCGCCCCGAGCGGGCTGGCGCCCGTACGCTGCGCTTCCTCGGCCGCGAGGCGCTCGAACGCACCCTCCGTGGTATTGCTGAACCCGAAGCTCTGCCCGGGCGCCGGCGGCGCCGCGGCGGGCGGCGCGGGCGGGACCTGCTGACGCGCGGGCTCGGCCCAGAGCTGCTGCTGCGGGGTGAGCGGCTGCGCGGGCTGCTGCGGCTGCGCGACGGGCTGCACCGGCTGCGGAGGCTGGACGAACTGCGGCTGCTGCGGCTGGACGGGCTGCTGATACTGCGCGGGCTGCGGCGCGAAGCCCGGCGCGGACTGATGCGGAGGCTGCTGCGGCACGACGTGCTGCGGCTGCGCGGGCTGCTGCGGCTGGATCGCCTGCGGCGGAACCGGCGGGAGACCCTGCCAGCCACCACCGTGCTGGTCAGCGGGAGGGCCGAAGCCCGGGATCCCGGAGGCAACGGGCTGCGCGGGCCGTGCACCGGGGCTCGCATACGCCGCGTCCCCGATGTGATTCGCGAGCAGCATCGCCCACAGCGGCGGCAGCACGATCCCGAGCACCGTGAACCCGGCACCCTTGCCGTGCTCCGAGTTGATCCGGTTGATTGCGATGATCATCACGACGAGCACCACGATCCCGAGGAACGGGATCAGCCCGAGGAGCACCAGCCACCCGGGAAGCCCGCCGCGCTGGATGAGCTGCCACTGGTTCCACAGCGGCACCCAGCCGGCCCACGACGGCAGGCCGATCTTCGGGAAGAGCCGCGAGAGCGACCACAGGTACCAGACGTAGTAGCCGATGAAGACGATCGACCAGATCCCGGCGACGGCGAGGATCGAGGATCCACTCAGGTTGTCCATTTTTCATTCCTGCTCTGCAGTAGTGCCCCGACGGCCCCTGTTTCCGTTACATACTCTGCCATGAATCTCCCAGGCTATGTAGAGTTTGGCAGCGTTATCTGCCATCGAATGCCACACTGGCGATCGCCCAGAGTCCCGCGATCGACACGATGACCACACCCGCGTATCCGATGAGCGTGAGCACGCTCCGCCGTCGGGATCGCCGCGCAAGGGAGGGCAGTGCGCCGCGCTCGGGCGTCTCATCGAGCACGAACGGTGCCGCCGGCGGCGCATCGATGCGATCCAGCGGTGCACCGGCTCCCGGTGCGGCCGGTGCGGATCGGGCCGCATAGACGGCACGCACCGCGATCCCGGGGGTGCTCAGGGGTGCCGGATCGACCTCGGGGTCCTCGACGGGGGCGCCGATCGGTCGACGCGAGCCTGTGCCGGTCCCGGTGCCCGAGTCCGCGCGATCCGGATCGGGCGCCGATCGCCGCGCGACCACCACGGTCTCGTCGACCTCGGCCTGGTGCACATCCGGCGCCGCCCGTCGCGGCACCACGACGGTGCGATCGACGACGACCACGGTCTCGTCGCCCGCGACCACGGTCTCATCGCCGGCCATCGCGGACGCGCCGCCCGCGACCACCGTCTCGTCACCCGCGATCGCGGATGCCTCCTCCGCCGCGGGATCGGACGCGTTCGTGCGCTCCCCGGTCATCGCCGCACCGGCCGGGTCACCTCGAGCGTCTCGGCGGTGTCGACGTCCTCGTGCGCGTCGAGCGCGCCCGCCTCGCCGGCCGCCTCCGCGGATCCCGCGGTCACGGTGTCGACGACGATGGCCGAGATGTTGTCGCGCCCGCCTCCCTCGCGTGCGAGCCGGATCAGTTCGTCCGCCACCGGGGCGGGCCGACCACCGATCGTGAGCACGGCGCGGATCTCGTCGTCCGGCACCTCGGTCGTGAGCCCGTCCGAGCAGACGAGCAGGCGCGTGCCGGTGTGCACGGGCAGGAGCCACGCGTCGTGTCGGGAATCGTCGGAGCCGAGCGCGCGGGTGATGACGTTGCGCGGCGTGCTCGCGGCCTCCGCCCGTCCTTCGGCGAGAAGCTCCGCCTGCAGCGAGTGGTCCGCGGTGAGCTGGGTCAGCTGCGCGCCCCGGTGCAGGTAGACCCGCGAATCCCCCACGTTCAGGACGTACCAGTGCGGCGCCCCCTCGTGCTCGATGAGCACCACCCCGGTGAGGGTGCAACCGGCGCCCCGCTCGGTCTGCATCGACACCGCATCCACCGCGTTGCGGGAGCGCTCGATCGTCGCCTCGACGACACGGAAGTCCGGAACCCGCGGGTCGGCAGCCAGCTCTGCGAACGGCCCGATCGCGGCTGCGCTCGCCAGATCACCGGCCTCGTGCCCGCCCATGCCGTCGGCGACGATGTAGACCCCGTTCTCGGCGAGCACCGCGTCCTCGTTGACGCGGCGGTGCACGCCGACGTCGGTGCGGGCGGCGGCCTCGATCACCGGCCGCTCACCCGTCGTGATCGCCCGGTGCAAGGCGTTCTCCTGGCTGTCATTCACTGTGCTGTGCTCCCCCATGCTTCCGTGCCCGTTCTGTCGCTCGCGTCGCGCGTTCGGCCCCTCCCGAGGCGCACGCCGTACGAGCGCAGCGCGTACGCGGCGCGGATCCGCTGCCACCGTGTCTGCGCCGCGGCGCGTTCCCGCGACTCCTGATCCACCGCGGCCCAGATGCCGTCGGCCTGGGCACCGTCGATCCCGCGCGGCGAGAACACGGCTCGATCCACGGCCGCGGCGATCCCGAGCGACGCCGGCCCGGCGATGGACGCGGCGACACCGCTCCGACTCGCTCCAGGAGGCACGTGGACGCCGGCGTCCCGCGCTCGATCGACGTACTCCTCCCAGGCGCCGAGTGCGCGCAGCTCGGGATCCGGCTCGGCCTGCCGACTCCGTGCACGCCGCCGCTTCGCGAGCGGCAGGAACAGCACGGGCAGCAGCACGAGTCCGAGCCCGGCGACCGAGAGCCCGGCGATCCGAAGCGTCGGCCACAGCCAGGAGGCACCCGCGGTGTCATCGGGATTCTCTCCGTTCTCCGCCTGCTCGCCGAGCCCGATGGGAGGATCGACCTCACGGGCGTCGCGCTCCTCGGGAGTGGTCGGGAACTCCGGCAGCTGCTCGCCCTGCTCGAGCCGCTGCGGGGGCTGCTCGGTCTGCGGCGAGACGTCCATCGGGAACCAGTTCCCGGACTCGTCCTGCACCTCGATCCACGCGGCGAGGTGCTCGCCCGTGCAGGTCTCCTCGCACGCGGGGACGCCGGGGACCCCGTCGCCGAATCGCACACCGACGACCACCCGGGAGTCGTACCCGAGCGCCCGCGCGATGAGGGCCCCCGCGGCCGCGAACTGCTCGTCGTCGCCGATCCCGGCGACGAGCGTCGCGTCGCTCGCACCCTCCCCGGCGGACTCCTGCTGCGTGTTCAGCTCCGCGAAGAGGTCCTCGACGCGCGCGAGCGAGTGCCCGCCCGAGCTCGGCTCGAAGCGGGTGCCGTATTCCTCCGAGAGGCGCTGCAGCCAGATCGGCTGACCGGTCGTATCGGAGAGGGCGTGGCTGAGGTAGCCGCGGGCGCGCAGCCGCTCGATGAGCGTGCCGAGGCCGGTTCCGTCGGTCGACACGTCCTGCCGCTCGATCCAGCGGGCCAACTCGGGCACCGTCTCGAGGTCGAGGAGCGGCGCGTCGGATCCGGGCGCACCGGGCTTTCCGTCGGCCACGCGCGTCTCCATGGGTGCGGTGTAGGCGTCGCCCGCCGTCAGTCCCGGCGACGCGGCCGAGCCGTCGGGCACGGCGATCGCGGCACCGGTGGCGCGGTTCACGTAGAACCCGTCGGCGAGCGCCGCGGCGCGCGGGCCGTCAAAGGTCGGCGGTGCGCCCAGCGTCGACGCGGGCGCCCAGATGTCTTGGTAGCCGTCGGCGATCTCGACGGTGACCCGGCTCGGCGCGGCGAGGTCGTCGCCGCTCGGAAATCGGGTGAAGCGCCCGGCGGCGTCGGGGCTGACGTGGAAGTCGACACCCGCGTAGGCGTCGAGCACGGCCAGTCGCAGAGCCGGCGGCAGACCGTCGTCGGCCGACACCGTGAAGAGCTCCTGGTCGATCCGGTCGTCCTGCTTGGACAGCCGGTAGGCGGCGAGCGGGCTCGGCCGATCCCGCACCACGATCTCCGGGTCGACGGCGTCGCGCGGCACGGCGCGCGCTCCGGCGTCGAGCGCCGGGGCGACGAGAGCCCCGAGGCCGAGCGCGACCACCACGGCCGCGGCGGCGATGAGGCCTCGGACGGCTCGGCCGCGGGACACCGGTGCGTCGCTCTCGGACCGACCGAGTCTCAGCGCGGCCCGGCGATCCGCCCCCGAGGTCCAGGCGACCCAGATCGCGCCGAGCACCCCCGCGGCGAGCCACAGGGCGAGCTCGCGCGGCGCGGTGATCGTGAGCGGCCCGAGATGCAGGGGCGCGCTCAGTGCGGAGGCGCCGAAGACCGTGCCGTAGGCGACGGGTGCAAGGAGCGGGAGCGCGGCGAGGCTCGACCACCGACCGCGGCGCACCGCGAGCGTCAGTGACAGGATCACGGTGGCGAGCATCACCACGTACGCCGGCACCAGCACCGTCTGGTACGTGCCGACGGGGAGACTGAGCGTCAGCACCTGCTTCCACCCGAGTGCGATCGCCGCGAGCCCGTCGCCGAGGCCGCGGAGCAGGTCGCTCGAGAGCGCCTGGGGCACCGCCACGGGCACGATCGTGAGGACGAGCGTGCCGAGGATCAGCGCCGCGGTCACGACGAAGGAGAACCGCCACCGCTCGCGCGCCCAGACGAGACCGGCGCCGAGCACCCACGCCGACGCCGCGACGACGCCGAGCCACGGCGTCGCGTAGATGGGCCACGCGGCCGCCACGCCGAGGGCGAGGGCGAGGGCGAGGGCGACGAGGCCGCCGACGAACCGGCGGGCCCGGCCGCCCGGCTGCTCGGGGATCGTGATCGGACCGGTCATGAGGCGCTCCGGAGCAGCAGCTGCGGCAGGTCCCCGAGCGCGCCGACGGTGAAGGTCGTGAGCGGATCCGCGCGCTGCAGACCCGGCTCGCCGTGCAGCTCGCAGCGCACCGCGACCACGTGCACGTTCGGATCGAACGCGACGCACGCCCGACGGATGCGGGCGAGCTCGGGCTGCGATCCGGTGACGATCGCGACGATCGAGAGGGGGCGGCGCGAGTTCGCGAGACCCGTGGCCAGCACCTCGAACGGTAAGCCGTCGGGTGCGGGCTCCAGCTCGGCCCAGGCGTTCAGAAGCTGCTGCGGATCCCGCGAGGGCAGCTCCTCGACCCCGTCGACGCTCGGCCGCACGCGGCCCGGGGCCCACGCGGAGGCAACGAATCGCTCGCGCCCCTCACGCACGGCCTGCACGGAGATCGATGCCGCGACGCTCACACCGAGCTCGAACTCCTCGTCGCTCGCGTACTCCTCGCGGCGAGCATCGAAGAGCACCGCGACGCGCGCGGTCTGCGACTCCTCGTACTGCCGCACCATGAGCGTGCCGGTCTTGGCGGTCGATTTCCAGTGCACGTGCCGCATCGCGTCGCCGGGCGCGTACTCACGCACGGCGTAGAACGACAGGTCGGAATCCGTGAGTCGACGGCTCGCGGCCCCCTCGAGGTCGCGCACGAGGCCGGCCGAGTTCGGCGGCAGCGGAGTGGTGACGGGGTGCACATAGACGAGGTGCTTCTCGGGCCAGGTGACCTCGCGCCGGAGCAGGGCGAGGGGATCGCGGCGGGCCACGGTGAGCGGGCCGACCTGGATCAGCCCGCGCTGGGGCGCCGGCACGCGCGCCGGCAGGTCGGCCGTGCCGTGCGGGCCGATGAAGGGGATGGTGAGCTCGCGCAGGGCGGGGCCGACGGGGAGTTCGGCGACCGCGGGCAGCGCCGGGCGCGCCCCGTCGTTCTGGATCCGGATCACGGCCGCGACCTCACCGCCGACGACGACGCTCCGGCGGTCGAGATCGATCGCGATCCGGTAGGCACGGGTGCCGATGAGGAACGGAATCGCGACGAGCAGGAGCGCGGCGCCGACGATCGCGACGAACCAGGCCTCGACCCACGACAGACCGACGCCCAGCACCACGCCGAGCACCGTGATCCCGAGCACGAACCAGCCGAGCGGGGTGACGGCCTGCGTGACCGCGAGCCAGGTGCGGAGCGCGCGCCGCCGGATCTGCCGCCACCGTCGGCGCGCGACGATCTTGCGCCGCTGGGTCTCCCCCAGCGTGCGCGTCGATGTGCGCGTCTCACCGAGCCGCGTGGCAGTCCGGGTGCCGGTGATCCGGCTCCGGCTGCGCGTGAACTCCGTGTTCACGCGGTGCCGTTCTCCTGCGGGATCGGCGTATCGAGCAGGATCTTCCCGATGATGGCCTCGGCCGTGACGCCGTCGAACTCGGCCTCGGGTTCGAGCACGAGGCGGTGGGCGAGCACCGGGATCGCGAGGTCGCGCACGTCGTCGGGGGCCACGTACGGGCGACCGGAGACGAGCGCCCAGGCGGACGCCATGCGGACGAGGCCGAGGGCCCCGCGCACGCTCGCGCCGAGGCGGACCTCGCTCGCTCGACGGGTCGCCTCGACGAGCTGGATCACGTACGCCGCGATCAGCGGACTCACGTGAACGGCATGGGTGAACTGCTGGAGCTGCAGCAGCGTGCCGACGTTCATCACCGGCTGCACCTCGCTCGCGGTCTGCCGCTGCAGGATCCGCATCATCGCCGCGTCGTCGGGGTAGCCGATCGACGTCTTCACCATGAAGCGATCGAGCTGCGCCTCGGGCAGCCGGTACGTGCCCGCCTGCTCGACGGGGTTCTGGGTGGCGATCACGAGGAAGGGCTCCGCCACGCGGTGGCTCTGCCCGTCGACCGTGACCTGGCGCTCCTCCATCACCTCGAGCAGCGCGGACTGGGTCTTCGGGCTCGCACGGTTGATCTCGTCGGCCAGCACGACGTTCGCGAAGATCGGTCCCGCGTGGAACTCGAAGATGCCCTGCTTCTGGTCGTACACGGTGATGCCCGTGACGTCGCCCGGCAGCAGGTCGGGGGTGAACTGCACGCGCGAGGAGGTGCCGTGCATCGCCTGGGCGAGCGAGCGGGCGAGTGCGGTCTTGCCCGTTCCGGGAACGTCCTCTAGGAGCACGTGACCGCCCGCCATCGCCGTCGCCAGCACGAGCTCGATGACGCGGCGCTTGCCCTGGATCGCCTGCTCCATGGCGTCGGCGGAGGTGCGCACCGCGTCGCTCGCCCAGCGTGCGCGCTCGTCGGTCAGCGGGCCGACGGTGTCGGCGACGAGCTTCGGCTCGGGTGTCATGTGGCTTCCTTACGGTCGTCGGGGAGAAACAGGGGGTCTGGTCGCGCGGGTCAGGGCCCGGGCGGGGGCGTCGGGGTGCAGAGGCCCGCCGTGAACGTGCCGTTGCCGCGGAGTCCGGCCCAGTTGACGATGATGTCGCCGCTCGTCTGCGCCTCGAACGTGAACGCACCGCCGGGTGCACCGACCACCGAGACGTGGGTCTGGATCGTGGCGTGATCGGGGACCGTCGTGCCGTCCCACGGCACACACGAGGCGAGGGTCATGGCGAGCGGCTCGAGCGACGCGGGGGTCACCGGTCCCTCGTCCGAGCAGTTGATCGACAGGATCGGGCACTGCTTCACCGTACCGATCGGGTTTCCGGGGCTCACTCCACTGAAGGTGACCGTGCCGGTCGGAGACGGCGTGTAGGTCGGCGTCTGGGCGTTGTACGCGAGCGACCATCCGGTTCCGCTCGGGGTCGCGGACACCTCGTATGTGCCCGTCAGCGTCGGCAGCTTGTTGCCGGTGTAGACGGGCGGGGCGGCCACCGAGCCGGTCGTGCCGTATGAGTTCTTCGCGGTGACCGTTCCCACGTATTCCTGGTGCGGGGTGAGTCCGCCACCGGAGTTGTTGGGGCCTGAGTAGCCGCCGATCGCGTAGGTGAAGACAAGGGCATCGCCGCCGTTCTGGCCCCAGCCGTTGGTCGTGAACGCCCAGTCCGTCTTGAACGGGCCACTCAGGGTGACCTCCGCCGACCCCGCGCGCGGCGCCCCGATGGGGGTCGCCTGCGCTTGCCGCGCCGTGCCCATGCCCCCGTCGCCCCCGGTGTACCCGGGAGGGATCCGGTCGATGCTGTCGGCGGCGACCACGCTGAACGTGTGCACCGCGCCGGCGGCGAGCGCGAAGATCCCGTCGCCCGGGATCGCCGTCTCGACCCCGTCGATCCTCAGGACGCGGCTGGCGGAGCTGGACTCCCCGATCGTCACGCGCACGCGCCCCGTGCCGGCATCGGTGTTCTCCGGCCACTTCACGGTCTCCGCGCTGATCGACGGCGACTCGGGCGGCACGTACGCCCAGGTCTCGGCCCCGTTCGCGCTCGGCTCGGACGCACCCGCCGCGTTCACGGCGCGCGCCGTGTAGGTCCGCTTCTCGCCGGGGGTGAGCCCCGTGACGGTGCAGCTCGCGAGGTTGCCGCCCGGTGCGCAGCTCGCGACCGTGGCGCCCCCGACCAGGATCTCGACGCCGCTCACCGCCGGGTAGGCCGTCTGGCCGCTCAGCTCGACTGCGAGGGTCACGCTGTTGGCGTCGGCGGCCGTCGGGGTGATCCCCGCTGGCGCGCGCGGCACGCCCTGCGCGTCGAGCTCGATCGTGCCCGTGCCGACGCGGCCCTGCGCGTCGGTCACCGAGAAGCTCGCGGTGCACTTGCCGCCCGCGCCGCGCGGATCCGGCCACGACACGGCGACCGCATCGCCCGCTACCTGGAAGCTGCCCGTGGCACAACCCGCGCCGTCGACCGACGCGAGGGTCAACCCGCCGCCGGTGCGACCCGCGAACGGGTCGTACTCGCCGGGCGCCCCGATGACGTTCGCCTGGCAGGCCGAGCCGACGGTGCAGTTGAGCTGCACGGTGGCGCCGCGCGGGGTGTCCTTCGCGGCCTCGCCCACCCGAAGGGTGAGCGGGGACTGGCTCTCCCCGGCGCCCGACACCGACACGACGAGCGGTTCCTGGGTTCCGGGCACGGCGTCCGCGTTGGCGGTCACGGTGACCTGCGCCCCCGACGGGCTCACCTCGAAGCTCTGACCGCCACCGCTCACCTGGAACCGCAGCGCGCCCGCGGATCCCTCGCGGCCGCCCTGCCACCGCACCATGTCCGTGAGCGCGATCGTCTCGGACGCACCCGGCGCGACGGTGCGGGTGAGGGGCTCGAGCTCGACCACGGGCTCGGTCGGCACGACCTCGATCGGCACCGCGAGTTGGGTCCAGGCCTTCTGCTCCGTGAGCTTGACCGAGATGATGCAGCTGTCGGTCCACGGCGCTTCCTTGCCCGCGCGATAGCGGAGCTGCGAGGCCCCCGTCGCGGCGCACTCGGCCTGGGCGCGCTGCACCGGGAACGCGGTCTGCCGCAGATCCACTGTGTCCCCGGCGGCGAGATCGAGGAGATCCGCCACGGCGACGTCGACGGACTTGCCCTCGTCGACCGTGATCGCCCGGAGGCCCGGCTCGAGGGTGAGGCGGAGTTCATCGAGCGGCGGGATCACCAGGAACCCGAAGGTCTGCACGGCTTCACCGGTGGCGTCCTTGCCCGCGAGGCGGAACGGCACGAGATCGCCCTCGGCACGGTACTCGCCGATGATCCGGGAGCCGTCGACGCGGAAGCGATCCGCGGCCGATCCCCAGACCGAGAGCGTCAGCGCGCTGACGTCGCCGGCGGCCCAGAAGACCTGGTCCGTCACGACGTCGATCCCGCCGCGGGCGAGCTCGACCCGATCCCGCGCGGAGAGCACCGTGTCCTTCACGGTCGGCGCTTGCTGGCCGACCCGAGCCGACGTCTGCACGACGATGAGCCCGTCGGCGGTGCTGGAGCTCTGCGACGAGCGAGCCGTGTAGCGGTAGGAGACCGTGCCGGGCTCGTCGCTGCCCCGCACGCTCACGCGCCCCTGCGCAAGTCCGGAGAGATCGAGTCGGTCGGCGAGCTGGCGGTACTCCGGGCCGTCGCTGCCGCCCGGCACGTTGGGAACGACCTCGAGCAGTTCGAGCGTGCCGCGCATCGGGTCGATGTCGTTGTCGAGCGGGCGCACGACCGCCGGATCGTCGGCGCCGGTCGTGAGGCGCACGTAGTCCGAGTAGGTGACGGGTGCGCCGCTGCCCGCCGCGGCCGCCGTGACGATCACCCGCAGCGATCCGGTGCCCTCGCCCCCGAACTCGTCGCGCACGGTGTAGTCGATGAGCTGCACGCCCGCCGTCGCGCGCTTCGACGCCTCGATCTGCACCGTGCTGCTGCGCGGCGCGAGCGTCGCGGTGAGCTGCGGATCCGCGGAGGTCCCGACCCCCACGAGCCGCACGCGGTCGCCATCGGGATCCACGCCGGTGAGCGGGATCGCGGCGGTCGCGAGCTCACCTGGCGCCAGACGCACGGTGACGGTCGGGGGCTGCGGATCGCGGTTGCCCTCCCGGGGCAGCACGGTGACGCGCACGTGCCCGACATCGCTGCTCTCCGGGGAGCTCGCGCCGTACGTGGTGTAGCTCAGGGTGTACACGCCCGCCTCGCGCGGGGCGAGGTAACGGAGGGTGTTGCCCGATGCGAAGGCCAGTTCGCCGGCGGCACCCGAGGCTTCGATCTCGGGGTGCAGCACGAGGCGCTGCCCGGGCGGCGCCACGTCGTTCTGCAGCACCGGGATGTCGACGACCGAGCCCGCGCGCACCGTTGCGGTGTCGGCGACGGCGATGGCGCCCTCGGCCCCGGAGTCGGGCACCTGGAACACGGTGAGCCGGCCCGTGGCGGCCTGCTCCCCCTCCGCGATGCCGACGTCGATCGATCCGATCCGACCCGGCGCCCCGTCGGCGGTGGCCCCCGAGACGCGCACGCGGGCGTGCTCGATCACGTCGGCGCGCAGCTCTCCGTCGCGCACGTTCGCCGAGTCGACGACGAGGGCCCGCGCCCCGGAGCCGGGCACGGCGTCGAGCACCTCGACCGTGGTGTCGGTGAGCGGGCGGACGAACGCGCGCAGCGGCGGCAGGCCGAGCCGCGCTCGCGCATCGACCGCGGTGACCCGCATGGTGCCGGTGATCTCGGCGTCGGTGCCGGTGTCGCGCACCGTGAGCGCGATGATCGAGCTGCCGGCCTCGCGCGCCCGCACCTCGACGGTGCCCGCACCCGCGTTCATGGTCACCTCGGCCGTGCCGCTCTGCGGGGCCGCGTCGACCAGTGCGTAAGATCCGGAACCGCCCGTCACCCGGGTGAGCGGACGCAGCGTGGCGGCCTGGCCCACCTGCACGGTGCTCGCGATCTGCGGGATCTCGGCCTGCGCGTTCGAGCGCACGCTGACCTGCAGCTCGCGCTCGGTCGCCGCGCCCTGCGCGTCCGCGACCGTCAGCCGGATCGAGAGATCGCTGTCGGGGGCGTTCGGGTCGGTGTGGCGGAGCGCGAGGCGGCCGTCGGCGGTGACGAGGGCGCGCACCGGATCCTCGGCGTTCACGGGCGTGGCGTCGGCGAGCATGAGCGGGTCACCCTCGGGGTCGACCCAGCCTTCCAGGATCGGCATGACGAGGGTGCCGCCGGGCGCGAGCTCCGGGTTCGGCCAGGAGCGCTGGCATCCCTCGACGGGGCACCACGCGGGCGCCGTGTTCGTGTCGGGGTCGGCGACGGTCACCGTCACCGTCGCGGGCTCGGAGAGCGCGAAGCCGTCGGTGATCCGGTAGACGAAGGTCGCGCTGCCCGAGGCGTCGACGGTCGGCCGGATCACGAGCCCCTGCCCGTCGGCGAGCATGTCGACCTCGCCGAACTCTGCAGGGAACCCCTCGCCGAGTCCCTCCGACACGATCGTGAGCACGTCGCGCCGGTTCGGGTCGTAGTCGTTCAGCAGCACCGGCAGCAGCGCCGGCTCGCCCGCACGCACTCCGAAGTCGTCGGGCACCGCCACCGGCGGCTCCTGCTCGGTGACGTCGAGGACCACGACCGAGCCGTCCTCCTCCTGGGGCGGATCGGCCTGCGACCACTGCTGCACCGGGATCAGCGTGCCGTCGGGCACCGTCCACAGCATGCCGGTCTTCACCTCGGAGAGCAGCGCGTGGCTGCCGCTCGTGCGGATCACGGGGTCCGGGTCGCCGGGCATCGACACGGTGTCGTCGAGTGCGAGCTCCCGCACCTCCTCGCCGTCCCAGAGCGCCGCCGTCTCCTGTCCGATCCACGCGGCCACACGATCGCCGGCGACGGCGACCGGCTGGGCCGGCACCCCCTCGGCGTCGGCGACGCGCTCCGCCTCCCCGTCGAGCACCCGCCAGAGGCCCCCGCGATCGGCGATGAGGATCTCGGCCCCCGCTGCCTCGGTGCTCGAGGCCTGGAGCTTCGCGCTGTCGTCGGTGTCGATCGAGACCGGTTCATCGATCCCGTCGATCCAGAGCCTCCCCTCCCCCGGTTCGAAGAGCACCCACGCGCCGTCGACGATGGCGAGCTGGACCCCCTCGGCGGGAACGGCGGCGGGCACCTCGCTGGCCGCACCGGTGAACTCGGCACGGTCGATGTCGTACCAGAAGATGCGGCTCTCGTCGCTCGAGAAGAGCGCGACCCGGCCGTCCTCGTCGACCGCGACGGCGTCGGCACGGGTCCCCGTGCCCGCGGCATCGTCGTCCTCGGTTCCCGAATCACCCGACTCCGCGTCGCCTTGCTCCGCTTCGCCCGACGCTGCGTCATCCGACTCCGCGTCCGCGCCGGGGTCGAGCCGCACGGGCGCGCTCAGTTGCGCCGGGCCCGACGCCGCCGTCGATCCGGGATCCGCGAACGTGCTGAGGAACACCTCGCCCTCGTCGGTGCGGAAGAGCACGGCGTCACCCGCGGCGACGGTGTCGCGCGTGCCGCTCGGTGTGCGCATCGCCGCCTCGGGGGTGCCGCCCTCGGCGGGGTCGGCGGTCTCGCTCGACACCGGCTGCGCGGCCGCGTCAGCCGCGTCAGCTCCCGCGCCCTCGGCATCCGCCGCATCGGCCGCGGCGTCGTCCGCCGAACCTGCCGCGTCGAGCAGATCGACGGGCAGCGTGGGATCGATTGTCCAGGCGCGGCCGCCGCCGTGGCTCAGCACGACGCCCCGCGATCCCGACTGCAGCAGCCCGCTCGGCTCATCGACGGCGCGCACCGTGTCGATCTCGGCGGTCAGGGTGTTGACCCGCGCGTACTGTCCGGAGCTCCGCATGGCCCAGACGGACGGCTCGTCGCGCGGTGCCTCACGGGCGTCGTAGCCCGCTGCGACGACAGCGATGGTCGCGAGCACGGCGAGCGAGACGCCGCCCGCGAGCCAGCTCACGAGTCGGGATCGGCCGCTCCCGGTGCGCCCGGCCACTACAGGCCGCCGATCAGCACGATGGCCAGCCCGACGACGGCGACGGCCGCCACGGCGATGCCGGCGCCGATCAGCCCGGCCCGCATCGCGGTCGGCGCGCGATCCGGCACGACGTCTTCATCGGCCCGCTGCTGCTGCAGCTGCTGCCGCCGCTGGGCGCGGCTCTCCTGCTGCACCGTGGTGACGGCGGGGCCGCGGGGGCCGGAGGCGGTCGCCGCAGGCGGGGTCCACGCGGCGCCGACGATGTCAAGCGGGGTGACGTCCCAGCCGTACCCGCGCTGCACCTGCTGCAGCGCCTCGCCGAACTCCCGCATGGAAGCGAAGCGCTGGCCGGGCTCACGAGCGATCGCGCGGGCGATCACCGCGTCGAAGGCCTCGTACCCCTGCGCCCCCGGAACCGGGATGTAGCGGGCGCGCTTGATGCGCTCCATCATCTTCGACTCGGTGTTCTGGCTTCGGTCGGCGCTCGCGAACGGCGCGCGCCCCGCGGCGAAAGTGTAGAGGGTGGCGCCGAGCGACCACATCTCGCTCGCGAGGGTGCCGCTCGTGTCTCCGGAGACGACCTCGGGTGCGGCCCAGGGAATCGACATCGCCTGGCTCGTGCCCTCGCCCCGCATCTGGCCGCGGAGCGACACGATCCCGAAGTCTGCGAGTTTGGGGCGCCCCGTGGTCGCGATCAGCACGTTCGACGGTTTGATGTCGCGGTGCAGCACCCCGGCCTGGTGCGCAGTTTCCAGGGCACCCGCGAGCCGAACGCCGGCGTCGAGCACCTCGTGCAGGGGGCTCGTCTGGCCCTTGGAGCGTTCGCGGAGCGACTGCGGGCAGTACTCCATCGCGATGTACGGGTGCCCGTCGTCGGAGATGCTGGCGGTGAAGATCGAGACGATCGACGGGTGGCTCGACAGCCGGGCCATCGCGTCCGCCTCGGCCTCGAACATGGATCGGCTCGCGGGGGTCGCGAGATCCTCCGTGAGCACCTTCACCGCGACCACTCGGCGCGGCATGTCCTGCTCGTACTGGTAGACCTGGGCGAAGCCGCCGGATCCCAGTGGGCGCACGTAGTTGAAGCCCGAGATACGCGGCGGGCTGACCGCCGCGCTAGGCACGGCCGTGCACCGGGATCGGGTCTCGGCGCAGCGACATGTGTCTATCCTAAAACACCGATGGCCCCTGATTCACCAGTGTGAACAGGGACCATCGGTGTGTGTGCGAGCCGCCGGAACGACCCTCACCGGCTTAGAGGCCGGTGACGTCCAGGGGGATGCCCGGGCCGAAGGTCGTCGAGACGGCGCCCTTCTGCACGTACTTGCCCTTGGCCGACGACGGCTTCAGACGGGAGATCTCGTCCAGGACCGAGTTGAGGTTGTCCGCGAGCTGATCGGCCGAGAACGACGCCTTGCCGACGATGAAGTGCACGTTGGAGTGCTTGTCGACGCGGAACTCGATCTTGCCGCCCTTGATGTCGGTCACGGCCTTGGCCGGGTCCGGGGTGACGGTGCCGGTCTTGGGGTTGGGCATGAGGCCACGCGGGCCGAGCACCTTACCCAGACGACCGACCTTGCCCATGAGCTCGGGGGTCGAGACGGCCGAATCGAAATCGGTGTAGCCGGCGGCCACCTTCTCGATCAGCTCGTCGCCACCGACCTCGTCGGCGCCGGCGGCGATGGCTGCCTCAGCAGCAGCGCCGACCGCGAACACGATGACGCGTGCGGTCTTGCCGGTGCCGTGGGGCAGGCTGACGGTGCCGCGCACCATCTGGTCGGCCTTGCGGGGATCCACACCGAGCTTGACGGCGACCTCGACGGTCGAGTCGGTCTTGGTGGAACCGGTCTCCTTCGCCAGGGCCACGGCCTCGGCGGGAGTGTAGAACTTGTCTGCCTGAATCTTCTCGGCAGCGGCGCGGTACGCCTTCGACTTCTGTGCCATGTCCGATGCCCCTTACTCGACCGTGATGCCCATGGAGCGAGCGGTGCCCGCGATGATCTTCGACGCAGCGTCGATGTCGTTCGCGTTGAGATCGGCCTGCTTCTGCTCGGCGATCTGGCGAACCTGCTCGGCGGTCACCTTCGCCACCTTGACGGTGTGCGGGGTGCCGGAGCCCTTCTGCACGCCGGCTGCCTTCTTCAGGAGCTCGGCTGCCGGAGGAGTCTTGAGCACGAACGTGAACGAGCGATCCTCGTACACCGTGATCTCGACGGGCACGACGTTGCCGCGCTGGGATTCCGTCGCAGCGTTGTACGCCTTGCAGAACTCCATGATGTTGACGCCGTGCTGACCCAGGGCGGGGCCCACGGGGGGTGCCGGGTTGGCGGCGCCGGCCGCGATCTGAAGCTTGATCAGACCGGTAACCTTCTTGGCTTTAGCCATGATTGTTTCCTTTCCTTCGAACGAACGCCGTGCGCGCCCGCTCTCCCGCCTCTCCGGCCGATCCGGAGCGCGGTATGCTCACGCCGCAGCCGCCGATGGCGAATGCAGACGCAAACCACACAATCATACCCGAAGGATCGGGATCCCGCACCCCGCTCGGCCCCTGGCCCAGGTCCTCGATCCGCGGCCCTCCAGTGGGTGTGCTCGATTGCCGTTCCCAGCACGGGCCCGCGGTCCTGGGGTCGCCGCGGTCCGTGCCGGGGCTACACCGTGAAGGTGACAGCGTCCCAGCCGGTCGCACCACTGGGCGCGGGCGGCGCGACGTCGCTCGTCTGCGTCTCCCCCGACGCATCTGTCGCGCGGACCCGCGCGGTGTGCGTGCCCGGCTCGGCGTCCCAGAGCAGACTCCACTGCACCCAGGTGTCGTCGGAGATCGCGGTCGCCAGGGTCGCCGCACGCCAGGGCCCCTCGTCGATCTGCACCTCCACACCGGTGATGCCCGTGTGCGGGGCCCACGCGACGCCCGCGATGGGCACGGTTCCCGCCGCGGCGTCGACGGTAGCCCCGCGTCTCGGCGTATCGATCCGCGACTGCGTCTTCACCGGGCCGAGCGCCGACCAGCCGCGAGGCGTCCAGTACCCCTCCGCGTCGGCGAACCGGGTCACCTCCATCGACGTGATCCACTTCGTCGCGGACACATACCCGAAGAGCCCCGGCACGATCATGCGGGCCGGGAACCCGTGCTCGGTCGGCAGCGGCTCGCCGTTCATGCCGACGGCGAGCAGGGCGGCCCGGCCCGGGTCGGTGAGGATCTCGAGCGGGGTGCCCGCGGTGAACCCGTCGGGCCCGGAGGAGAGCACCATGTCGGCCGACGGATCGACCCCGGCGCGCGCGAGCAGATCCCGGATCGGCACCCCGAGCCACGTCGCCGTGCCGATGAGGTCGCCCCCGACGGTGTTCGAGACGCAGGCGATCGTGGTGATGTGCTCCTCGAGCGGCAGCGCGAGCAGCTCCTCGTACGTCACCGTGATCGGCGTGTCGACGAGCCCCGTGATGCGCAGCTCCCAGGTCGCGGGGTCGATCTTTGGCACCTGCAACGCGATGTCGATGCGGTAGAAATCGTCGTTGGCGGTGATCAGCGGCGAGATGCCCGGCACGTCGAGCTCGGCGCCCGCCGGGATCGGCGGGGCGGCGACCGCGGGGCGCGGCAGCTTCACGGCGGACCGGATCGCGGACACCGCTGCCGCACTGCCGTTCATGACGCGGGCGCCGAGCCCCACGGCGACCGCCGCGAGCGAGGTGATGCCAACCAAGCGGAGGAACCCGCGCCGCGCGATCGCCTCCGACCGCACGGCCTCGGCGGCGCGCACCGAGAGTGCACCCCCGCCTCCCGCACCTGGAGACACGACGCCGCTGTCGGCCATCTCAGCAGACCGCGGCTTCACCCCGGGTTCGGTCGGCAGGTCGGGAACGACCGGGTGGGCGGGATGCGGCATCGAAGCCGAATCTGCCGTTCGGGCGTGATCCCCCGACTCCGCGTTGTCGAGCCCGTCGATCTCGGCGAGCTCGGCGAGCTCGGAGAGCTCTGTGCGGCTCTCCGACCACGCGAGCAGCAGGCGTCGACCTCGGCCGAGCACCCCCGCGCCGGCCACGGCACCCAGCAGGGTGGGCAGCGCCCAGAGCGGCGTCGCCTCGGGGCGGGTCAGGATCGCGAGGAGCGCCACCGCCGCGACGATCCCGAGCAGCAGCAAGCCGCACCACCGACGCCACAGTTCCGCGAGCCCGGCCAGCACCGCGAGCGCGAGCAGCACGATCCCGAGCAGCACGAAGAGCGCGATCTTGTCGGACGTGCCGAAGAGGCCGATCATCAGCTCCTTCAGCCAGAAGGGAGCGAGGTCGATCGCGAGAGACCCGACGGCGAAGAGCGGCGACGACTCGGGTGCGACGAGCAGCGCGCCGAGCTCGGCGGTACCCAGGACCACGAGCGCGGCGGCGATCCCGAGCACTGATGCTCGCAACCGTGTGTCCCTCGTGATCGTCTGCATGAGGTCACCGTACGCGCCGAACATGCACAAAGCCCCGCCGAAGCGGGGCTTTGTGCGATATCGAAGGCTAGACCATCTTGGTGACCTGGTCGAAGCTGAGCTCGACCGGGGTCTCGCGCTCGAACAGCGACACCAGCACGGTGAGCTTGCCGGCGGCCGGATTGATCTCGCTGATCGTGCCGGGCAGCCCCTCGAAGGAGCCGGACTTGATGGTGATCGTCTCGCCGACCTCGAAGTCGATCTCGACGTTGCCCTGAGCGGCGGCGGTCGCAGCGGCCTTGCCCTTGGCGGTCGCGGCGGGCTCGAGCTCGACGGTGCTCTTCAGCATCTCGAACGCCTCATTGATCCGCAGCGGCACCGGGTTGTGCGCATTGCCCACGAAGCCCGTGACGCCGGGCGTGTGGCGCACGACGGACCAGGTGCTCTCGGTGAGGTTCATGCGGACCAGCACGTAGCCGGGGATCCGCACGCGCGTCACCATCTTGCGCTGGCCGTTCTTGACCTCCATGACTTCTTCCATGGGGACCTGGATCTCGAAGATGTCGTCGACCGCGCCCATCGTCTCGCGACGGTTCCACAGGTTCGACTTCACCTTGCGCTCGTATCCGGCGTACGTGTGGATCACGAACCACTTGCCCGGACGGCGGCGCAGATCCTTCTTGAAGGCCTTGTAGGGATCCTCGGCCTCTTCGGCCTCCTCCTCGATCTCCTCGTCGACGATCGCGTTGGCGGCCGCCTCGGCCTCTTCCGCGTTGTCGATGTCGAGGGCGTCTTCCACAGCGGCGTCGGCGACGGGGTCGACCGACTGCACCAGCGCGTCCAGCGCTGCGTCGAGGTCGGCCTCGGGGGTGTTGTTCTCGCTCGTCATCTGCTGTTCTTGCCTTCTCTAGCGGGTGGTCGGGACGGGGCTGCGCCGGCTGCTAGGCGAGCGGCGTTCCGAAGATGAATAGGGCGAACCAGCCGAAGGCCTGATCCAGCACCCACACGAGCGCCATCATGATCACAACGAAGACGATCACGACGATCGTGAAGTTGATGAGCTCTTTCCGGGTCGGGGTGACGACCTTCTTCAGCTCGGCGATGACCTGCTGGATGAACAGGATGATCTTGCCGAACCAGCTCCGCTTCGCGGCGCTGTCAGCCTTGGCGCGCTCGACGATCCCGCCGCCGCTCTCGTCAACTTCGCTGCTGCTCACTCGCCTGTCCTTTCACATTGTCCCGTCCGGCGCACGCGGCGCCGGACGGGAGTGGCAGGGCGGACAGGACTCGAACCTGCAACCTGCGGTTTTGGAGACCGCTGCTCTACCAATTGAGCCACCGCCCTATGGAGTCCGACTCCCAGATCTTCCGGTCCCTTCGGGCATAGGAAATTCTGGCAGAAGTCAACTACCGCTGATCACTGTACGCGATCCCGCAGCGCTTGTCGAACCGGCCGCACTTTCCGAGCGAACTCCGATGCGCCCCGCGAGCGGGGTGCCCTAGGCTTGCAGGGTGACCCACATCTCCCGTCTGTCGAAGAAGATCGCAGCCATCGCCGAGTCGGCAACCCTGAAGGTTGACGCGAAGGCGAAGGCCCTCCAGGCCGAAGGCCGCCCTGTCATCAGTTACGCCGCCGGAGAGCCGGATTTCTCCACCCCGGCGCACATCGTCGACGCCGCGCGCGCCGCCCTCGACGACCCGAAGAACTTCCGCTATACCGCGGCTGCCGGGCTCCCCGAGCTGAAGCGCGCGATCGCCGACAAGACCGCCCGTGATTCGGGCTGGGCCGTCGATCCGTCCCAGGTGATCGTCACGAACGGCGGCAAGCAGGCGGTCTACCAGTCGTTCCAGGCGCTGCTCGATCCGGGTGACGAGGTGCTGCTGCCCGCGCCGTACTGGACCACCTATCCCGAGGCGATCCAGCTCGCCGACGGCGTGCCCGTCGAGGTCTTCGCCGGGGCGGATCAGGGCTACAAGGTCACCGTCGAGCAACTCGAGGCCGCGCGCACGGACCGCACCAAGGTGCTGCTCTTCGTCTCCCCCTCGAACCCGACCGGCGCCGTGTACACCCCCGAGGAGACCCGCGCGATCGGCGAGTGGGCCGTGTCGAAGGGCCTGTGGGTCATCGCGGACGAGATCTACCAGAATCTGACCTACGACGGCGTCCGTGCGACGTCCATCGTGGAGGCCGCCCCCGAGATCGCGGATCGCACCGTGCTCGTCAACGGCGTCGCGAAGACCTACGCAATGACGGGCTGGCGCCTCGGCTGGATGGTCGGGCCCGCCGACATCATCAAGGGCGCGGCGAACCTGCAGTCGCACCTCACCTCGAACGTGAACAACATCGCGCAGCGCGCCGCCATCGCCGCGCTCACGGGTTCGCAGCAGCCGATCGAGGACATGCGCCTCGCCTTCGACCGCCGCCGCACGGTGATCGTCGAGGAGCTCAACAAGGTTCCGGGGTTCAACTGCCCCACCCCGCGGGTGCCTTCTACGCCTACGTCGATGTGACGGGTGCGCTCGGCAAGACCTACGGCGACGTGACGCCGACCACCTCGCTCGAGCTGGCCGACTTGATCCTCTCCGAGGCCGAGGTCGCCGCGGTGCCGGGTGAGGCGTTCGGGCCGAGCGGGTACCTGCGCTTCAGCTACGCCCTGGGCGACGACGCGCTCCTCGAGGGCGTGCAGCGGATCCAGCGGCTGCTCGGCGCGTAGTTCCGCCGGCGGCCGTGAGTCGCCGGCGTTTGGCCACGGACTGACACGGAGGGTCACGGATCCCGGGATCCCCGACCCACCGCGTCAGCCGAACTGCGCGTAGAAGTCGGCGGCGTCGACCACCGAGTGGTTGTAGGCGACGCTCGGGTTGTAGCCGTCCACCGCGGCGATCCAGGCGTTCGGCTCGCGCAGGTCACCCCCCGAACTGCACAGCAGGCTCGCGGCGGCGAGCGCGGCGTCGTCGATCTGATCGATCTCGGCTCGACCGTCGCCGTTGCCGTCGCGGCCGAACTCCGCCCAGGTGCTCGGTAGGAACTGCATGGGCCCCACCGCTCGATCCCACACCGCGTCGCCGTCGAGGGCCCCACCGTCGGTGTCGGGCACGGCGAGGAACTGCACGCCGTCGAGCGGCACGCCCACGATCCGGGGTGTCACGCGACCGTCCGCGCCGAGCACGGAGCCGTTGATGCTGCCGTGCCCCGACTCGACGTGGCCGATGGCGGCGAGCGTGTTCCAGCCGAGGCCGCACCCCGGCTGCTCCACCGCCAGCGTCAGCGCGGCGTTCGCGTACGCACGGAGCGCAGGCTCCGGGATCCCCGATTCGGCAGACACCCGCGACACCCACCGGGTGTCCGAGGTGCGGGTGGGGCGGGGCGTCGCGGCCGACGCTCGCGCGTCGGTCTCGGCGTCCGCTGGCGCGTCGTCGAGCGCCTTGCTGTCGGCGGAGGGAGGATCCGCGGCCACCGCCTCGGCGGGCGCGGGGTGCAGCTCCGCACCGCTCAGCATGGCCCCGACGCCGACGAGGCCGAGCCCGCCGACGACGAGCACGCCCAGGGCGATGCCCGCGAGCAGGCGACGGGAACGCCCTGGGCGTGCGGCGGAGAGCGACGAGCCCCCAGTGGCGCCCTCCGCCCCGTCACCCCTCGCGTGATCCTCTGCCGATCGCGCCTCGACCGCGTCGCGGAGCAGCCGCTCGAACGGATCCTCGTCGGGGCGCTCCGACCCGTCGCCCGCGCCGCTCACCGCACGCCGGATCCCGGTGCCGGCCCGGAGCCTGCGACCCGGGAGGTGCTGAGCCCGGAGCGCCGCCCGTGACGACGCAGCAGCAGACCGCCCGCGAAGATCGCTGCGGCAGACGCCGCGAGCGCGATGCCCTGTAAGGGTGCGGACGCGCCGGTCTCGCTGAGCCGGCTCGCGCCGGCCCGCTCCCCCGCGGCACCCGACACCACAGCCCCGGCTGTGATTCCGTCGCTGGCCGTGGCGGTGGATGGCACGGGTCCGCCGCCCGTGCCGCCATCGGTTCCCCCGTCGGTGCCACCGGATCCGGGCTCCTCGCCCCCGCCGGGCCCGGGCGTCTCGACGGCCTGCTCGGCGAACGAGAGCGTGATCGGGTGCGGGATCTTCGAGGCGTCCGTCGCGACGCTGCTGCGCGCGAAGAACAGGCTGATGCCGGGGTTCAGGAGCGAGATGAACTCGTTCGGGAACGAGTCGCGGTAGTCGCTCGCCCAGGTCCCGGCGCCGCCCGCCTGCCCCGCCCAGTTGAGCGGGATCTCGGCCGAGGCCACCCCCGCATCGGTGCTCCCGATCTGCGCGCCGCTGAACGTCGCGATGGTGACTCGGGTCGGCGCGTACTCCTGGTGCACCCCGATCGCGTAGAACCCGCTGAACTCCGCGGTGAGGTAGCCGTCGCCGTTCGCGCCGATGTGGACTCGGGGATCGGTGAAGTTCCACTGGTTCCCGGTGCCGGAGGTGAGGCGCGCGGTGCCGGTGAAGTCGATCACCCGGTTGCCTGCGGCGTCACGCTGCCCCGTCCCCGCCGAGAACGTGAACGGCCGGAAGAAGTGCGCCTGGCGCTCCGGGATCGTGGTGCCCACGGGGATGTCCTCGAGCGACACGTTGCCGCTCACCACCTCCCGCTCGAACCCGACGCTGAAGTTGCTGAACCAGATGTTCGCGATCGTCCAGTCGAGGCTGGCGCCGGAGATGTCGGCGACGATGTCCGAGCCGAGCACGACGTCGGGGACCATCCGCGCGGTATCGACGACCCGGTAGGTCTGCGGCGCGCTCGTCGAGGCGGCCCACGAGGATCCGGCCTCGGGAGTGAACACCGCGACGATCGACCGGGCACCCGATGCGGGCCACCGGTCGGAGGCCAGTCGGGCGACCGCGGCGCCGCCCTCGTCGAGGACCGGAGCGGAACCGAGAGAGGTCTCGCCGTCGAAGAACTCGACCGAGCCCGCGGGGAGCCCGGGAGCGGATGGCTCCGCGCCGCCCGGTGCCGGTGCGGGCACGGACACGGTGGCGGCGAGCGGGGCCGCGTGACCGAGCAGGTAGATCGCACGGTCGGAGACGATCGGCGGCGCGACGGTGGTGACCGTGACGACCTGCGCGGCCTCGGCGAACGGGGACGGAGCGAGGGCGGGAGCCGGAGTCGGGGCCGGAACCTCCGCGGGAGCCGGCACGAGCGCGGGATCCCCCGTGAGATCCGGAGCCGGCACGCTCGTCGTCTCGGCCGGACTCGCCTCGGCGTCGTCCGCCATCGCGGCGGGCGCGGTGAGCGCGAGGGAGCACACGACGGTGCCGGCCGCGAGCAGGGCGGCGAGGGTGCGCCGCCCTGCTCGCGGGGTGACCTGAGGTCGCGAGAGCATCGGGCGCGGAGCGGTCATCGACTCAGCCCTCCGTCACGGTCACGGCGATGCGATCCTCGGCGCCGTCTGCCGCGGCATCGGCGGCCGCGGCCTCGCTCGCCGCCCCGGTGAAGACCACCTCGGAGGATCCCGCGGCGACGGCGACGATGCGCACGATGCGCGGTGCTTCGCCCGCACCGGAGTCGACCACTTCCAGCACCTCGGGGTCGCTGTTGACCACGGTCCAGGTGAGGTCGGGGGTGTCGATCAGCACGCTGATCTCCTCCCCCACCCGCAGCTCGGAGTCGACGCCGGCGAGCTCGCCGATCGGCACCTGGCCGACGGTGACCGGTTCGGTGACGCTGGTGCGGCTGACGGTGCCGTCCTCCGACGGGGTCTCCGGCTCGCCCGGTGCCGCGGCACCGGTGCTGCAGCCCGCGAGGAGCAGCGCGGCGACGAGCGCCGTGAGGAGCCCGGTGCCGCGGCGCGCGAATGCGGCGCTCATGCGGCGTACTCCTCGAAGCGTGCTTCCAGGTCGGCCGCGGCGGTGTTGTTCAGACTGTAGGCGAGCGCGACCTCGGCGGCGATGAGCTCCTGCTCCGCGGTCGTGAACACCTGGCGATCGAGCAGTTCGCGGTACGCCTCTTTATAGGTCTTCGGATCCTCGATGTCGGCGAAGACGTGGAACTCGACGCCGGCGTCGCCCTCGATCCCGTAGCTCTGCATGAACATGCGGGCGATCATCAGACCGCCCGACAGGTCGGCGAGGTACCGCGTGTAGTGGTGCGCCACAAAGTGGGGCACGGAGTCGTGCGCGACCTCGGAGATGCGGTTGACGTAGGTCTGGATGCCGGGGGTCGTGTACCTGCCGCGCACCTCCTGCTCCCAGTCGTCACCGATCCAGTGCTGCAGGTCTCGCCTGAGGCCCGGCACCCGATGCAGCTCGGGCCGCCAGAAATCGAAGCCGTCGCCGAGGCGTGCGCGGTGCGACTCCGCCGCCGACTCCAGCGCTTCGTACATCAGGAAGTGCTGCGCCGTCTGCGCCGCGATCCCCGCACGGTTGAGACCGCCCCGCAGGTACGCGGTCGAGTACCGCGGCGGCGCCTCGTCCGGCTGCTCGCCCCCGGTCCAGCTCTCGCCCGTGCCGTGGCCGCCGAACGACACGGCGCGCAGTCGCTGGGACAGCGTCGCCTCCCGCTCGATCTGCTGCGTCTCACTCATGATCTCTTCTTTCTCGGTCTTGCGGTTCCCGCGCGATCGCGGGACGTGGAAGCGGTGGCCCGGGGAACTCCCGGGCCACCGCGGTGCGGAATCGTCGCCGACCCCGGTGCCTTACTCGGCTGCCAGACCCGAGCGACGACGCTTGACCACGAGGATCGAAGCGCCCGCGACGAGCAGCAGCAGAGCGATCCCGGTCACGGCAACGGGTGCCATGGCTCCGGTCTGCGACAGGCCGGCCGTGGTGGCCTGGCCCTGGCCGCCCGAGGTGCCGGCTCCGCCGGTCCCCGTGCCGCCCGAGCCGTCGACCGGCTCCTCACCCGGGGTGACCGGATCGGCGGCGAACGAGACGTTCGCCCAGCCGATCAGGTCGCCCGCCGCATCCACGTAGGAGAGGCGGTGCGCCCCGGTGACGCCCGCGGGCACGGTGACGGTGACGTCACCGTTGGCCGACGCGAGGAACCAGCCGAGGAACTGCGGGTCGGAGTGCAGGGTGACACCGATCCAGGTGTTGCCGAACTCCTCGCCGACGTTCGCGACCACGGTGCGGCCATCGACCGCCACGACCTCGACGCTGCCCTGGTTGTCCGAGGTCAGCTCCGGCACGACGGGAGTCGTCTCCGGCTTCTTCGGGCTCACGGTCAGCGTGGCGGGTGCCGACTCGACCGTACCGAACGCGTTCGTCGCGACGAGACGCACCTGGGTGCCGTTCGCGGCCAGCGCGATGTCGGACAGGACGAGCTCGGAGGCGGTCGCCCCGTCGACGTCCGCCCACTCGCCGGAGGCGGTTGCGCGGCTCTGCCACTGCAGCTGCGGCGCCGGGTCACCCGTCACCGTCGCGCTGAAGGTGGCACCGGATCCCTCGACCACGGCGGCATCGGCCGGTTGACCGGTGATGCTCGGCGCCACACCCGCGGTGTAGGCGACGGTGATCGGCGATCCCGCCTTCGTCGCGTCGGACGAGGAGCCCGACTGCAGGAAGAAGGAACGGACTCCGGCATTGATGTGCTGCAGGAACTCGTTCGCGAAGGTCGCCCCCGTGAACGCGCCACCCCAGGTGCCCGCGGCGACCTGGTCCTGGAAGGTCGGTGCGACCGTGAAGGAGGTCACGCCGTCGGTCACGTCGGCCGTCGAACCGGTGAAGGTGGAGACGGTGACCCGGGTGGGACCGTACGTCTCGTCCTCGCCACCGAGGATGCTGCCCCGGTAGATGCCGTCGACGATCGCGGTGATGTACCCGTCGCCCGCAGCGTTCACGTGCACCTGGGGTGCGCGGAAGTTCCACTCGGGGATCGTGCCCGACGTGAGGCGGACCTCGCCGTCGAAGGAGATGACGCGGTTGCCCGCGGCGTCCTCGGAGCCGGTGCCGTTCGCGAAGTGGAACGATCCGGCGTCGAGCGTCACGTCACCCGCGAGCACCGACTTGGCCGGACCCGAGCCGAAGCTCAGGTAGTTCGCAACGGACCAGGTGAGCTCGGCACCGGTGATCGCCTTGACCTCCGCGCCGACCTCGATGCCCGAGACCAGGGGCGTGAGATCCACGATGCGGTACGTCTGCGCAGCCGAGGTCGAGCCCTCGAACTGCACCTCGTCAGCGGGTGTGAAGACCGCGCTGATCTGGTGCGCGCCACCCGACAGCACGTCGGTGGTGAGCGATGCGGAGCCGTCCTCCACGGTCGACGTGCCGAGGCTCGTCTCACCGTCGAAGAACTCGATCGCACCCGCGGCATCGGCCGGGCTGGTCGTCGCGGAGACCGTGACGTCCTCCCCGGCGAAGTCGACGGGGTAGGCGGTCGACGCCTGCGCGTCCACCCAGACCTGCGTCGCCGCAGCCGGTGCGAAGGTCACGTCCTGCGCGAACTCGTTCGCCGCCTGGCGCACGCCGCTGGCACCGATCGAGTACACCGCGAGACGGTAGTCGCCCGTGGTGGGCTTCTTGGCGAGCACCTCGGCGTAGGTCACGTCCTCGAACGTGAAGCCGAAGTCGGCACGCCCGTTCGCGAGCTTCGTCCACTTGATGTACTGGCCGCCGGTCTCCTGGGCCTCCTGCACCCACTTGGTCTCCACCGCGACGCGCGTCGCCGCAGCAGCACCCTCGGACGGCTTCCAGCCGTCGTTGGAGATCCAGCCGAGCGATACGTAGACGCCGGCGGGCGTGTCGGGCGCGCCCGGGTAGGTGGGCTTGCCGCTGATGTCGAAGCTCTCACCGGTGACCGCGATGTCCGCGCCCGCCCGATCGAGGGCCTCGGCCGGATCGATCGAGAGCGACGGAGCCGCGATCGCCTGCTCGGCGAACTGCACCGAGATCGGCTGCACCGGCTTGGTCAGGTTCGAGCCGGTCGTGCCCGTCTGCGTGAAGAACGAGCGGATGCCCGAGTACAGCAGCGAGGTGAACTCGTTCGGGAACGAGCCGGTGTACTCCCCGGCCCAGGTGCCCGCGGCGGTCTGGCCCTCCCAGATCGGCGAGACGGTGAAGGCGGTCTGGCCGTCCTCGGTCTCGGCATTGGCGCCGCTGAAGGTGGCGACCGTGACACGCTGCGGCGCGTAGTCGACCTCCGCCAGGCCCTCGATGCGGAAGAAGCCGGAGAACTCGGCGGTGACGTACCCGTCACCCGCAGCGTTCACGTGCAGCTGGGGATCGGCGAAGTTCCACTCGCTCGCGCTTCCGGAGGTGACACGAGCGACACCCGAGAAGTCGATGACGGCGTTGCCGTCGGCGTCGCGGGTACCGGTGCCGTCAGTGAACGTGAAGAGGCGGTTGGAGTTGAACTCCTTGTCGCCCACCACGGCCTCCGGAACGGTGACGTTGCCGCTGACGGCCTCCTTGCCGAACTCGTAGCCGAAGCTGCTGTAGTAGTTCGCGATGGACCAGCCGAACGAGGCATCCTCGATCTGCGCGACCGGGGCACCGACCTCGATGTCGCCGATGGCGCGAGCCAGGTCGACGATGCGGAAGGTCTGCGCCGCCGAGGTGGAAGCCTCGAAGGCCGCCGGGTTCGTCGGGGTGAAGACCGCGGTGACCTGGCGTGCGCCGCCGACGAATGCGTCGGTGGTGAGCGTCGCCGCACCCGCGGCGACGTCTGCCGCACCGAGGCTGGTCTCGCCGTCGAAGAACTCGACCGAACCGGCCGCCTCAGCGGGGGTCACGGTCGCGGAGAGTGCGACGTCCTGCCCGGCGAAGTCTGTCGGGAAGTCGGCGCTCGTCTGCGGTGCGAGGCTCGTGCTCGTGGCCGTCGCGGGGACCGCCGGAGCGTCCTGACCCGCGAAGTAGACGGGCGTGAAGGCCTCGTTCTGCGCCTTGACCGCCCCGTGGGCACCGAAGGAGAAGAAGCCGCACTGGTTCGCGAGGCAATCGATGGTGTCGCCGAAGAAGCTCGGGACGTCCTTGCTCGGAATGGTGACGGTGGTGGTCCAGTGGCCCTCGCTGTCCATCTCACCGGAGGCGACGTCGCCGTCTGCGGTGCCCTGGTTCGCCACGAAGATCGGCGCACCGTAGGTGTAGTCGCCCATGCCGACCGGGCCGCTCGTGCCGCCGGCGCTGCGCCGCCACTTCTCGGGGTCGGACGGATCCTTCATCGTGCCGAAGCCGACGTAGATGCCGCCGGATCCGGTGCCGGGTGCGACCGCGGGGCCGGGATCGAAGCCGAAGCCCTCGACCGTGACCTCGGTGCTGCTACCCGTGCGGAGATCCTCCGCGGGCGTGACCACGAGGTACGAGTCGGTGCCGCTCAGCGGAGCACCCTGCGAGGTGCCGTGCGGCTCCGGGGCGGACTCGGTGACGGTGAGCGTCGCGACGCTCGAGGTCACGCTGCCGGCCTCGTTCTGCACGACCGCCTGCACCTGTCGCCCGGAGTCGGAGAGCGCCGCGGCGCTGACCGTGAAGCTCGGGTCGACGGCCCCGGCGACGTCTGCGAACGCCTCATCCGCATTCGCGCGCGACTGCCACTGGATCGTCGGAGCGGGATCCCCCTCCACCGTCACGGTGAAGACAGCGTCCTGGCCCTCGGTGACCTGCGCGTCGACGGGCTGCCCCGTGATCGACGGCGCGACGGCCTCCCAGTTCTCGGTCGCGAAGGTGACGGGGGTGAAGACCTCGACGCCCGAGCTGACCTGCCCGTGCGCGCCGATCGTGATCACACCGCACTGCGTGCCGGCCGCGAGGCAGTCGATCTGCTGACCGGCCTGGCTCGTGAAGGTGGCACCCGGAATCGTGAGCTCGGAGGTCCAGTTGCCGCTGGCGTCCATGTACCCGAGGCCCGGCTCCGTGGTGTTGCCCGGGTAGTTGATGAGCGACTGGTAGGTGCCAGCGCCCGCAGCGTAGTCGTAGTTCACGCCGCTCAGCCCCTGCTTGCTGGGAGCCCAGCTGCCGGTGTCGCCCGCGGTCTTGGGCGTGATCACACCGAAGAGCAGGTACGCGCCGCCGAAGCTCTGACCCCAGTCATTGGTCTTGGAGTACCCCTGACCCTGCAGGGTCAGCACGGTGTCCCCGGTCGGGTTCAGCTCCTGGCCCGGCGCGACGGTGAGCGTCGGGCTGAGCGTCGCGTGGTTCGTACCGGTGCCGGTCGAACTGCCACCCGGAGCGGCGAGCGCCGGAGTGGCCACCAGCCCCCGAGGACCAGCGCTGCGGCGGTGCCGAGCGCTGCACCTGAGGCCAGTGACCGCGCGCGGCCACCTGACCTTTCACGTGTCCGTATCATCGTTTTCCTTATCTCTCATGGGTGACGCCGGGGCGTCGAGTCACGTGCTCCCGCGCAGCGGGGCCCGCAGTTCTAGGGGGTGGCGTGGGTGCCGTGCAGGATCCGCTGCCGTCGGAGCACGGCCGCGCCGAGCAGGCCCAGGCTGACGAGCAGCACACCGCCGAACAGCACGGTGCGGGCGTCTGACGACGAGGTCATCAGCGCCTGCAGGCCGCCGTTGACGCCGACACCGGCGTTCTGCGACGCGAGAGCGTTCGGGTTCGCCTGCACGGGCGCTGCGGCCGGTACGGTCGGGCGCGCGTTCGGGTCGATCCCGGCCCCGTCGGCGTCGAAGTACACGGGCGTGAACACCTCGACCCCGGCGTTGGCCTTGCCGTGCGCGCCGATCGTGAAGACGCCGCACTGGACCTCATAGCAGTCGACGGTCGCACCGTTCACGGTGGTGAACTCCGACCCGTAGATCGTGAACTCGGTCGTCCAGCTGCCGTCGGCCTGGATGCTCGGGGCCCCCGGTTCCGTGGTGTTGCCGGGGTAGTTGACCATCCACTGGTAGGTCTCCTGGCCGTCGGCGTAGAGGTAGTCGCCGCGCGCCATCGATCCGCCGGCCGACGGCATCGTGTCGACCCAGCCGAAGAGGATGTAGGCCCCGCCGAAGACGTCACCGTTGTTGCTCGTCGCGTAGCCGGTGCCCGAGAGCGTGACCTTCTGATCACGATCTGCGAGCGACCGCGCCGGGCTCACGGTGAGCGTGGCGCCGGTGTCGGGGTTGGTCCCGGTGCTCTCGCCGTAGGGATCCGGCTTCTCCGTCGGGGTCGTCGGAGTCGATCCGCCCTCCACGGTGAAGGAGTCCCATCCCGCCAGCACACTCTGGTCGTCGATGATGGCGAGCGGATGCGCTCCGGCCGCGAGGCCGGTGGGCAGGGGCACGCCGATCCTGCCGTTGGCCGGAACGAGGTACCAGCCGGCGAACTGCGCGCCCGGGTAGATCGCGGCGCCGACCCAGGTGCCGACGCGGTTCGTGCCCACGCTGACCGTCGCGACGTTGCCGCGGGTGGACTCGATCGCGATCGATCCCCGGTTCGCAGCGGTGAGCGACGCCTCGGTCGGCAGTGCGGTCGGGTCGCCCGGGCGCTCGGGGGTGATCGGGGGAACGACCACCGGAGTGTCGTCGTCGCGGTCCGGCCAGCCGCTCTCGTCCTGGCCGTCGAAGTACACCGGCGTGAACGCCTCGTTGGCGGCCTTGATCGCCCCGTGCGCGCCGAAGGAGAAGAAGCCGCACTGCAGCGCGACGCAGTCGATCGTGTCGCCGAAGAAGCTCGGGATGTTCTTGCCGGGCACGGTGAGCGTGAAGCTCCAGTAGCCGGTCGCGTCCATGACGGCGGTCGCGACGTCGCCGTCGCCGGATCCCTGGTTGCCGACGAACATCGGCGATCCGTACGTGAAGTCGCCGAATCCGATCGGGCCGCTCGTGCCGCCCTGGCTGCGGCGCCACTTCTCGGGGGTGCCGAAGTCCTGCATGGTGCCGAGGCCGACGTAGATGCCGCCGGATCCGGTCCCGGGTGCGACCGTGGGGCCGGGATCGAAGCCGAAGCCCTCGACCTTGACCTCGGTCGAGCCGTCGGCGGCGATCGCGTACCCGGGAGTGACACGAATGCTCGCGGAGTTGTCCGCGTACGCGGTCCCCGTGCTCGTGCCGTAGGGGCCGGTCGACGGGGTCTCGCCGTCGCCGGGCTCACCGGGGCCCGGGTTCTCGGGATCGGTCCCGGGATCCGTGCCCGGGTCGGTGTCGTCGGCGACCGAGACCGAGAGGGTGATCGGATCGGTGTAGTCGTTCGGGAAGGCGTAGGTCGGTCCGCCGTAGGAGGGCAGGTGCGTGAGCGCGACCTCCTCGCTGAACCGCCCGCGCTCCGTGGTCAGCGCGAGCTGACCGTCCTCGACCACGAGCCCGCCGGCCGGCACGTCGAAGGTGGCGATCGACACATCGTCGACCCGCTCCTTGACGTTGTAGCTCTCGATCATGTCGACGGTGAGCTCCGCGACACCGTCGGCGACGTCCAGCCGCACGTCCGTGAAGTACAGCCAGTCCTCTCCGAAGCCGAACATCTCGAGCGTGCCGTCGAAGGCGATCGAGGCGGTGCCCTGGGCGGCGTTCACCGTTCCCGAGTTCGCCGGGAAGGATGCGGCAGCGGCACCCCGGGTGTAGGTGGCGCCGTCGCTCGCGGCGACCCACCCCTCCGTGTGGCCGAAGTTCTCGAGGTAGTTGCGGATCGAGTGCCGCACGCCCCACTGGAGCGTGCCGCCGGAGACCGTCACCTCCTCGGTCGCAGCCGGAACGGCGTCATCGGCGACGGCGGCCTGCGCCCCGCCGACAACGGCGAGTGGCACGAGGAGCGCTGCGAGTGCGCTCCCCGCGATCGTCCGTCGGAATCCGCGTCCGCGGAGCTGGCTTCTCACTCTGCACTCACTTTCTGTCGATCCTCGGTGGTCGGTTCGGGCGTCGCGGCATCGGCCGGGGCGGCCGATGCCTCCGCTGCCGGCGGTGCGGCCGGGCCCTCGGGGTCCGCGTTCGGCGCGGGCGCGACGGGCGGGCGGGGCCGGGCGCGCTTGATCAGCACGACGACCACGGCGGCGATGAGGGCGAGCACGGCGACGCCGAGCACCCCCAGCACCAGCAGGGTCGTGTCGAAGCCACCGGCCTCCGCCTCGCCGCTCGGCTCAGCCGCGGGCTCGGCGCCCGTCGCGGTCGATCCCGTGCCGGCCGACGCGTCGGCCTCGGCGGCCGCGTCTCCCTCGGCCTGCGCTGCGGAGGCCTCGGCACCCGGCAGTTCGAGCACCGTGGCGTCGTCCGTGAAGCTCTGCGCGGCGGTGCCCGACGCGATCGCGCCGCTCGCCGTGACGAACCCGACGGGGGTGAAGGACTCGTTGTTCGCGTTCACCATGCCGTGCGCGCCGATCGTGATGATCCCGCACTGCACCTGGAGGCAGTCGATCGTGGCACCCGACTGGGCGGCGCCCGCGTGAGGGTTGCCGGAGGACGAGGCGAACGTGCTGCCCGGGATCGTCATCTGGGCGCTCCAGTTGCCGTTCGGGTCGATGACCGCGTTCGCTTCGGAGGCCGACGATCCGCCCTGGAATGCCGCGAGCAGCGTCGAGCCGGGGGTGTTCGCGTACCCGAACGTCGACCCCGACTTGCCGCCCTGGCTCGGGGCCCAGGCGTTGGTCGAGGGGTCGGAGACCGCACCGAAGAAGATGTAGATCCCGCCCTGGGCGTTGGGGAGGTACTGGAAGCCGCTGCCCGAGATGGTCACCGTGGTCGAGCCGTCGGCGTTCGGAGCCTGGGACACGTCGACGCGGCCCGCCGCGTGCGCGGGCCCGGACATCGCCGCGAGCGCCAGCGTCGCCGCGAACACGGAGAGCACCAGGAGCACCAGGATGCGGACCAGCCGATGCCGATCCTCTCGGGGCAGTGATCGCGCCGTCATGTGGTCTCCTCTGTGTCGGGGTGGTGATGCGGGTCGTGGGGTACCGATGGCGGAGCGGGAGCCTCATCGGCGAATCGGACGGGCACGATCATGAGCGTGCCGTCCGTGTCCTCGAGCACCCGCACCGGGTGCCCGTACACCTCGCTCAGCGCCTGCGCGGTGAGCACCTCCCGCGGGGTGCCGAACGCGCGCATGCCGCCCTCCGCGAGCAGCAGCACCCGATCCGCGTATGCCGCCGCCGCCGCGAGGTCGTGCAGCACGACCACGACGCCGTTGCCCTGTCGCGCGTAGTGCCGGGCGACCGCGAGCACCTGCTCCTGGTAGTTGATGTCGAGCGCCGCCGTCGGCTCGTCGAGCAGCAGCACGCCGGTCCGCTGGGTCATGGCGCGCGCGAGCGAGACCCGCGCCCCCTCACCGCCCGAGAGCGACGTGAACGCGCGCTCGGCGAAGCGGAAGGTGTCGCTCCGCAGCAGCTCCTGCGCGATGATCCGGTCGTCCTCGGCGACGGTCGTGATCGAGCGCCAGGGTGCGCGCCCCATCTTCACCACGTCCACGACGTTGAACGGGAAGCTCAGGGTGTTGCTCTGCCGCAGCACCGAGCGCCGGAGGGCGAGCTCCCGCGTCGACCACGCGGAGACCTCGCGGCCGTCGAGCATGATCGACCCGCCGTAGGCGTGGTCACCGGCGAGCGCTCCGAGCAGCGTCGACTTGCCGGCGCCGTTCGGGCCGATGATCGCGAGCATCTCCCCCGCGCGCACGGTGAAGTCGACCCCCGAGACGATCTGGGTGCCGCCGAGGGAGACGGAGACGCCATGCGCGGTGACCACCGCGGCGCCGAACTCGGAGCGGACCGGCACGGCCGCCTCGCGCGGGCGCCCGATCACGCGGCTCACAGCCAGCCCCCGTTGCGGGTGCGGCTGCTCTTGAGCAGGAAGAAGAAGAACGGTCCGCCGATGAGCGCCGTGAGCATGCCGAGCGGCAGCTCCGCGTAGGGCACGGCCGTGCGGGCGAACGTGTCGGCGACGACGAGCAGCACGGCGCCGCCGAGGGCGCTCGCGGGCACCAGCACGCGGTGCCCCGGGCCGACGAGCATGCGCACCAGGTGCGGCACGACGAGGCCGACGAAGCCGATGATCCCGGCGAACGCGACCGCGGCGGCCGTGAGCAGGGCCACGACGAGGATCGCGCCGATCCGGAGCCGCTCGATGTTGAGGCCCAGGTGCCGCGCCGCGTCGTCGCCGAGGCTGAGCAGGTCGAGCTTGCCGGCGATGAGCACGGCGAAGAGCAGGCCGACGATGAGCAGCGGGAGCACCGTGTACACCGACTCCCAGAGCGCACCGGCAAGGCTGCCCATCTGCCAGAACACGATCTGCTCGCGCTGGTTGGTGGTGGCGGCGAAGGTCATGAGGGCGAGCGCGGCGCCGCAGAACGCGTTGACCGCGATGCCCGTGAGGATGAGCGTGATCACCTGGGTGCGCCCGCGCGAGCGGGAGATGGCGTAGATGAGCAGCGCGGTCGCGACGCCCGTGACGAAGGCCCCGATCGGGATCGCGAAGCTGCTGCCGGCGGCGAGGCCGGTGATGATCATGAGGCTCGCGCCGACGGCGGCGCCCGAGGAGACGCCGATGACGCCGGGATCCGCGAGCGGGTTGCCGAAGACGCCCTGCATGATCGCGCCCGCAGCGGCGAGCGACGCCCCCACGAACACGGCGAGCACCACCCGCGGGAAGCGTACCTCCCAGAGGGCGGCGTCCGCATTCTGGTGCGACGCCGCGGCGCCGCACTCGAGCCCGACCCGGCGGCAGAGCGAGCCGATGACCTCGACGATGGGGATCTGCATCTGGCCGAGGGCGGCCGAGAGCAGCGTCACGACGACGAGTCCGATCCCGAGCACGAGGAACAGGAGGGTGACCTTGCGCTTCTTCGGCTTCGGGAGGGAGGCCGGATCCGCGTCGTAGTGCAGCACCCGCGGGAGCTCGTCGTGCGGCACCGATGCCGCCATGCGGAGCGGGATCCCGCCCGTCTCGGGCGCTCCGGGGGCGAGGTCGGGGACCGTGCGGCTCACGACAGCTCCACCGATGCGAGGTCGACGTGGTAGATCGACTCGGCCAGCGCGGTGAGCACCTCGGGGGTCCGCGGGCCCCAGGTGAACATCTCGTAGTCGCTCATGTCGACGACGCGGCTGCGCTCCCCCGCCGGGGTCTGCGCGACACCGGGCACCTCGAGAAGTCCGTCGACGCCCCCGACCGACTCGAGGCCCAGGGTCAGCATGAGCATGAGATCCGGTTCGAGCCGCATCAGCCCCTCGGCGGTGAGCGAGCCGCTGACCCACTCCTCCTCACCCGCGACGTCGACCCCGCCGAGCGCTTCGATGAGCACCCCGGCGATCCCGGTCGACCCGTCGGGGTTGTTACCGTACATGTAGTACACCCCGGCCCGGCCGCGCATGTAGAGGAAGACCATGCGCACCTTGTCCGCGGCCTCCTCGGGGGCGACGGCCTGGATGCGGGCGAGCGTGTCGTCGAGGCGGTTCTGGAAGTCGACGACGTAGTCCTCGCCCAGCTCGGGCACCCCGAGTGCGGTGGCGACATCGGTGATGAGCCGCGGGATGTCCTCGAGATTCTCCGCGCCCTCGAAGAACACGATCGGGATGCCCGCGTTGCGCATCTGCATCTGCACGTCGTAGGGGCCGACCGTGTAGTCGGTGAGGATCAGCGTGGGGTTGAGCTCGAGGATCGACTCGGCGTTCAGCGTGTGGTTGTCCATCACGAGCGGCAGATCCTTGGCCGACTCGAACCCGGTGGTGAGATCGCGCCCGACCACCTGCGGTCCGAAGCCCAGTCCGAACACGACGGACGCGAGACTCCCCGTACCGTCGAGCGCGAGAATGCGGCTGGTGTCGGTGATCTCGACGGTCACGTCGTCGAGCCCCGTGAACGTGACGGGCAGCTGCGGGTTCGGGTCCGTGGTGATCGGATCGATGTCGTCGGACGGCAGCAGCGCGGTGTCGTGCCCCTCGAAGAATCGAGGGCTGGAGGCAGCCGCCGCGTCGCGGTCGGCGATCTCGGGCGCTTCCCCCATGATGAGCGCGCAGCCGGTGAGGGCCACCGCGAGGGTCCCCGCGATCACCGCGGTCAGCACACGCCGAAGGGACCGAAAACCAGAAGGATTAGAACATCGCACGAAGGTTAGGCTAGCCTCATCTATGCGCGAGAATCAAGTTAACATCTGATCTTGTTTAGGTTTAGCTTACTTACATCAGATGATACGGTGACTCGAGCGGTACCGCGCTCACGTCACGCGCCGACCATCGATCTCTAGGGGAGTTGTTCCTGTGTCTCCGAACCCTGTCGCTTCGACGCGGCGTACCCGTCGCACGGCTGTGATCGCCCTCACCGGCTTGGCGCTGCTGCTCGGGATCGCACTCCCCCCGGGGGGCCCGCTCGCAGGCACCACCTCGGGGCTCCTCGCCCCGAGCGCGGAGCCGGCGGCGATCGATCCCGCGCTGCAGGCGCTCGTCGCGCCGGGCCAGAACGCGGACACTGAGGCGCTCGGGGCGCCGGCGAGCCGGGAGGCGGCGGACGGTGCGTCGGGAGCCACAGGAACTGACACGACGGAATCGGGAGCGACGGAACCGGGAGCGACGGAATCGGACGGAGCGGAACCGGACGCACCCGAGGACTGGGTCGATCCCGACACCGGTGCGGCCGAGATCCTCGTGCTCTTCGACGACTCGGGGGTCCCGGCCGCCGCGGAAGGGTCGCCCGAGCTCGCCGCAGACGCCCTCGCATCGCAGGCCGACGCCCAGTGGGACGCCGCAGAGCGCGGTCTCACGGCACTCGAGCGCGAGCACGACGTCGAGGTGCTGAACCGCTTCTGGGTGACGAGTGCGGTACTCGTCTCCGCAGTCCCGAGCGAGCCGGTGCTCGCCGCGCTCGCGGCCCTCCCCGGCGCGCGGGACGTGGTGCCCAACTACACCGTCGAGGGGCTCGCGGAGGACCCACCCGTCGAGCTCGAGTCGCCCAGCATTCCGGCAGAGGCATACACCGTCGATCCCGCCGCGGCCGAGGCGGCTGCTGAGGTCGTGGCCGATCCCGACGCCCCCATCACCTACGGATTGGAGCGCATCAACGCGGACGACGCGTGGCGCGACTTCGGCGCGGCCGGCGCGGGCGTGCGCGTGGCGGTGCTCGACACCGGCGTCGACGCGACGCACCCGGACATCGCCTCTCACCTCGTCGGTCGCGGCACGGGCGATCCGAGCTTCCCGGGCGGCTGGATCAACTTCGACCGCACGGGCAAGCCCGTCGTCAGCACCCCGACCGATCCCGGTTCGCACGGCACGCACGTCGCGGGCACGATCCTCGGCGGCGACGCATCGGGCACGCAGATCGGCGTCGCACCGGAGGCGGAGCTGATGGCGGCGAACGTGCTGAGCGGCGGCGGCAGCTCGGCCAAGATCTTCAGCGCCCTGCAGTGGGTGCTGGCTCCATACGACGGCACGGGCAAACCGGCCGGTCGCGCGGCGGACGTCATCAACATGTCGCTCGGCTCGGGGGCCTACGACGCGTCGCTGATCCAGCCGATCCGCAACCTCCGCGAGGCCGGGGTCTTCCCCGCGATCGCGATCGGCAACGCACCGTGCGGCCCAAACGGCACGTCCAGCCCCGGCGACATCTACGAGGCGTTCGGCGTCGGCATGACGAACAGCGCCGACGAGGTGGATCCGGGATCCTGCGGCGCCGTCACCCACTGGCCCGCGGCCACCGCCGAGCAGTACGGCTGGCCGACGGCGTTCGCGAAGCCGGACGCCTCAGCCCCCGGGGCCAAGGTGTTTTCGGCGATCCCGGGCGGCCGCTGGGGCGAGTCGACGGGTACCTCGATGGCGACGCCCCACGTCGCCGGCGCCGTCGCGCTCATCCGCTCCGCGCAGGCCGGCCTCTCGGTCGACGAGATCGCAACCGCGCTCGAGTCGACGGCGTGGCACCCGAACCCCGACGCTACTGAGCCCGACACGCGCTACGGCGCCGGCCGCATCGATGTGCACGCCGCGATCGCCGCGGTGCGCGGCGAGGCCGGGGTGGCCGGCCGGATCCTCGATGCGGCCACGGGGCTGCCGGTCTCGGGCGCGACCGTGAGCTACGGCGCGCACGGCGAGACCTGGACCACCGATGCCACCGGGCGCTTCACCGCCCGGCTCGTGCCCGGGGAGTACACCCTCACCGTCGAGCGCTTCGGGTACACCTCGGCGCAGTCCGGTGTGCTCACCGTGACGGCCGGTGTGTTCCAGACCCTCGAGCTCCCACTCACGCAGATCACGGTCGGCGCCCTCCGAGGCGTGGTCGTCGACCACGCGACCGACGCGCCCCTCCCCGGGGCGACCGTCGCGGTGGTCGGGCAGACGATCTCCACGGTCACGGCGGCCGACGGCAGCTACGAGATCCCGGGCCTGCCCATCGGCGCATACCAGCTGCGCGCGACGGCCGACGGCACGCAGGAGTCCATCTCCGCCGCAGCCCCGGTGCGGGCCGCGCTCACCACGACGGTCAACTTCCGTCTCGCGAAGATGCAGCGGGTGCTGGTGCTCGGCGACAACGGCGATCGCACGTCGACGCTGCTGTCGGAGAACGGGCTGCTCGCGGAGAGCGCTCGAGCGCTCCCCGCGGATCCCGCCGCCCTCGCCGCGTACGATGCGGTGCTGTGGGACACCCCGGAGGCCGCGACGGCCGAGCAGCTGACGGCGGCGATCGCGGCCACGGACGCCGCGGGCACCGGTGTGATCTGGCTCGACCTCGGAGCGGATGAGCAGAGCGGGATCGCGACGCTCCATCGACTGCAGGGCGACCCGGCCACGCGCGGCGCGGCCAACGATCGCACGCTCTCGGCCACCGGATATCGCATCACGCAGCCGCACGAGATCTTCGCCGGGGGCATGCTGAGCCCGGACTCGCTGCAGCCGGGCTCCGTGCTGCGGCAGAACACGGCGAGCGGCGGACCGAAGTTCACGGCCTGGTTCGAGGAGCTCACCGGGGTGCAGCCCACGGTCCTCGCCGAGGCGGTCGTCCTCCGCGACGCCGAGGGATCCGGCACCGTCGTCGAGCCGCTCGGCTCGGGCATCGCGGTGGACCAGCGGGCCACGAACCGCCACCTGTTCCTGTCGCTCCACGGCTCGTCCACCGCCGTCGACGCCCGGAGCTGGTCGCTCGCCTCGGCCCAGGTGCTCCTGAACGGCATCACGTGGGCGGCACCCGCGGCCGTGCAGGCGCCCGCTCCCGAGATCATCCTCCCCGTTCCGCCCGTCGTTCCACCCGACGGCGGCACGAACCCGCGACCCCAGAAGCCGCCGGTCTCCACGCCGGCCGAGCCGGCCGTGCAGCTCCCGGCCGCGTCTCCGTCGGCCACCTCGGCGGCGGGCAGCCGAGCACCCTCGACGCAGTCCGTGCCGAAGCCCGAGTTCGTGCCGGACCCGCCGGTGGCGTCCTCCGATCTCCTCACCTCCGAGAACGCCGGTGGAGTGACGGCGCGCGTCGAGAACGGCATCGCGTACGTGACGATCCCGGACGCGAAGCCGGGCGACTGGTTCTTCCTGCACGTCTACCCCACGAAGACCGCGGTCGACTGGATCCGCGTGAACGACGACGGCGAACTGCGGATCGACGTGGCCCGCATTCCCGGCGGGGAATACCGGTTCGCGTTCACGGCAGCCGACAGCTCGTTCGCGGGGTGGGTCGCGGTGCGGATCCCGGGCGCCGCCGAGCGCGCGGCCGAGGCCGCGCAGCTGACGACGGTGGTCGAGGACGTCGACGCCGCCACCACCGCCGGCATCGCCGGGTTCCGGCTGAGCCCCGCGGAGCAGCTCATGCTGCTCGGCGCGGCGCTGATCCTGCTCGCCGCGGCCGGCGTGACGCTGCTCGGCACGCGGCGTCCCGCGGCCGGGTTGCCTGGTACGGCCGGGGTGCCGGTTGCTGCGCCAGGCACCTCCGCGCCGGGAGCACCCCCTCCGGGCCGCGCGGCTTCCGGGAGTGCACCGCAGGGACCGGTCTCGTGAGCCGCCGCATCCGGCGTATCGCGGCCTGGGTGACGGGGGCCGTGATCGTGGGCGGGCTCGCGCTCGTGGGTGTCGGGGTGTGGCAGGTGCTCGCCCCGGGCACCGCGACGGCGAGCGGACCGGAGCGACGGGTCGTCGAGCGGGTGGCCGAACAGCTCCCCGCCGCCCCCGCGGCGCCGCCGACGCGCCTCGAGATCCCGGCCCTCGACTTCGAAGCCCCTGTTGCGACGATGTCGAGTGAGGGCCAGTCGATCCTGAACCCGCCGACCGCGTCGGATGCCTACTGGCTGTCAGACTTCGGCAAGCCCGGCGTCGGCACCGACAATACGGTCTACGTGATCGGTCACGCCTCGGCCGATCAGCGCGCGGTGTTCGATCCGCTGGTGGATCGCGCCGCGGGTCGCAGCAGCGTGCTGCCGGGCGACGAGATCATCGTGCGCACGGAGACGGGAGCAGTGGTCTACGAGGTGGTCTCCACGGAGCGCCGGGAGCAGAGCGCCCTCGCCGAGTGGGAGCTGCTGTGGAGCAACGTTCCCGGGCGGCTCGTGCTCATCACCTGCCTCTTCGACGCCACGGGCAGCACGGTGTCGGACAACGTGGTGGTGTTCGCCCGCCAGCAGGAGTCGTCAGCCGAGGCCGTTCCGAGCACCTGATCCGGCTCCGAGCACCTGATCCAGCACGGTATCGACCGACTGCTCGGGACGGAAGAGCAGCCAGTCGAGGCAGGCCCCCGCGAGCGCGCCGAAGAACGCCGCGCCGGCGGTCTCGGTGATCACGGGATCCCCGTCGCGCGCGGCGCGCAGCACATCGCGATAGCGGACGACGACGGAGGCTCGGGCCAGCTCCATCGTGTCGGCCCAGGGGCGGTCGGTGCGGAAGATCTCGGACGCCATGAGCTTGGCGAGGTCGAGGTTGCCGCGGAGGGTCTCGAGCGTTGCGGCCGCGACCGCGCGCGGCCCGGCTGCGGGATCGGCCTGCGTCGCCGCACGGGCCTCGTCGAGGGCGACGGCGAGCTTCTCGAAGCCGCCCCGGATCACCTCCTCGAAGAGCGCGTCCTTCGAGGCGAAGTTGTAGTACAGACTGCCCTTCGCGACGCCGGCGGTCTCGGCGATCAGGTCCATCGAGGCGCCGCTGATCCCGTGCTGCGCGGCGACCGACACCGCCGCCTCGGTGATGAGCTGTCGTGTGTTCACCCGTGCCATGTCCTCATTCTCTCGTGATTCCGCGGTGCTCGTGATCCCCGGACCCCGTGTGAGCGATTTCTGCTCCTCCCCGCAGGCTAGATCGCGAGCTCGGGGTGCAGGCGCTTGATCGTCCACACCTTCTGGCGCCGTGCCGAGACCGCGCTGAGGGCGAGTGACCCGACGAGGATCCCGACCATCACCGCGAGCGCGATCCAGAACCGGGCGTCGATCCCGCCGCCGATGAGCTGCCTCAGCCCGTCGACGACGTACGAGGCCGGCATGAACGGGTGCAGCATCTGGAAGAACGCGGGGGTGGTCTCCACCGGATACGTGCCGCCCGACGACGAGAGCTGCAGCATGAGCAGCACGAGGCTCACGACGCGGCCGGTCGCGGTGCCGAGCAGCACGATGAACATCTGCTGCAGCGCCAGGAACGCGAGGGTCACGAGCAGCATGAAGAGGGACATGCCGAGCCAGTGCGCGGGCTGGATCCCGATCCCGTAGACGAGCACCAGCATCATGATGACCACCTGGCCCACCCCGATGATCGCCGCGGGCCAGAAGCCCGTGAGCACCGTGCGGAGGCCCGAGGTGGTGCTCGCGAGCGGCCGCTTCGGCAGGGCGTGCAGGATCAGCCAGGTGATGAGCGCACCGACGAACGTGGCGAGGGCGATGAAGAACGGGGCGAATCCCTCGCCGAAGCCCTGGACCGGGTTCTCGGTGGTTTCGTCGAGCGCGACGGGGGCCGCCATCGTCGCGGCGATGCGGTCCGTCTGGCCCGCGGCGAACGACGGTGCCTCGGCCGCTCCCTCGTCGAGCTTGCCTGCGAACTCCGCGGACCCGTCGTGCACCTTCGTCGCTCCGGTCGCCAGCGCTGCCGACCCCTCGCTGGCCTGCTCGGCGCCGTCGTGCAGGCGCGTGACGCCCGACACGAGGTCGCCGGATCCGGCGGCGAGCGCCGATGCACCGTCAGCGGCGGATCCGACCCCGGCCGCGAGCGTGGAGGTGCCGTCGGACACCGTCTGAGCGCCGACGGAGAGTTGCGCGAGGCCGTCGGAAAGCTGCTGCGCACCGCCTGACGCCGCGGTGGTGCTCGTGCTCAGCCGGGAGGCGCCGTCGCTCAGCTGGGTCAGACCGTCGCGGAGGGTCGCGGCAGAGCTCGATGCCGATTCGGCTCCCGCCTGCACGGCGGCCGAGCCGTCCGCGAGCGCGGCGAGCGAGGATCCCGCTCCGGCGAGCTGCGCGTCGAGCTCCGCGAGCGTCAGCTCCGGGTGCGCCGCGGCGAGTTGCGCGATGAGCCCCGTGCCCTGCGCCACGCCGGTGCTGCCCTGGGCCAGGGTGCCGAGGCCCGCGGCGAGATCCCCGCTGCCCGTTGCGGCGGTCGCGGTGCTCTCGGAGAGCGTGGCCGCCCCCGCGTCGAGTTCTCCCAGGCCCGTCGTGAGGGCCGCGGCCCCCGCGGCCGCCTCGGAGGTCTTCGCCGCGAGTGCGGCACTGCCCGTCGCCAGTTCGCCACTCCCCGATCGCGCGGTCTCCAGGCCCGCCGAGAGTTGCGCTGCGCCGCCGGAGAGCGCGGGGGCGCGATCCGCGAGTTGCGCCGTGCCGTCCGACAGTTCGCCGAGACCCGCACTCAGGGTGCCACTGGCATCGGCGAGCGCGGCCGTGCCGTCGTCGAGGGTGGACGCGGCGGAGGCGGCGTCGCGGGTGCCGTCGCTCAGGCGCTCGACCCCGACCAGCACCTGCTCGGCCGCGGTCCGAGTGGTCGTCTCGGCGACGGCGTCACGCAACTGCACCATGGCCTGCTTGCCGAGCGTGGAGGCCAGGAACGAATTGTTGTCGTTGTAGACGACCTGGATCTGCCCGGCCTTCGGGTCCTCCTGCAATCCGGCGAGGGTGGCGGAGAAGTCCTCGGGAATGGTCACCGAGAAATACACCTCGCCGTCGGCGACCTGATCCGCCGCCTGCTGCGAGCCGAGCGGACGCCAAGCGAGATCCCCGCCGTCGAGCAGCTCGTCGACCACGTCGGCGCCCGCGGTGAGTTCGTCGCCGTCGGGGGTCTCGGCGGCGTGGTCGAGATTGACGATCGCGACCGGCAGCCGGTTCATGTTGTCGGTGGGGGCCCAGAACGCCCAGAGATACAGCGCGCCGTAGATGAGCGGGATGAAGAGGAGAACCGCGACGGCGATCCGGGGCAGGGTGCCCGTGCGGAAGCGGCCGAGTTCGGTGCCGGTGGAGAAGAGTGACATGGGGCGTTCGATTCGTTCAGAGATGGTGGGAGCGATTACAGCGCGATGACGGTGGGGCGCGGTGCGGTGAACCGGGCGGCGTCCTCCGGGTCCGTCGTGGCGATCACGATCGGGATCCCGGTGGCCGCGATCTCGCTCAGCCGCAGGGCGACGAGATCCCGTTCGGCTGCGCTGCGGAGCTGGTCGAAGTCGTCGAGCACGAGGGCCTCGGGCGATTCGAGCAGGGCGAGCGCGATGCGGAGGAGCAGGGCGTCGACGGGGCCGAGATCCCGCACCCGGGTGTCTGCGGACGGCTGCTCGAGAGCGCCGAACGCATCGGCCAGCAGCTCTCGAACCACGTCGGGCGCGAGGCGCGGCACCCGGCGGTACCACGGGGCGACCCAGGCGAGGCGCTCGCGCAGCGCGCCGGCGACGGAGGCCGTGGGTTCGAGCCCGTCGATGTCGTCGAAGCCGGCGATCCCGACTCGTTTCCGCAGGGCGGCGGGGCGGATGCTGCCCGCCACGCTCGCGTCGCCCGCGCTCAGTCGCATGCGCCCGGCGAGGCTGAGCAGCAGGGAGGTGCGGCCGCTGCCGCGCGGCCCGCAGACCACCGTGACCGGGGTCGTCGAGGTCGCGGTGAGCGGGCCGAAGACGGGGCCGCGCGGGCCGCGCACGGCGGCCTCGTGCAGGTGGATGGGGCGTGGGGATCCCGTATCGAGATCCTGAGGCAGAGCAGTGCGCACGGGGGCTGGCTTTCTGAGATGTTGGATTAAACTGACTAGTCAGTCTAAAAGCATTTCGAGGGAGTCGTCAACCCTGAACCGACACCTGGGCCCCCGCGGGCACCCTTGCGCCTCAACGAGCCCCCCCCTGTCCCGATCCGCTCCCGCTCCGGCTCCGGCTCCGACCCGGCTCCGGCTCCGACCCGCACCCACAACCACACCCGCACCCGACGCTCACTCGCACGCATCCACACCCCCGGGAATAGATCACCCCATCGCGTGTTATATTTACATGCATACGCATATAACTTGAGGAGAGCATCATGGAATTCGGAATCTTCTCCGTCAGCGACGTCACCCGTGACCCCGTCAGCGGAGAGACCCCCAGCGAGGCGGCGCGCATCCAGGCGACCGTGCAGATCGCTCGGAAGGCCGAAGAGGTCGGCCTCGACGTCTTCGCGATCGGCGAGCACCACAACCCTCCCTTCTTTTCATCGACCCCGACGACTCTGCTCGCGTTCATCGCGGCCCAGACGAAGACGCTGAAGCTCAGCACCTCGACGACCCTGATCACCACGAACGACCCGGTGCGGATCGCCGAGGAGTACGCGATGCTCCAGCATCTGGCGGAGGGCCGCATGGATCTCATGCTCGGCCGCGGCAACACCGCGCCCGTCTACCCCTGGTTCGGCAAGGACATCCGTTCGAGCCTGCCCCTGGCGCTCGAGAACTACAACCTCCTGCACCGCCTGTGGCGCGAGGACGTCGTGGACTGGGAGGGCAACTTCCGCACCCCGCTGCAGGGCTTCACCTCGACACCCCGCCCGCTGCACGACGTGCCCCCGTTCGTCTGGCACGGCTCGATCCGGACCCCCGAGATCGCCGAACAGGCCGCGTTCTACGGCGACGGGTTCTTCTCGAACCACATCTTCGCACCGTCCGAGCACTCGCTGCGGCTCATTAACTTCTACCGTCAGCGCTTCGAGCACCACGGCCACGGCAGCCAGAAGCAGGCCATCGTCGGGCTCGGCGGTCAGGCCTTCATCGCCAAGAGGTCGCAGGACGCGATCGACGGCTTCCGCCCCTACTTCAACGAGGCCCCCGTCTACGGCCACGGCCCCCGCATGGAGGACTTCACGAAGCAGACGCCGCTCTCCGTCGGCAGCCCGCAGGAGGTCATCGACAAGACTCTCGGGTTCCGCGAGATCTTCGGCGACTACCAGCGCCAGATGTTCCTGATCGACCACGCCGGCCTGCCACTCAAGACGGTGCTGGATCAGCTCGATCTGCTCGGCGAGGAGGTCGTGCCGGTGCTGCGCCGCGAGCTCGCCGCGAAGCGGGATCCCGAGGTGCCGGAGTCGCCGAGTCACGCGAGCCTCGTCGCCGCCAAGTACGGTGACGCCGCTCCCCGCGAGCCGCGTCCGAACGCCAACCGCGGCGACAATGTCACGGGCGGATCGCCCTACCAGGACACTCCCGCGAAGGCGGGGGCCGCGTTCGGGTTGCACGGATAATATTTCCCCCATGGAACGCAACCCGCGGATCGACGTCCGCCTCGCGAACGAGGCGTGGGAGTCGCTCATGACCGCCCACGCCTCGCTCATGGGCGTCTACGAATCCGAAGACATGTGGTGCGAAGCCAGCATGAGCGAGTACGACGTGCTCTACACCGTCGCCAAGGGCGCGGGGCCGATGCGCATCAGCGAGATCCAGCGCGGCGTGCTCCTCAGCCAGCCCGCGCTCTCTCGGGCGGTGGATCGGCTCGTCACCCGGGGCCTGCTCGTTCGCGAGGCCGATGCGACCGACGGCCGCGCGGTGCGCATCTCGCTTACCGACGAGGGCCAGCGTGTGCAGCGCGACATCGGGCGCGCGCACGCCAAGAGCGTCGCACGCGATGTCGGCGGCGCCCTCACCGAAGACGAGATGCGGGATCTCCAGCGGCTCTGCGCCAAGCTCGTCGGCAAGTAGCCCGCGACACCTGAGCGAGCATGTGCTCACAGGTTGAGCGAGCCCTCTCCCGCGGATTGCGGTCGAAACCCGTGCCTCGCCCCCGTGTTCCCACCCCACACACTTCTCGAAGGACCCACCATGAACACCCCCTTCGACGGACGTCCGGCGTCCGTCCCCACCGTCCCCGCCGAGCCTGCCGCCCGCACCCTCGCCGTCGTGAGCGCGGGCACCAGCGACCCCTCGACCACCACGATGCTCGCGAACCGGGCCGCCGCCCGAGTCGCCGCGATCGGCGCCGAGCGCGGGATCGAGATCCGGATCCGCCTCATCGACCTGCGCACGCTCGCGGAAGACATCACGGCGGCCCTCGTCACGCAGCACGTCTCCCCCGCCCTGCAGGAGGCGAGCGACGTGCTCCGCGACGCCGACGCGATCGTGGCCTCGACCCCCGTCTACAAGGCGGGTGCGAGCGGACTGTTCACCGCGTTCTTCCAGGTGCTCGACAACGATCTCCTCATCGGGACCCCGGTCGCGCTCGCCGCGACGGCCGGCAGCGACCGTCACGCGCTCGTGATCGACGACCAGCTCCGCGGGCTCTTCGCCTACCTCCGCACGATCACGGTGCCGACGTCGCTCTTCGCGACGCCCGACGACTGGAACAGCAGCGGTTTCGGCACGCGCGTCGACCGCACCGCGACGGAGCTCGTCGCGCTCATCGAGGGCGGGTTCCGGCAGGCGGTGCGCGGGGACGCCTGGGGCGCCTACCAGCACAGCTACGGCAGCGCGGGCGGCACGGAGCTCGGGATCGACCTCAACACGGACCTCATGCGCCTCGCGACGGGTGGGCGCTAGTCCCTCGCCCGGCGATCCCGCGATCCCGCGATCCCGCGATCCCGAGATCCCGAGATCCGGCGATCCCGCGATCCCGACCCCGCTGACCACCCATCACTCGTGCGGGGTCAGTTGTGCGGGGTGTGCGGGCCGAAACACCCCGCACAACTGACCCCGCAACTGGGTGTACCCAGCGACGGACACGCGCCCACGCGCCCACCCCGCAGCCGGCACAAGCTGGCCCCCGACCGACGCACACAGCCCGCCCTCCGGATCGGAGAGGCGGGCTGTGTGCGTCGAGCTCAAACGACTACTTCGTGACGTACCCGTCCGCCACGTCGAGCGCGGCGTCGATGATGTCGAGCCCGGCCACGAGATCCTCTTCCGAGATGATCAGCGGCGGCGCGATCTGCAGGCGGTTGAAGTGCACGAACGGCCAGAGCCCGGCGGCCTTGCACGCGGCGACCACCGCGTTCATCGGCGCTGCGGCCTCACCCGTCGCGTTGAACGGCACGAGCGGTTCGCGGGTCTCGGGATCGACCACAAGCTCGAGCGACCAGAAGAGTCCCTTGCCGCGGAACTCCCCCACCGACGGGTGCTTGGCCGCCAGCTCGCGCAGACGCGGCTCCACCACGCGCGAC